>JACQLS010000002.1 GCA_016204005.1 Parcubacteria group bacterium | reverse complement strand
GAATTTTACACTCCTTAAAGCAATGTGCGTTTCGGTTAAGCTTGTAAATACGCCTCCGCCCACGTGACTCCCTTTCGACCGCACCGACAGAAAGCAGTATCCGCAGATGGTGCGTTACTGTTGGTTGGCGTAAATTTATTTTCTTGGTCAGCTCACTGACCGAGAAACCCCCCTTTGCCTTGCCCAACATGCAAACCAAGGAATAACGGCTCCGCTCCCCTACGACCTTAAAACAATCTGGGCAGAGTTCTTCTTCCTCCGATACGGTAGGAAGCACCCATATTGGTCTTGGGTAGACGTGAGTTCGTTTCAATGCTTTTTTTGTACTCGCGTTTCTTTTTCGCGATTTTCCCTCATTCATAGATACTCATCTATATACTATAGTGCATAAAACAGATAATCAAGGAGGAGGCGCTAAGAAGTACCAATTTGTGACCCTACCGGGACGTTCACTGCGTTCACTATCTCACTTTTTGGAAACCCACGGTTTTCCAACGGGCTTCGCCCTGCCTTCCTACACGGGGAAACAGGTGTTTCCCCGACCCCCTTCCTGTTCGATTCCCGGGGGATGATCTCATCTACAAAAGAAAGCCCACCACAAGGTGAGCTTTCTTTTGTAGATGACCCTACCGGGAATCGAACCCGGGTTTAAGGCTTGAGAAGCCTTCGTCCTAGCCGCTAGACGATAGGGCCCTTCGACTTGATTCGACTACACTCACCACGAGTCGCTCGGGCAAACCCTTTTTCCAAACGGCTATCCCGAATGTTGAGGATAGCCGTTTGTACAATACCACTTTTCTTCCACTCAGACAAATAAAGGCGGGTTTACTTCCCCTTCTTGCGGTGACCAGTGAGAACTCCTGAATGCGAGAAGCTTTGAAATGCGAGCACGCCGGTAATGATGACGGCAAGCCACGAGACCCACATAGGGATATCCCAGCCGGCAAGCGTTGCTTCCCACCCGTAACCAATACGGAACGCGTGAAGCGTAAAGACAATCACGAACACCAAACCAACAAGTATGAAATAATCGTTTTGTTTCATTGAAGGTTCTAAATAAATGATAATAGAAGAAGTCGACCTTTAGAAATTATTACTCTCTTTTTGGTACTTCGACCTTAACCCACACATCGTCCCCTTCACACCAAAATACTGTTCGGTTGTATTCCCTATTGTTCTTGGAATCCGAACTCGTATCTTCTGTTTTTATAGCCATCTCTTCCGAACACACGGGGCATTTCATAGTGTTGCTTTGTTCTACCGCTAACAAATACTACATTTCCTCGTCCCATTTACCCGACCACTTTTTGACTCCATACTCGAGGAACCAAACAAGCGTGAAGATGAGAAAGGCAAGGAGAGTTCCCAAAACCGCAATCGCATAGAGCCCAAACCCGCTCGCAATGCCGATACCTGCAGTAACCCATAAACCAGCCGCAGTTGTCAGCCCTCGTATCGTCTTTTCTTTAAAGATGATGAGTCCGGCTCCTATAAAACCAATACCAGTCACGATAGCGGCGGCCACTCGCAGGGGGTCGGCGCTCGCTCCCGCGACAGACTCTTTGAGGATGGTCTCTGATACAACAATGAAGAGCGCCGCGCCAAGTGAAATGAGGGCGTATGTGCGCATGCCCGCCTGTTTGTGTGCCAGCACACGCTCTGTGCCTAGGATGAGTCCCAAAAAAGCTGCGGCAATCAGCCGGAGACAAATATCCTGCGTCTCCGGATCAAGTATCTCTATCATTACTTAAGTATACTCCAAAAGAAACAACGAAAAAGTAAAGTTTTCCCCATCCCGATAGTGTTTTGATTTTTTCAAAAATCCGACGGTTGCCTACGACAACCTAACACTATCGGGATGAATCCCTGCGGTAATGTTAAAAAAGCGTGCTCTTTTCTTTTTTCTTCTTACCTGGAGAAGCGGGAGGAGGAGTTGGCTTCGCAACTTCTTTTTTTGCATGCGCGCTCCGAATCACCTCTACGGCCGCATTTCTGTATGCACAATAGTCGCATTCCGGAGAGGCGTCAGGAATAGCGTCCTTATCAAGCGTTTCTTTTGCGTCTTTAAGTGTTCTGTCCACCCAATCGTCAGAGCCAATGTAGGGAATAATGGTCACTTTAAACTCGAGGACCCCATCGAAAGCCTTTTTGTCGCGACCCGCGTTGGCGTAAACAAAGTAGCCGGTCTTCGAAACCTTAAAATCGTTCTGACGAAACAGCCATTGGTATATTTCCATTTGGCGCTTGTACCCCATCTGCCATTCCGCGTCCAAAGTAACCTCGGCGTCTTTGCTCGTCGCTTTGTAATCGACAATGTGGAGCTCCCCCTTCGGATTCACCCACACATCGTCAATCGCGCCATAGACATGGAAATTAGTTGGCTTATGATAGTAGGCGATTCCTTTAAAGACGTCACGCCAAATCTCAATATTCTTGTGCGCCATGGGAACTGCGTCAATATTGTAGGTCTTCATTAAGGGGTGCGCTTCGCCGTTTTTGCGGTGGATATCAAACTCTTTCTTCAAAAGCGCATCAACGGCACTGTTTAAGTTAAAAGGGAATCCTGCCGGGCGACCGACGCCGAGGCGACGATCTACATAAAAACAGCGCGGGCACTCAATGAAGAGATCTATCTTGCTCCGGCTCAATTTGAACGGTTCGTCGCTTTTAGGATCGTAAACTCCGCGCGTCCGTTTGGCAGTGTAATACTGAGACATGCATGTATCGTATCACCTCCTCTAGAGACTTGACAAACTAATGAGTTTGTTTATAATAAATCTGTAACGCTGATCCAACCCAGGAGACTGACTAATGCAGGGAACGTGTGAACTGTGCGCGCACCCCGTCGGTAGCGGCGGCAACCGCCACGCCAAGGGCCACTGTCCGCCGATGCGAGGCAAGAACCCCGTCGACGGTGGTCCGAACCGCCATGCGCGCAAACGCATGGCGCGCGCAAAGGCGAAGCCGCCGACGATGGACGTCGCCCGAGGCGCTCCTGTCGCGGGAATCCACAAGGTGGCCGCTTCCTCGTCCAAGTCGCGGACGACGAAGAAGACCGAGCAGAAGAAGGGCGCCAAGTAGGCGACCCGCAACAACAAGGGCCGGTCCGACTCGCGTCGGGCCGGCCCTCATACTTTTTACACTACCGGGCGTATCGTCCAACCAACTCTGCCCTCTCAAGC
This sequence comes from Parcubacteria group bacterium, assembly GCA_016204005.1. Taxonomy (GTDB): domain Bacteria; phylum Patescibacteriota; class Minisyncoccia; order Phycocordibacterales; family UBA2135; genus JACQLQ01. The sequence goes on along the minus strand of JACQLS010000002.1, from coordinate 2,914 downwards.
ACATGCCCCAACATCTCCTCCTCAAGCGATTCTTTATCGCTCATTTCCGAAATGTTTAATTCCGTATCGAGGGCATACAGTTTAAAGTAATACCGATGTTCATCGCGAGGCGGACACACTCCCCCATATTCACGCTTGCCAAAATCGTTTTTTCCCTGGACTGCGTCTTCGGGCACCTTTCCTTCGGAGATTCCCTTGAGCTTCGGAGAAATATTCCAGAGAATCCAGTGGACGAAGAGCCCTCCCGGAGCATCGGGGTCATCCACGGTAAGCGCGAGCGTCTTCGTTTCCTTCGGCACGCCACTCCATGAAAGTGGTGGATTCATGCCCTTCCCGTCGCACGCATACTTCGAAGACATGAGCGCTTCGTGTTCAAATGCACTGCTTTTGATTTCCATGGTTGTAGTATATCAGAAAACCCCTTGGCATCCTTCCCTTTTAAGAAGTGCTATCTTTTTCACGCTTCCACGATTATACCCACCCGTCCTGCCATCAGAGCGGATAACACGATGGCACGGTATTTGTGGATCGTAGTTTGTATTCAAAATGTTGCCAACGGCACGGAAGGCGCGCGGGCTCCCCGCGCGACGGGCAACTTCTTTGTACGTCAAAACTTCCCCCTTCGGAATTTTTGAAACCACTTTAAGTACTTGTTCACGAAATGCCATGTTGGTTTGTTGTGATAAATCGTTCGACAAAGGCACGATGTCTTGGTGAGATCTTCATTTTTGTGAACTCTTGGGGGGTTACCCACATAAAATCGTCATGCTCATAACTCAATACTATCTTGGCCGCAATCGGTCGGGCTGTATAGCAAATCGTAACCCAAAACTCGTGTATATCATTGAGGCCGGAAGCCGCATCAAATACCGACACATCCTCTACCTCTAATCCGGTTTCTTCCCTAATCTCCCGCGCAATGTCTTCTTTTAGGTTTTCGCCAAATTCCACCACACCGCCCGGCAAATCCCAATAGAGGGGCCGCGAGGGGGCCGTTTCTGTTCTTCGTATCGTCAAGATTTTTCCGTTTTCGTCAAATAAAATTGCTTTTTGCGCTATATTGATTTTTTGTTCTTTGCCCACCATACTATTTTTATACTTCTTCTACACGACATTCTGATCCGCCTGAGGCGGATCAGAATGTTATTTCCAAAACTTAAGCCACAGTTTCTTAAAAAACGGCATGGTGAGTGTTGAGATCATAAATGCAACAGCGGGCACGATGGCGTTAAACCACGGCCGAGGAATATCAATCACCCACAAATAAACACCCACCGAAAGATAGGTGAAGAATAGAAGCAAAAGACGCCGCGTGGAACTCGTTTCCCAATCTTTGTCGGTCTCCACTCTCTCGTTCCTTTCCTCTATTTTTTGTACTCGTTCCTCTATGCTGGCCATGCTCATTTAATTATACTTCCCGGAGGAACTTCTTCCGCTGGATGGAGGAGCGTCGGTCGACCAGCGTTGTCTGCCGCGAGCATCATCCCCTGGCTCTCATAACCACGGAGTATTCTCGGTTCAAGATTTACGATAACGGGCATCTCTCTCCCAACCAAGAGCGCGGGATCGGCAACAAACTCCGCGATACCTGCCATGATCTGCCTTTGCTCACTGCCAAAATCAAAAATGATCTTGATGAGCTTGTCCGCATCAGGCACTTTTTCGGCAGAAATAACTTTTCCAATTCGAATCTCAAGCTTTTTGAAATCTTCAATAGTGATCATAGTGCGTAGGGCTATATTGCCAATAGTAGCAAAAAGAATATGCTTTAAAAAGACATCTTCCGGAATCGACATGCAAGAAGCACCCCAGTCAGGACTGTCCATACCTTGGCATGCGGAAAACGCCGTATGCACGCTTGAGGAAGAGGGGGCCTTCGCCTTTAAGCTGTGCGAGGATCGGATTGTAAGGAAGCTTGCGAAAGAAGCTCGTGGATACGTCTACGCCAAAGAGAAGGACTACGTGGGAAAGCATCACGTGCGCCAAGACCTTTCCGCATTTAGAGCCTTCCCTCCCGAGAGCCCCTTCTTGCGCCTTCGGGACACCATCGCTTCCCTCCTTAACGCAGAGTTCGCCACATTGTGCAGATATCCGTTCTCAACTCCGCTTCATTTAGATGATCTTGTCCTTCAGCGTTACCCCAAGGGCTCGTCTGGGATATCGCCGCATAAAGATGGTCTTTCTATGGGGAACCTGGTCTGCGTCTTGGTCCTCGCTGGCACGGGCGACTTCACGCTCTGCGACGATCGAGAAGGGAGCAACCCGCGCGTCATTCAGGCACCTCCGGGGCACATGATCCTAATGCGAGCTCCCGGTTTTTTGGGCAAAAACGAACAGCCCTTCCACTTCCTTGCAAACATCACGAAAGAACGATGCACATTCGGGCTTCGCCAGCGTATACGCGCGGAGCAACACAGCGCCTAAGAGCGCTGTTTTTTAATGACAACGCCGGGAATGCCGTTTTCCCAGATTTTCATCTTTTCAATGGAGATGGTGACAGAGCTTATTCTCTTGTCTTCAAGAATTTTCTCGGCGATACGACTTGCAAGGGACTCGAGAAGAAAGAGTGAGGGTCCCCGTACAATCCTTTCTGCAATGTCTTTAACTTCTTTGTAATTGATCGTGTCCTCGATACTGTCTGACGTTTCTGCTTTAGATGTGTCCGCTTCAAGTTCAATAGAAATACGAAACGGCTGCTCGCGCTCTTGCTCTTTAGCGTTCACTCCGTGAATGCCGGATACGACGAGGTTGTGGACAAATATTGTACTCATGGTGGATTTCCGATACTTCTATTGTACATCACCTATCACTCCGCCGCCCATGCACTCCTCACCTGCCGTATCATACACGACAAGAGATTGCCCGGGAGCAACACCGCTTTGTGGCTCCTCAAATTGTATTTTGTATTTTGTAT
>JACQLS010000018.1 GCA_016204005.1 Parcubacteria group bacterium | reverse complement strand
CCTTCACAGGGATCAGTGCTAACCGTTACACCATGGGCACCATGTCTTTTTACCGCAACTTACTGTACCACAGAAAATCAAGGGAGGGAAATTGTGCGCCGTTTCACCACCCACCGCGTAGGACAAGATCGTTAAATCGAGCCATGAGCTCTTTTGTGTTTTCTCCAACCTTCCCTTTTCCGATCTTGTTGCCGTCGATATTCACAACAGGCACGATGCGCCTTCCCGTGGAAGTGACAAATGCCTCTGTTGCCTTACCTAAGACTTCCTTGAATGATAAATCGCGTTCCTCAACTCGAAAAACTCCTTTCGCTAATTTAATCGTCGCGTAGCGAGTAATACCATGAAGGATATTCTTCTTGGGGGTAATGAGAGTGTCTCCCCTGAAGATGAAGAAGTTGCAAGTTGATGCCTCGAGGACATTTCCTTCCCATGTGTAAAGGATTTCATACGCTCCGGCTTTTTTCTTTTTCTCCTGAAGCAACACCGGGAAGATATAATTACTTGTCTTTGCCTCGGGAAAAAGCCGTAGATGTTCGGCGGTCATGAGTTTCACCCCTTTTCCATACACTTCTTTTGTGGGAGCTATGTCATCCTGCAGAAAAATGAAAAAGGTTGGCGTCTTTGGATTAAAGACAAAACCGTCTATCTTGCCCGTCGTGAGGACTGCCCGGAGAGCACCACCCTGCACCTTGTTTTTGCGGATTAAAACCCCAATTTGCCGCCTGAACTCCTCCTTTGAAATCGGAATTCTTAGGTTGAGTGTCTTTGCTGAGTTTTGAAAGCGACCCCAGTGCTCATCAAAGAGGAAAATCTTCCCGTCATGGATACCCATAAAATCGAAAATGCCATACCCGCGCAAAATCCCCCCATCGCTGATATGGAGTGTTGCAGTGTCACTTCGAACAATCTTTCCATTGAGATAGCAATATTCCTTCATGGCCTTAGTATACTCTGTATAACCTCAGTACAACAAAAAGTGGCACATTGCCACTTTGATTAAAAACTATTGGAGTTTGAGGGCTCCGAGAAGAAGCCGCGGCACGTACACTTTTCTTTCGGCTTCGTGGTCGCACCCCGCGCGCCCAAGCATTTTCCTCACGCGAGAGTCACTAGACGCCGCGATCATGGGACCAGTAAAAGAACCCCTGAACTCTCTGGTAAGCCCCACCCCTGCGGGGTCTCTCTCAGAGTCGCTCAAGTACCCATCCATAACAATAGCGGCAAGGTCAGCATGAGCCCTGAACATTGCTCTCGCCTCTTCTGCCGTGAATGCCTGAATGACTTCCACCTTGTGCCCCAAATCTTCCAGCTGCAATTTCCAGGCAGACTGGACTCCTCTGTCGTCATCAACCAAAAGAACTTTTGGTCTCACGACGTTTCTCCTGGGAGCATCTGCGTAGAAGCATACTCCTTAGGTGAAACTGATTCAACTATAAGCCCTGGCCAGGCACTTTCCTCGCGCGCGCAATAAGTTCATCTCGAAGCTTTTCTGCTTCTTCTTTTGAGACACCGGGAAGCGCGCCCTCCGCCCCAAGCCCCCACACACCACGACGGCGCATGACAACGCTTGCTCCGGCTGTTTGAATCTCAAGATCGGAGAGGCCAAGAAGCCGCGCTATGATGCCGCGATGGATATCCACGTTTTGAATGCGGTTATAGGGAATGGTGACATATGTTTTCCAGATAATGCCGTGCTCTTTGCGGAAACCCTCCTCTCGAAGTTCATACCAAACAAAACGATAGCTTAATTTGGCAACGATAAAAGACAGGGCGATGTATATGGGGGCGATTATCCAGCTCGCTAATGAAAAGACGATAGAGAGCCCTGAAGTTACCTCTGAAATCGCCTTGAACTCTTCGTCTGCCACAATGACAAACGGCACAATAATAAAAGGGAGGCCGATGAGTAGGTTTTGAATAAAAAACATCCAAACGGCTTTAGAATCAAGTTGTCGCATGGTTACAGTATATCACTTATCCGCGAGGACGTAACGAGCTGTCACCTCTTTACCGATGGCGAGATCTTCCTTTTTACAAACCTGCTTTTTAATAGGGAGAAAGAAGTAACCTTTTTTCATTTGGAAGAGCGAGGTGCGCCATGTGGTTTTGCCCACGGTCGCCATAACGGGAATGCTCCCCCACCCACCTGGGCGAACATTCGGAACTTTGTCATTCGGAATCGGCAGATACATCCATGGCGCCTCCATGGGGAAGATGTGGAGCTTTTCTTTAACAATAAAGTTTTTCTTGGTGGGCATAGCTGAAAACTAGTCGCGGGGGATGATCCCGCAGTTACTAATTCGCTTGTTCACACTCCGTGTTCCAAGCTCATAAGTACTGCTGGACGCGGCTCGCTCCCGCCTAAGGCGGGATGCTCCGCCGGTTCAAATCCCACGCAAAGCGCGCAGGCGCTTTGCTCCCCTGCGCACATTTCGTGCGCTCCGCTTACTTCAATGTGCGCAGGGGGGGATTTGAACCCCCAAGCCTTGCGGCATACGCCCCTCAAGCGTACGTGTATACCGTTCCACCACCTGCGCGTGCGTTCAGTATAAGGTATATTACGCGGTTCGTAAAGAAAAAATCCCAAGCGGGATTTTTTCTTTACGACATGTTCTTACTCTGCTTTTGCGGACTTTTTTTCTTTGGGGGCTTCGGCTTTTACTTCTGCTACCGGAGTAGCTTCGGGTGCAGCGTCTATCATCACTTCCTTCGGTACCATTTCCTGGTATTTGATCGGGGCGAAGCCGGAAAAGCGCTTCATCTTGCGGCGGGTGTCTTTCGCCGTCTTCTCGCGAACGTAGTAGAGTTTCGCGCGTCGAGTTTTTGCGCGGCCAAGAATCTCAATCTTATCAATAGTTGGAGAGTAGAGCGGGAAGATTTTTTCGACACCAACGCCGCTTGCGATCTTGCGCACGCTAAAGGTAGCGCCCGATTCGGTGCCATGCTTGCGCGCAATAACGAGGCCTTCAAAAGCCTGGAGGCGGATTTTGTCTCCTTCTTTAAGTTTAACCCACACCCGGACGGTGTCGCCGGATCGGATGTCGATCTTTTTCCGCTCTGCAATATTAACGGGGGAAAAAACAATAGTGGTCATAGACAATACGACACTCTAACAGATTATGTGTTGCTTTGCAACCTCGGAAACTGACTCTGTATAAACCGCTCCAGTTCCCCTGGAAGAGGCGCCTCGAGGCGCATTCGAGTCCCATCGGGGTGCGTAATAGAGAGCCCAAAGGCGTGAAGAGCGAGACGACCAACCTCTGCAGGGCACTCACGCCTGGGTGCATAGAGCGGGTCACAGACCACGGGGTGGTCTATTGATTTCAAGTGTACGCGGAGTTGGTGCGTGCGACCCGTTTTCGGAAAAAGCGACACGTACGAATACGCATCCGTTGTAGCAAGCGTCGTGTACAGTGTTTTTGCTTCGCGCCCGCCTACCGCAACCTTTCTCCGACGATAGTCTTTTTTATCCCGAGCAATCGGAGCGTCAATAACCCCTTCTTTGTGTTCCATTGTGCCGTATACAACAGCACGATACTCTTTCTCCACCTCTCGCTCTTGAAACTGCCTTTTGAGTTCGAGGTATGTCTTTTGTGATTTTGCAATAAGTAAGATACCTGACGTATCTTTGTCCAATCTATGCACAATGCCGGGGCGGCTGACCACAGTTCCATCGGACAGAGTGAGCGGCTCACCAACGTCCTTGAGCCCTGGGTAGTGTTTCTCTATCCAAGAAATGACAGTCTCGCCAACACCCTTACCCGACGAGGGGTGCACCAACAAACCCGCTGGCTTATTAACCGCAAGGAGATGCTCATCTTCGTAAACGATTGGTATTTCCATTAGACTGTAGCTATTTGCCATGACGACGCTCTCGCTCCGAAAACTCTTTCAAAATATCCTCAAACTCCGCTTTAGAAAAGTCAGGCCAGTAACTGTCTTTAAAAAAAAGTTCACTATACACGGATTGCCAGGGAAGAAAATTTGAAAGTCGCTTTTCTCCACCAGTACGAATGACTATGTCCGGATCCGGGAGGTCATGAGTCCATAGGTGTTGTGCCACTGCCTCTTCCGAGAGGTCTCCACCCTCGCTATGTGCTTTGCGTAGAGCGTTCACAATCTCCGCCCTGCCACCATACGAAATTGCGATCACAACCGTAATCGCCGTATTGTTTTTTGTCTTATCTTCAAGATTCCCCATAAGCTTCTGCATATTTTCTGAAAGCGCGCCTCGTTCGCCGATGAATCTGATGCGGGCGTTTTCCTTGCTCACCTCATCAAACTCATTTTTGAGCGCAGTCTCAAAGAGCTGCATCAAATAGCCAACTTCGTCTTCCGTCCGTTTCCAATTCTCTGTTGAAAACGCGTAACAGATGAGTGTTTGAATATTCGCCTCTTTGGCCCAGCGGACAACTTCCTTAAACTTTTCGTATCCCTTCTGATGTCCCTCGAACACGGGCACATTGTGCTCGCGTGCCCAGCGACGATTGCCGTCCATAATGACACCTACACATTTGGGAGTGGTTTGTTCTGACATGTATTTTAGTACGCGATGGTAAATCCGGAAAACGCTTCGGTCGGCTCTCGCCAGACTACAGAAACACCGTCCACGCGTGAGAGAAAAGACCCCTTGTGGAGATGTTCGATGAGTTTTTTCAGATTCTCCTCCGTCCCCTGCGCCACAATATACACGGAGCCGTCGTCTTCATTGTGAACAAAGCCGGAGATAAAAAGGGTGCGTGACTTTCTCTGCACGAAGTCGCGGAACATTACCAACTGCACCCTACCTGTTATTCTTACTTCAATTTCTTTTTTCATGCCCATGATGTGTTCGTCCCTCTCGTATCTTCACGAGCTCAAGAACGGCAGAGATAATAAACACGAGTTGCAGTGCGACAAATATCGCCTCGTCGATCGCCAAGCTGTACACCAGTAAAAAAGCGCCTCCTATGATAAAGAGATTGTTTTGCCTAATCTCGTCGCGCACCCACAGGGCGTAGGAAATTATCAATAACCCGAGTATGCCGAATAGTATCATGCTGTGCGCGGTGAGGGACTCGAACCCCCGACATCTTCAGTGTAAATGAAGCGCTCTACCAACTGAGCTAACCGCGCATTTGAAACATTGAGCTTTGACCTGCCAAGACAGCTAACGGTACATTTGAAACATTGAGCTTTGACCTGCCAAAACAGCTATCTGCACACATATAACGCGTTGACCTGCCAAGACAGCTATCTGCACTTTTATCCGTATCCCCTCGGTAGGAATCGAACCTACATCAATGCCTTAGAAGAGCACTGCTCTATCCATTGAGCTACGAGGGGAGCAACGCATTATACCTTTCTTTCTGCTTACTGTGAAGGGTCACTCGGGCGTGCGGGCGGAGTTGCGAGGAGGGCTTCAAGCCTTGCTTCTTTCTCTTGGTAGAGCGTATCTAGGTTTGCAAACGCCTCAACACTAAAAGGCCCTTCTTCGTCTAAAGCGGGAGCGTGTGGGGCAAAGACATCTCCTCCGGAAACCGCGAGAAAAAGATACACGCCGACGCCTGCCGAAAGGATGAGGAGCGAAAAAAATCCGATCACAAGAACCACCCAGTCGCGGTAAGGAGATGGTTCCATCTTTGCCGAGTCATAGTCAAAGATATTCCTTATAGTTCCAATGATGTGTTTTGTATCAAACGTTTGCATGCGTGAGAAAAAGCGCGTGATTAGTTATCGTCCGTCTCAATAAAACTCTTTACGTTGGTGATAAACAAACCCTCCCAAGGCCCAGTCTGTGCTCCATCCTCAATGAGGTCAGATCCGTTATGCCGTAGAACAAACTGCTCAAGCGATATGTTGTAAGGAAATGTTTCGATAAGGGCGAGGAAGTAGTACATGCTTCCGAATTCTCCATATACCTTAAACTGCATCTGGAGAAACGGGGTCGCCCCTCCAGAGCGCTCAATGGTTACGTGCTCAAACGTAAGCGTTGTGCCCGCGCGCCTTGCGAGGGCCTCAATCTCTTGAAGAAAGGGCGCAACACCACTCTCTACGACAAAGCGCTCTTGAAGCCCGTCACGAATCGCTTTCGTCTCTGCAAGCGCGTGCCGTGTGGCGCGATATGCCTGTTCTTTCTCTGCTTCACCACCCAATTCCTCAAGAAGTGTTGCCGTTTCCGCGCTTTTGTCCACGATATTGAAGAGCGTTGCTCCGTACACACCCATCACCGCAAGAGCGATAACGGAGAGCCAGATAAGCGGTTTTGCTCCACGCGAAAGGCGACCGTGCGTGGGCGCGGCTGGCGTTGCCTCAATGCGCTCTGTTTGGTTGTGTTCTGACTGATCCATCCCGATAGTGGTAGATCGCGATCATCAACCGCAATCTAGAGAGTTAATTTTTGATACTGTTCACACTTTCTCTGATAATCCCAATACTGATTATGCGCGATCGCGACCACTATCGGGATCCATGAGCGGCTTACTCTTCTGGTCCTTGGTCTTGCGCGGAGCGATACGTGAGCGTGATTGAAAAAGGTATTTCGCTACTCTTCGCTAATTGCTCCACGGGAAGCTCTACGTTCTCGACGAACGGGAGACTCTGAAGCGCTTCAGAAAATGCCAAGAGAACCGAGCGGTTTTTGCTCTCGCCTCGCACGATAAGCGTCTGAACAATGCCACTTGGTTTCTTCGCCTCCTCACGATAGAACAATTCTCCAATGATTATATCTCTCGATTTTTTACTGATGACCTCCTTCAACACCTCTGTGTGCGTGAGCGCGACCCCCTCTTCGGCTCTGAGAAGTTTTGCTTTTCTCATTGCCGCACGAGACTGCTCTGTCACAAAAGTTTTCTCGGCTCGCTCCGTAGCCTGGTGGGCAAGGGCTAATCGTTCCTCCGCCGCGCGCACATTCACCTCCCCCAGAAAGAGGGCTGGAAACGCAAAGAGTGTGCCTCCAGTGAAGAGGGCAATGAAGAGGGCCATGGCAACCAAGATAAGGCGGCCCCGATACCACCGGTAAAGAGTCCGTTTATGTGTTGGGGGAAGGAGATTAATTGTTTGCATGTTCTATGTGAAAAAGTAGACTGCGAAATACTATAGATGTGAGCGTAGTGCGAGCCCGATTGCTGTTACATAACGCAGTGCGTGATTTTGCGAAATCGGCGGAAGATACTCCTCCGTTGAGGCGACGTTCTTCCATGGATTGCCCAACTCCACCTTCATATGAAGCGTCGAGGAAAGATATTCCGGGAGTCCCGGTACATTCGCCTCTCCACCGCAGAGTAGAATCTCGGCTTCTTGCATGCCCTTCGTCGCTTCGCGATTCTGGTGCGTGTGCCAGTATATGTAGTGTCGCTGTATTTCGTCTCGGAGCAAACTGACAATCGGTTCGAGGGTAGTAAAGAGTTCGTCTTCTTTGTTCCCATGAGAAAGCCCCCGTGTCTCTTTGTAACGCTTTGCTGTTTCCCAATCGAGACGCATTTTTCGCGCGATGATTTCCGTCAACATGTTCCCACCGACGCGGAGCGTTGCGGTGAATCGCACAACACCCTCTGCAATGATGGAGACACTTGAACGCGTGGCTCCAAGGTCGACGATCATATAGGTTTTGCAGTCTCCCGGTCGAAGGAGCGCTCGTGCAAGTGCGTGCGCCTCGAGCTCAAATGAGAGCGGAATGATGCCTGTTGTAGCAAAGAGATTGGCGTATTCCTCAACGCTCTTTCGTTGCATGACGGCAAGGCCGAGGTCGTGCACATGGGCTTTTTTGCGCGCCCCTTCGTCACCACAGGTTATAATCGAGTAATCAAAGATAGCGTCTTTTGGTGAAAGTGGGACATGTTGTTCAAGCTGAAGCTCGACGGTCGAGTACATATCGCGCTTCGCAACACGCGGGATTTGGACCTTTACCAAGTAACTCTGCTCTTCCGAGAGCGCAACACGCACAAACGAGAGGGCGAACTCCCGTTCAAGTCGCAAAAGCTCTGTTTGTAGAGCGGGGGGGTTCTTAATTGCTCCTTCAACCACAATGCCCTCTGGAAGAACGCGCTCGCCGAAACGACCGAGTTCTAAGTGTCCATCAGCACTTTTAAGCTCTGCAAACCTGATTGAGCGGTCCGAGATATCAAGCCCAACGCTCGGCATTAGCAAAAACTTTGGTGGAGGAAAATACTCAAAGAAAAGATTGCTTGGACGCATTGCTTTAAGTATAGCAATTACAGCAAAAAGTGCTGTGAGTTGTTCACTTCAATACCAAGAAAGCTACGATGAGAAGGAATACGAGGACAAATGTGGCGATATTGAAATAGCGGTACGCCAACTCTGTTGCCTTCTTGCCCCACAGCCGCATAAAAAGCCCGATAGCAAAGAACTGCAGACCTCGACCGACGAACGATGCGGCCACGAACGTAATGAGGTTTATCTTGAAGAACCCGCCAGCAATCGTAAATATCTTGAACGGAATCGGGGTGAAGGCCGCTGTAAAGAGGGCGAGGAAAGCATTGTCCGCAAAAAGCTCCCCCGCCTTTGTAAACGCCTCTTCTAAGCCATACAAGGCAATGAGCGGTGCTCCAACGAGATCAAAGAGGAAAAAGCCGACCGCGTATCCACCGAGGCCACCCAAAACCGAGGTCACGGTGGTGAGAAGGGAAAAATATACCCAACGAGTCGCGTCGGCCATTAATACGGCAATCAGGAAGAAGGCAATTGGAACCGGGAAAAAGATTGACTCGATGAACGAAAGAAATGCGAGCCACACTTGCGCGTGCTTCCCCTGCGCGTGTTTCAAAAACCACGCATGAAAACGCGCTTTGTAGTGTTCTTGTTTTTCGAGAAACGATGCGAGCAATTGCTTCATGCAGAGTCCGTTTTGTTTCTATCAATGAAATGCTGGAGTATGAGTGCTGCTGCGGAAGCGTCTATGCCATCGCGCTCACCCTGGAAGCGCTTCGCCTCTGCAGAAGTGAACATCTCTGATTCGAAAAGTACAGGAATGCCTGTCTTTGCTTCGAGCTCCTTCTTTAACTGGCGAATCCCCTTCATAATCGGGTTCTCCTTGTTGCTGTAACCGATTGATTCTCCGATGACGATCTGCCCCACACCTTCGGTTATTACCAGGTCAGCGATGCTCCCCGAGAGACGCTTGTCTGTTGGAAGAACCTTGTGTGGAAAGGCAATCGTTCCTTCGTCATCGGAGAGAGCAATCCCCGTTTTCCGTGACCCATAATCAATACCCATAGACTTCATGAATGTAGTATATAGTATATGGTGTAGTATGGTATATAGTATATGGCGTAAAGCACGCACTATATAGTTTGGGAGGGGTGGCAGAGTGGTCTATTGCACTGGTCTTGAAAACCAGAGCACCGCAAGGTGCCGTGAGTTCGAATCTCACCCCCTCCGCCAAAATTGAAAATCGGAAAAATATATTTATGTTCAAAGAATACATAAAATATTTAAAAGACAATCCGCGGGGCTACTGGTTCAAAGCGCGGCTCTATGGCTGGGGCTGGGTGCCAGTGAAGTGGCAGGGGTGGCTTGTTGTGGCCACCAGCATAGCTGTTGCTATTGCCGGCATTTACATTGGGGACACTGACGACGCCCCTGGTGCCGCGCTCTTGGGCTTTCTGCTGATGATCGGGCTTATATTTACCTTCGGTTACTGGAAAGGAGAGAAGCCACGTTGGCAGTGGGGGCTACCGAGAGAAGAAAAAGATGAGTAAAGAAAGTTAACCAACGCAGCACCTTACTTTACCTTACTTTTTATATTCCAAGATATCTCCGGGCTGACACTCCAACGCTTTGCAGATTGCTTCTAAGGTCGATAGTCGAATTGCTTTTGCCTTTCCGTTTTTCAATATAGAGATGTTGGCCATCGTAATGCCGACTTTCTCGGCAAGTTCGGTGACACTCATCTTCCGCTTCGCCAACATGACGTCGATGTTGATGATGATTGCCATGCTGGTCTGGCTATACTGTTAAATCGTTCTCGGACTTTATATCCACGGCGTTTTGTAAAACTCGTTCAAACACCGCCGCCGCTGTACCGACAACAATAGAGGCAAAGGTAGCGATGATGCCGAGCATTACCGCACCTGCGGCGTCCTCGTTGTTACTACGCGCGGCTATCATGAGGTAGGCATCTGCCGCGATGATAGCACCCGCTGTAATAAACACACAGTATTTTATAGTCCGCAAAGCGTCCACGGCCGCTTGCGAGAATATCTTATTTTGTCCGGCATATCCCAACAGCTTGAATGCCTGGTAGAGCGCCACGAAAAATGCAATGGATGCTGTATACGCATACGCCAAAAAAGGATCTTTGAAGTAAATCGCAAAGAACGTGGCATTCACATTCCTGCCCTCGAGGTGTGGCTCCCAAAGCATGAGGGCAAGAACGCCGATGCCGATCGCCACAATAACTGCCTGAAGAAATAGTGTTGAGCGTCTTTTCATGGTTGGTTCTTATAAATATCTCACACCTCCGGCTATTCTAGCGATGAATACAACCGGACCAACAACATGGCCGGCGCATCCCACTCTTAAGTTTTGAGATAGCCTTAGTGATGCGTATATTCCTCGTCTCTG
>JACQLS010000017.1 GCA_016204005.1 Parcubacteria group bacterium | reverse complement strand
GATCAGGTTGATAGGCTCTAGGTGTAAGCACAGTAATGTGTTGAGCCGAGGAGTACTAATACATCATAATAATTGCCGTCGTACCTCGCTCCAATTCGACAGAGGTCGAATGTAGTGAGGTGCGACGGCTGACATCCTATTAGGAAATGTGAAAGCCACATTTTCGGTTTCCACGAGATGAGTGTTTTGTGCTGGTGCTTTGGCGATGGGGTCACACCCGATCCCATTCCGAACTCGGAAGTTAAGCCCATCAGCGCCGATGGTAGCCTTCGGGCGAGAGTAGGTCAGCGCCAGCACAAAGCACTTATCTCTTCACCCCACCCCGCCACAAGCGGGGTTGTTTTGTGTTCTCCCTTTACCATGTTATAGTCTCGTAAGATTAGCCCAGAGGTACAAAAAATGTCGGAGACGCAGAAGAAGGCACTGTGGCAAGACAAGGTTATCAGCATTGGTCAGTGGCTTTTTTTCTTTGCACTTCTTCCATCGATATTTAGCCCCGAAAAGCCGGCCTTCTGGTCGAGTATCTTAACGGCAACCATTTTGATGGTGTTTGCGTTTACATTCTCTACGCTCAAGTTGCGCAGTGCTACTGTGTCGTCTGTCGTCGTATCGGTGGGATGGTACGTCCTCGCGTACCAAGTTGGCTGGCCCGGATGGCCGACGCTGCCGTTCTAAACACGAGAGTGCTCTTCCGCCCTGCTTCGAAAAAGAAAAGCTACCCTTTGCGCGGGTGGTTTTTTATAGGCTCTCACTGCGTAGCTCGAACGTAGTGAGAGCGGAGCAGTGGCTTTTTTTGTGTACTGGAATTTGCTACGATATCGTTATGTTAAGTTGGGGAGCAAAACGTCGTCTTTTTTATCTCTCCCTTATTGTAGGTTTTTTGTTTGTCGTTATAGGGATACCTCTGTATTCATCGTTAGGGGAGCCGGCATCGTGCACCGACGCTAAGCAAAATCAGCGTGAGGAGGGCGTCGACTGCGGTGGGCCCTGCGAAGCAGTGTGTAGACTCCAAGTCGCAGACCTCGTAGTGCTTTGGAGCAGAGTCCTTAAGGGAAGCGAGGGGTCCTACGATGCCGTTGCCTTTGTCGAGAACCCGAATCCAAAGGCGGGGATACGAGGAATCGCATACTCCTTCGAGCTTTTTGATGCAGAAAACATACTTGTCGCGGAACGTCGTGGCACCACTTTTGTAAATCCAAATACTAGGTTTGCTATTTATGAATCGGCAATCGAAACAGGAAAACGTGTTCCGACACGAACCCTCTTTTCGTTCGAAGGAACTCCGGAATGGGTTCGAACCGAAAAAGAAGGACCAACACTTATTGTCAAAAACAGAGTCCTTGATGAGACGCCACCTTCCCCAAAGCTCCGCGCAGTCTTGGAGAACGACTCACTCATTGACGCTCGCGATATCACCGTTGTTGCACTTTTATTTGATGAGCGAGACAACTTGGTGGGTGTGGGTAAGACTGCGGTTGGAGATCTCTTAAGAGAAAGCGAGCGAGATATAACGTTTGTGTGGTCGGAACCATTTTCTTCGAAACCAGTCCGTATAGATATCCTCCCTCGTATTGATGCAACGCGTTTTTAATACAATCACCATAGATTGGATTCTTTTTGCCGCCCTTCTCCCCATTCTCGGAGCAGGGCTTTTGACTATGTACTCTTTTGGTGGCGAGAACTACTTTGCAAGTCGCCAGAGTATATGGATTCTTGTCAGTATAGGAGTCTTCTTTGCTTCCAGCTTGTTTGATTGGCGATTTCTTAAGCGAAGCGACGTCCTCGTTGGTTTATTCGTCGCCGCAGTTACCGTTCTCGCTTTTCTTTTTGTTGTCGGCTCTACAATAAAGGGTGCCCAGAGTTGGCTGCAGTTTGGCGGCTTTACGGTGCAACCCTCGGACCCGGTTAAGATTTTAATTATCCTCATCCTCGCGAAATATTTTTCCCGAAGACACATTGAGATCGCGCACATCCGCCACATCGTTGTCTCAGGATTTTATGCCTTTGTGCCTTTCGCGCTCGTCTTTTTACAACCAGACCTTGGGTCGGCCATCATCATCTTCAGCGTGTGGCTTGGCATGGTCATTGTGGCCGGAGTCTCAAAAAAACACCTCGCCCTTGTCTTTGCCATTGGCGCAGCTGTCTTTTTTCTTTTGTGGTCGTTCGTCTTCCATGATTACCAAAAAGAAAGGATTCTCACATTTTTAAATCCACTAACCGATCTCGAGGGGGCGGGGTATAATGCATATCAGTCAACCATCGCTGTCGGTTCAGGGGGTGTCGTGGGGAAGGGTGTCGGATTTGGCACACAGTCCCGCCTCGAATTTCTCCCGGAGTACGAGACCGACTTCATTTTTGCCGCATTTGCCGAAGAGTGGGGGTTTGTCGGCGTTGCCCTCCTCTTTTCACTATTTGGAATCGTAATGTGGCGGATAACGCGAGCGGCACTCCATGGGGCGTCAAACTTTGAGACTTTATACGCGGCAGGCCTCATCATACTTTTTACTACGCACTTCGTCATTCATATCGGGATGAATATCGGTCTTTTGCCTGTCACGGGAACACCGCTTCCGTTTATGAGTTACGGCGGTTCCCACTTGGTAACGGAATTTGCGGCACTCGGTATTTTAATGGGGATGCGTCGTCGTGAACGCCCGGCTCACCGCGATGAGCTGGGAAAGGAGATTGTGGGGGGAGTGATGTAATCTCAACATGTACACACCATCAAAACCGTACAAGCATAAGATAATTGAAGAGATCAAAAAGACCTGGCGCACGCCGTATGCCTCCGTTACCTTTAACACGTATCCTCTCGTACGAAAAAAGTTTTTCTATCCTGAAGTTGATCATACAGACGGTATAGGCACAAAGGGGTTGTATCACTGGAAGCAGGGAACATTTCGCGAAGCTGTTATCGACGCGCTTGCAATGAATCTTAACGACCTTGCGATTGTGCGCGCCGTTCCCTACAAACTCTCAAACCACGTTACTGTTCCCGTGGAGGATATTCGCGTTTTTCGCATCATTAAAGCAATGGCAGCAGAGTGTAAAAAGCGAAACATCGCGATCGTTGGCGGAGAAAACTCTTTCCACGACACTATAGACGGTCTTGATATCAGTATGACAGTGTCAGGTTTCGTTAAGAAGTCATATCCGAACAAATTCAAATCGGGGGACGTTCTCATTGGACTCAAAAGTTCCGGGATTCATTCAAATGGATTTACCGCCGTGCGCCGTGTTTTTAAGAATGAAATGAGACGCGAATTCACTACACCGACAAGGATTTATAGTGATCAGGTTCTTTCACTTATAGAGAAATGCACCGTGCATGGCATGATGCATATCACCGGAGGGGCATTTACAAAACTAAAAGATCTCATGGACAGACAAGACGCACATATTTTTCATCCAAGAACGCTTATGCCCCATTCGATTTTTCATGAAATACACGCAAAAGGTCTTTCAAACGAAAGGATGTACACCACGTTCAATTGCGGCATAGGATTTGTTATCTCTCTCCCGAGGACAGAAGTCGCGAAAGCGCTTTCTCGCCTTAAGGGTGCCGCGGTCATCGGCGAAGTAACCAAGGGGAGCGGGGACGTGCACATTATCTCCGGTTTTGACGGGAAAAGGCTTTCTTTGTAGCGGTTTGAATCATCAATGCTTTTCGGATATCATTCGTAGATTCCTATCATCATGAAGGATAAGCAAATCCAAAAACTCATTAAGGAAGAAGAAAAGCGTCAGAAGCGGGTGATTAACCTCGTCGCGTCAGAAAATTACGTCTCAAAAGACGTCCTCACGGCGCTCGGCTCGGCGCTTACGAATAAATACGGAGAGGGATACCCGGGCAAGCGGTATTATCGCGGCACGAAAGTAGTGGATAAGATTGAAACCCTGGCGCAAGAGCGTGCTCGCATGCTCTTTGGACTTACGCCGGAGGAATGGAGCGTCAACGTCCAGCCGCTCTCTGGATCGCCCGCAAATTTTGCCGTATATGCAGCACTCGTTCCACTCCATGAAAAAATCATGGGCATGCTCTTGAGTCACGGCGGACATTTGACCCACGGGCAGAAAGTTTCGATGACAGGAAAGTTTTGGACACAGGTGCCCTATGGAGTAAGCGCTTCGACAGAGCGGCTTGATTACGATGAGATAGAAAAAATAGCCATTGCCGAGAAACCAAAGCTTATTATCGCGGGCTTTACCGCTTACGCGCACAGTATTGATTTCAAAAGGTTTCGAAAGATTGCCGATGCGTGTGGCGCCCTTCTCATGGTGGACATGTCTCACTTTGCCGGGCTTGTTGCGGGCGGAGTGTACCCCTCACCGTTCCCCTACGCAGATATTGTCACCACGACAACGCATAAAACGCTTCGCGGGCCTCGTTCCGCGCTTATTTTCTCAAAGAGAGATGATCGTGAATTAGATAAAAAGATTGACAAGACAATTCTTCCCGGACTCCAAGGCGGCCCCCACTTTAACCAGATTGCTGCAGTCGCAGTCGCGCTTAAAGAGGCTATGTCACCGGCTTTTAAAAAATATGCGAGACAAGTCGTAAAAAATTGCAAAGTTCTTGCTGATGAACTTGCGCGGCTTGGGTGGCGGGTCGTTGAAGGGGGCACAGAAACGCATCTTCTTCGTATTGATACATGGCAGGGGGGCAAGGGGATAGGCGGAAAAGACGCGGCGAACATGCTTGAAGACGCAGGAATTATCGTGAACGAAAACACGATCCCCTTTGATACGCGAAAACCACTAGACCCATCCGGTATTCGCTTGGGGACCGCCGCGGAGACAACCCGCGGGGCGAAAGAAAAAGACATGAAAAAAATCGCGGCAAAAATTGATAAAGTATTAAAGAAGTGATATATAACGATTAGAAAAAAGCAGAATATCTAGCTCATGATCATTGATGGCAGACAAATCGCGCTCGAGATAAAAGAAGAACTAAAGGCAGAAGTGGCGAAACGAAAGACTCCACCGACCCTTTTTGTTTTTATGGTAGGGGAGAACATGGTCTCGGAGAAGTTTCTTGGCGTTAAAGAACGGTTTGCCCACGACATTGGGGTCCCTGTTTTGAAAAAACACTTTGGGGACGATGTAGATACGCTCCATCTTGCGGGTGAAATTGCCGAGACAGCAAAACAGAGCACCCGCGGCATCATTGTTCAGCTCCCACTTCCCAGTACCATTGATACCCAGCATGTTTTAGATGCGATTCCGCCACACACTGATCCAGATATGCTTTCGAGCTTCTCTATGGAGATGTTCAGGGATGGCCGTTCAAAGATAGTACCACCCGTTACTGGGGCCATTGCCGAGATCTTACAACGCGAACGCGTTGTCATAAAAGACAAGAATGTTGTCATCATCGGGAAGGGGCGTCTTGTTGGCGCTCCCGCCGCGGTGTGGTTCACGCATCAGGGGGGTAACGTCACCGTGCTCGACAGTAAAACACCGGACATAAGCGAGTACACACAACGCGCTGACATCATTGTTTCCGGTGTCGGCAAGGCAGGACTCCTTATCCCGGAAATCATCAAAGACGGTGTTGTCATCCTGGACGCGGCAACGAGCGAGGCGAGTGGCAAACTCGCGGGGGATGCGGACCCCATGTGTGCCGAGAAGGCGAGTGTGTTTACTCCCGTACCCGGCGGCATTGGCCCGGTTACCGTTGCGATGCTGTTCAAGAACCTTCTTGTCTTGACACAAGAGTAATGACCGCTTAGTATTCCGGAAGGAAACGTTTCAAGGGTTTTCCATGGCGAGAGGTCTTCCGTACCTGCATCTTTTGGAAAAAGCGCAAACAGCGCGCATGAACGCCAACTTTGCACGGGCGAGAGCGGCCCAGTGGAGCTCCGAACATGAGGATGTCCACCGTATGGCAGGGGAGGCAGAAGAAAATGCTCGATATTGGGAACGGCGAGCGCGAGATACGACGTAGTCTGTAACGGGATAGCACAACCCGTTTTTTTATTGCTCGAATGTTGCTATACTAGAACGTATGTTTGAAAGCATTATCTTGGGAATCACGCAGGGTGTTTTCGAGTGGCTCCCCATTAGTTCGGAGGGCGCAATCACATTTCTTGAGGTGAGGTTTTTCCAGCAGCTTGGAGATCTATCCAATATTATTCAATTTGCACTCCTCTTGCACCTGGGGACAGCACTAGCGGCAATCATCTATCTTAGGAAAGATATCGTCCGTCTCGGGAAAAGCATTTTCGCGCATGACCCCAATAATCCACATACAAAAGGGGAACTTCGTTTTCTTGCCGTCGCGACGCTCATCTCCGGCACTTTGGGACTTGCGCTTCTCGAGAGCATTATCTACTTTGAACAGCTACTCCCCATTGCTTCTCAGGGCATCACCGTCGTGGTAGGCGTACTGCTTCTTGCGACAGGGCTCATTCAGTTGAAGGCGCTCGGGAGGGGGAAGGAGAAAAAAGATTCCGCCGCTCTCACGTGGAAAGATGATGTCTTGGTGGGTATTGCGCAGGGGCTTGCCGTTCTTCCCGGGCTCTCGCGCTCCGCGCTCACTGTTTCGACACTCATGCTCCGCGGTTACGACGACAAGGAGGCATTTCGGCTTTCCTTTCTTCTTTCGATCCCCATTGTTCTTGTCGGCAACATCTTTCTCAATGTAAAAGATTTTGTGCTGACACAAAACGCACTTATTGCGATCTTCTTCTCCTTCATCTTCGGACTTCTGACTATTCATGCACTGTTAAAACTTGCCGAACGTTTCCCTTTCGGACCAATTGCGATTTTCTTTGGTGTGCTCGTCCTCCTCTCGGCATTTCTGGGGTAGTTTAAATCGGTTTGCTTGACAAAGACTTCTTTTAAGGGTACTCTCTGGAAAGAACCGCTGAAGAGCAGTCAATGCTTATAGGCCTCGCTGTCATCGGTGCTATCATTTTGGTTGTAGGAATTGTGGCAATCATGATTGCCCTGGAGGAAAGCTATCTGGGCGTTTGGTGGTTCGGACTTGCCGTGGTCGTTGTGGGTGCTGTCTTGCTCGGTATGTCTGGACGGGGTGCGCTCCCTCAAGAAAATTCCCTTGGGTACCATTTAGACGAAAACACCGTTTATGAAGTGGTAGCGAAAAGTGAACTCGAAGATGGTACATGGGCAGTTGTTGTGAAGACTCCCAATGGGAAGTTGTACGCTCGCATTCTTCCCGTTGAACCCCCCACTGTCTTTGTGCGCGTCGACAACAACGAGGCGCCTTACCAGCTATTTCCTCGTGAATAATAATGACTCGCCCCCGCTATAATGCACGGGGCTTTTTAATGCACTTGTCGCCATCTTTTTCTCGTTAATTTTCGGGCTCCACACTAACTCGTATGTAAAAAGTCCCATGGAAAGTAGCATGGGACTTTGCATATACAATATATTTAGACTGGAGCTGACAGCAATTCGCGGGAGTATTCGCGAAGACGGGCCATTTCGGTTTCCACCCATTCCTGTTCACGCAGTATGTGAGTTCGGAGTTTGTCCGAATCGAGGAGGTAAACACCGGCTCTTTTGCGTACAATGTCCCGAATGAGTGCTTTTGCGCTCCTTATCCCGTTTGACCTTTCTAGTCCAAAACCTCCACCAAAAACTTCAAAAAAAATCTCCTTGGGCGTGACCTGGGTAACCTTTGCTGGTGCCGAGATACCCCCCTCACCGTTCATGAAAGTGTGGTATTCAAGCCAAAACCAGCTTCCGACTTTCATGTCTTCGCGGGTCGCACGTTTACGTTGGACCTTTGCCATAGGAACTCTCTCTAGGATCAGTTTCTGCTTTTTGTACTATGAGCCGCAATGTTTATTATGTCAAGGTGTCTTAATAAAATCATGATGCTTTTTTTTGTTTTCTTTGCTAGAATGCTCCCATGTTGAAAAACCGCATTGCGGCACTGCTCATAGTTCTCTTTGGCCTAGGAATTGGCTATTTTTTATACGCTTCCGAAACAGGCGGGGGTGTGCTTTCTCGATTTCCTTTTAAGTTGGGACTTGACCTCTCCGGAGGAACCCACCTTGTGTATAAGGCCGATGTTTCCGGCATCCCCGCTGAAGAGGTCGACGTCTCAATGGACGCACTCCGAGATGTTATAGAGAGAAGGGTTAACCTTTTTGGCGTTACAGAGCCGAATGTGCAGACGGAAGAGACCATGGGCATCATCTCAGAAGGGAAAGAGCACCGTCTTGTTGTTGAACTTCCGGGAGTTACAGACGTAGAACAGGCGACGGACATGATAGGTCGTACCCCCGTCCTCGAGTTCAAACTCGCTCTTCCGGGGAGCAAGGAAGGTGAGATTCTATTTCAGAATACCGGTTTGACGGGTCGTTTTGTTGAGGGCGCGCAAGTTGCTTTTCATAACGTGACGAGTGAACCTATGGTCCTTCTCAAGTTTTCTGGTGAAGGCGAGAGACTGTTTGCTAAGATTACACGCGAGAACATTGGAGAAGTGCTCGCAATATTTCTTGATGGTTCTCCGATTTCACTCCCGGTCATCGAAGAAGAGATTTCAGGTGGATCAGCACAGATTACCGGGCAATTTACTCCCGAAGAGGCGAAACAGCTTGTCGGTCGTCTGAACTCCGGAGCACTCCCGGTGCCTATTGAGCTTCTCACAAGTCAGACAATCGGAGCAACGCTTGGTGCGGAGACCATTGAAAAAGGTATACGCGCTGGCCTCTTCGGTCTTCTGGGGGTGGTACTCTTTATGATGTTCTGGTATCGCCTGCCGGGTTTCATCGCCGGCCTTGCGCTCGTGCTCTATGTGTTCCTAAACCTTACGGTCTTTAAACTGATCGGCGTTACCCTTACTGCCGCGGGTATTGCGGGCTTTGTTCTCTCAATCGGCATGGCTGTCGACGGCAACATTCTCATCTTTGAGCGGATGAAAGAAGAGTTGCAGAGCGGAAAGAAGTTGCGCGAAGCGATTCGCGATGGCTTTGATCGCGCGTGGGCAGCCATCTGGGACGGCAACATCACCGCACTCGTATCCGCAATTGTTCTCTTTTGGTTCGGGACATCTCTTATAGAAGGTTTCGCTCTCACGTTTGGCATCGGTATCCTTCTTTCTATGTTGAGTTCTATTACTGTCTCTAGAATTTTCCTCTACGCCCTTGCTCCGGAGGATCCGAGTAAAACGGTCTCTACACTCTTTGGTTCAGGGGTATCGAAATAAGAACGCTTTACTATTTATGTTCGTCATCAAATACAAAAAGTATTTCCTCGCTCTCTCCGCTTTTTTTATCGTGGTTTCTTTGACTGCGATTGGGGTACTGGGGCTCCAGTTCGGAATTGATTTCACCGGAGGATCCATTCTTGAGGTTCGATATGAAGGAGAAGTCCCTGAAGCCGCTCTTCTTGAAGCAAGACTCGTGGAAAACGGCTTTTTGAACGCCGTGCTTCAGCCGACAGGAGAGAAGGGATACATCTTTCGCACGGAAACACTCAAGCCGGAAGATCGCTCTCTTTTGCTCACCCTCCTTAATGTTGAAGGGGAAACACCATTTGAGGAGGTTCGATTTAGCCAGATCGGCGGTGTCATAGGCAAAGAACTTCAGAGCAAAGCATGGATTGCAATTGCAATAACGCTCCTTTCGATCATCCTGTATATTACCTACGCCTTCAGGAAAGTATCAGAGCCCGTAAGTTCTTGGAAGTATGGCGTCGCGGCAGTCGTGGCGTTGCTCCACAACACAGTCATTCCTATCGGGGCTTTTGCAATTCTCGGGCACTATTTCGCTCTGTATCAGATTGATGTCCTTTTTGTAACAGCAATTCTTGCAATCTTCGGTTTTTCCGTAAATGACACCATCGTGATTTTTGACCGCATTCGCGAGAACCTAAGACGAGACAAAGAAGAAAAAAGCGGCAAGCCGTTTGGTGTTGTGGTAGGCGAAAGTATTTCACAAACACTTGCGCGTTCCATTAACATTTCGCTCGCGATTCTCCTTGTACTCGGAGCACTCTATTTCATCGGAAGTGATTCGACGCGAGAATTTTCTTTCGTCCTTGGTCTTGGCGTGCTCTTTGGCACGTATTCATCCATTTGTTTTGCGGCCCCTCTGCTTGTTGCCATTGGTAACCGCACGAAACAAAAAGCGACACACTAGACACGCGACACATGCCGAACAATGGCGCTCCAAAAGACTTGGAGCGCCATTGTTTTTTGCCTCGTTTGGTGGCACTATGGTTGGCAGGATGAGTAGACCTTTGACAACCAAAGGTCTCGAGAGGGAAGCAGGCATGCTCCGTCCTCCCATTAGCATTCCAGACGACTACCTCCTTGCGTATCGGTTACTTGCTCGCACGAGAGCACTCAACGAAGCTGTCATACGACAATCGGGGAAGATGCGCGTACTTTCAGGTTTGGGGCAAGAAATTGTCTCAACGATTCCGCTTTTTGTGCTCGCTAAGCTCGGTATTTTAGAACGCTCGGTGAAGCACATGGACCACCGGACTATTTACGGTGGGGCTGCGGCCGCTTCCTTTGTAGAGGGAGGCACGAATGCTCTCAAAGACTTTTTCCGAAATTACTTTGTGCGTGCGGAAGGTGGTTCCGCTGGGCGCGATGGCGATGTGCATTGGGTGTACCCTCACCTTCGTTTGTGGGGGCTTGTATGCTCCGATATGGGGCGTTCTTCTGGCGTTGCTGTTGGGTGCGGCGAGGCGCTACGTCGGTTTGAATGGAACGAGCTTCCAAAAGAGCAGCGGCCGGTTTCAGTCGTCTTCTTTGGAGACGGTGCTGCACAGCAGGGTGGTGTACATGAGGCAATGAACTGGACGGCCGCATCAAACTACCGCCGTCCGTCCGAAGAACTTTCGAAGATTGACGACAAGTTTCTAGACGACATTGCACGAGAAACGGGTGTCATCCGTGGCACGCCCACTATCTTTATCTTGAACGATAACGGTGTTTCCGCTTTTGTGGACAGTAGTGATGAACACGGACAATCGGATTTGGCCAAACGTGCATCGGGATACGGCACAATGGTGGGCGTCGATGTCGACGGATGGGATCCTGAAGCAGTATTTGCAGAAACACTTAAGGCCGTGGATCGCGCGCAGAACCTTGAGTCAACACTCATGGTCGTTCATAACTTTCGTCTGACAGGACATAACGAGGCGCAGATAAAGCGATCTCCAGGATCCGTTGAGCGCAATGATTTCTTCGACGTCGAATCCGTCTTTGGCCTCGACGAAGAGGGGATGCGGGCGTTTAACGACGCGGTTCAAAAGGAACCTATCTACCACGGATGGAGCACGCGGCTCATAGATAATGGGTATGCGACTCGTGAAGAGCTTGATGCTATCGTCGCGGAAGAACGCGCATTGGTTTTGGCGGTGAGCGAAGAAGTTTTGAAAGAGCCCAAGGTTTCTCCCCCAAGTGACAGAAGAGACAGAAGCATATTTCCAGGGATGGCTGTAGACGGAGCCCATGCTGGAGAAAAAGTTGTTGGGGCTTTGCAAAGAGTGAAATACGGGGAGGCCTACCGACGGGTTATCGGAGAGCTTATGGAAAAGGACCCTTCTGTCGTCTACTTTGGTGAGGATGTCGCGGGGGGTTCCGGAGGAGTTCTCGCTCTCATTAAGGGTCTTTGGGAAAAGTTTGGCCCGGTCCGGGTCTTTAATGCCCCAATTTCCGAAGAAGCGATTATGGCAGTGCTTGCCGGATATTCGCTCCTCGGCTATCGCCCTATTGCAGAGGTTGAGTTCGCCCCATTCTTCTGGGATGGCGCATCCGTACTCGCGCATTATGTGGCACCTCAATGGTTCCAGAGAAAGATTCGGTTTCCTTTTATTCTTGTAGCACCTTCTGGGTTTGTTGGTGGGAGCGGCCACTATCATGAGGCATGGCCCGAGCGCTTTATCCACCCAATGTCAGGAATTGTGATTATCGCGCCCTCCAATGCGTATGACCTTATCGGCCTCATGCGTTC
This sequence comes from Parcubacteria group bacterium, assembly GCA_016204005.1. Classification (GTDB taxonomy): domain Bacteria; phylum Patescibacteriota; class Minisyncoccia; order Phycocordibacterales; family UBA2135; genus JACQLQ01. Next base: position 3,200 of record JACQLS010000017.1, on the reverse strand, counting down.
GGCGCATGCGTTTGACGGGCCCGTTGTCGTGCTCTATCAGATTGCGGCAAGCAATCGTCCGGATTTCATTTCGGAAGTTCCGGATGCTCCGTATATGATTCCTCTTGGAAAGGCGCACGTACTCCTAGAGGGGACTGATCTCACTCTCGTCGCGTATGGTGCCGCAGCCGTTGCGGCGGCAAAAAATGAAGCAAGGGAGCTTGCCAAGGAAAACATACGCGTTGAGGTTATTGACCTGCGCACTGTGCATCCGATGGATGTAGAGACAGTAAAAACATCAGTTGAAAAAACCGGCCGTCTCGTTGTCATGCAGGAGGATTACGCCCCGCAGGAGGGCGATCGGACTGATGGCGGTGTGGGCTTCATGCTTACAGCTCGCCTTATGCAGGAAATAAGGACCTGGGGGTCGCTTCTTGCTCCGCCCTATGTTCTTGGAGCAGAGACGCCATTTGTCCCAACTGATCTTGATTTGGCGCGAGATCGTCTTCCCTACGTACTGGAGCGCACGGAACGGGGGGAGACATATCGTTCACCTAAGCTTGCGGCGAAAGCTCGCGAGCTCATGGTCTGGAAGTAAGGAGACAGAGCCATGACACGCACCCCTGTCGGAATTCTTGTTACGGACGTAAGTGCTTCAGGGAAATATTCAGGCAAAGACGCTGTTGTGGGACCCTTTGACGTCGTCTTTAAGAAAAAGGCAGGCGATCGCGTGGAGAAGGGTGACCTTATCGCCACTGTCGAACTAGAGAAAGTCACAGTAGACATTGAAGCACCTGAGGGAGGGACCCTCGTCGATCTTTTCCAAAACACTGAATGGGTAAACGATGGGAAAGGCAGAGAAACTCCGGGTGGAGCTATGCTCACTCCCGTGCTCTGCTATATTCAAAACGGCGCTGATTCGGAGGAAGTTCCGGTGAATGATGTGGAAGTGCACGTGCCCCCAAAGGCAGAAGAAACAGAAGTTTCGGTAAGGCCGCTTGCTTCCCCTCGCGCGCGATCTCTCGCGCGCGAAAAAGGGGTTGACCTTGCGATGGTTGCCCCTTCTGGTCCCGATGGGGCCATTCTCGCTCGTGATGTAGCAGAGGCAACCCCGAAACGTGAAGAACCAAAATCCGGCGGGGCTATTATGCCCCTTATGGTGCGGCCATCGCACGCGGTTACACTTCGGGCGCATGCTTTGGAGAAAAGTCCCATTGCATCTGCCGAAGTGCTCTACGACCTATCGTGGCTCTACAGTGGAACAAAGCATTACGCGCATGTGCTTTCTGCTTTGGGTGAGGTGACTGTAACACCGCTTGGCATTCTTGCCCTTGCGGTCACAGAGACCATTATGAGTTCGAAGTTCAGCGAACTTAATGGGTACTGGCAAATTGACCCCTTGAATAGAGGGAACGATTCTTTTGTCCTTTGTCGGCATGTCAATCTCGGAATCATTCATGATGAGGATGCCGCCAGGATTGATCCGGATCGTGGAGTCGTGATTAGTGGGATGAAGCGGAGTGTGCTGACGCTTCAAAACGCCCAAGTGTTTTCAAGAGGAGCATTTTTGCGCGCGTTCCAACACATGCTCGAGGGGGTGCGCACGAATGCGGCTCCTCTTGAGGAAACGCAAGGACATACGTTTATCGTAAGCAGTCTTGGGGCACTGAAGCATACAATGGGCGTCTCGTTCATGAAGCCCGGAGTTGCGGGGCTTGTAAACGTGGGGCATGTAGACGCCGACGGCTTGGCGGTGCTTCAGATGTTCTTCGATCGTCGCATGACTGACGGGTCAATCGTCTACCCGTTCCTTGATGCAGTCATCGAGCGCGCACAATCGATGTTCTTTGAGGAATAACGAAATAAGGCATTACCGAGTATGGTAATGCCTTTTTATGTGCGATGAGTAGTAAGCGTGTTTTGTATCACTGTTTGCATCACTGCGATAACATCTGCCATTGTGGATGCCCCCGCAACGATTCCAAGCTTTTTCATGGAGATCATCTGTATGTCGAGACCGCATGGATAGATGTAATCGAAATATGAAAGATCAGTCGAGATATTGAGCGCAAAGCCAAACCGGGAAACACCTCGGGAGAGACGGATGCCGCGCGATGATATCTTTCGAAGCGAACCCTTGTGGTCGATCCATACTCCGCTTGCGGCGGTTGGTAGATTGGGCGGTTTTGGGAAGCTCTTAATGTCGAAGCACCCCAGGGTGTCTATAACGATTACATCCAGAAGTCTGGCGAACGTCGGCACGTCGAGTTTGAGTGAGTCGAGACGTGTGATGATGTAACACGTAACTTGGCCTGGCCCATGAAAACTCACTGAGCCGGCGCGCCCCACATCCACCATTGGCGCCGGTAAGAAGTCGGACCCATGTACGCGAAGGATTCGGTTAAGATCTCTCTTTGCGGCATTCCATGTATAGACGGGTGTATGTTCCGCAAAAATGATGTGGCAGTCTCCTTGTAGTGGATTAGCTGAAGATATCTGTGCGAATACTTCCTCTTGGCGTGCGAGTGCTTTCGAGAGGGGACACGGACCTCCGTCTTCACCACGCACGACTTCAAAGGTGAAGCGCATGTGCCCTCCATGTTCTACTCTCTCCGTTGTATACCCCCCATGAATAGTCTGTATAGTTGCCATTCGTTGTTCTTTATTGTAAAAAGATACAGAGAAGACTCCCAAGAAGGGTCTGCGGTGATTACAGAATCTGATAAGCTCCGCGAACCCGACCCCGAAACTACCGAGGTTGATTGGGAGCATGATGGTGGCGCGGTGCATCCCCCAAGAGATGAGCATCCGCCAGAGGAGCCCCCTGAAAAGGCGGCACCATCTTCCGGGGTCACCAACAAAGACCCCAAGAGTGACCCCATATATAGACCCACCCCAATTCCCTCTTTTTGATGGGGGTAGAGGTGGTTTTTTCTTGCCCCTTGCGCCAAAAAGGCCCTTTATGCTATAGTCCTTTGATGCGCTAGAACGGGCTTGCAGAAATTGAAAAGGTAAGTATACTTTTCAAATGCCCCAAAGGGCATTTTCGTTTCTGCGAATATGGAAGCAACGAAAGGACTTTGACATATGCATAGGTAAGGTTGGAACAAAAAGATGTGCTTTTTCTTTTGTTCCGTTCAAGAATTTTCACCGTTGTGAAAGTTTATTTGTAGAGTTTGATCCTAGCTCAGGACGAACGCTGGCGGCGTGGATAAGGCATG
>JACQLS010000001.1 GCA_016204005.1 Parcubacteria group bacterium | reverse complement strand
TTAGTATCTTGTATTTTGTATAAAAACGTAACGGAACATGTTTATACGACATACCAAATACTAGATACAAGATACTGAACACCATGGGTATTTTTTCTAAAAAACTGGGTATTGACCTTGGTACAGCGAACACGTTGGTGTATTTGCCGCGTAAGGGGGTGGTCTTAAACGAACCTTCCGTTGTTGCGGTAGCTATTCCAGAAAATAAAATCCTTGCTGTCGGACTTGAAGCAAAAAGCATGGTGGGAAAGACCCCCGAGAACATTATTGCGTATCGTCCCATGAAAGACGGCGTTATTGCTGACTACCGCGTTACCGAAGCAATGTTGCGCTACTTCATCAATAAGGCGCTCGGGCCATGGGGCATTTTTAAGCCGGAGGTTTTGGTATCCGTGCCCGCCGGTGTTTCTTCAACAGAGCGGCGCGCTGTTGTTGAAGCGGCGATTAAAGCCGGAGCAAAGGCGGCATATATTGTAAAAGAGCCCGTTCTTGCTGCCATTGGAGCTGGAATCCCCATTCACGAGGCGCGCGGGCATATGGTTGTTGATATTGGTGGTGGTACCACTGATATCGCTGTCATTTCCTTGGGGGGTATTGTTGCTTCAAAATCGGTCAAATGCGCCGGAGACAAGCTTGATAACGCAATCGTTGATTACGTGAAGAAAACGTTCAATCTTGCCGTGGGCGATAAGACAGCGGAAGAAATCAAAATGAAAATCGCCTCTGCGATTCCGCTTGAGGAAGAGCTTTTGATTACCGTGAAGGGGCGCGATTTTGTTGCCGGACTCCCGAGGTCGGTTCAAGTGACGACAAACGAGATCGTAAAAGCGATTGAACCGCAGCTTCGCGAAATTATAAAGGCCATCAAAGACGTGCTTCAGGAGACACCGCCAGAGTTAGCCGCAGATATTATCGACCACGGCATTACTATGACAGGGGGATCCTCGATGCTTCGTAATCTTCCAGAACTGGTCTATCGTCGGACCGGAGTGAGAGCATATCTCGCCGAAGACCCACTCTTTTGTGTTGCAAAGGGGACGGGCATTGCATTGGAGCACCTCGAAACATATAAGAAAAGTATTATCGCAAAGCGATAGGGTTCTCGGAACAGTACGCACATGAGCGCCAAAGCCACACACTCATTACGCATAGACGCCACGAATCTTCATCATGCCTATTGTCTACCCGGGGGACGAGACGTTGTGCTCAAATCTCTCCTCCGCTTTCTTGAAGACGTTTTACAATTCACTACGCGTGGGAATCCTGATTTTTGGTACGAAGCATGCGACACGTTAGGGATAGAGGAGAGCAGGCGGCTCAAAGAGATGCAGTCGCGCACGTCATCGGGTGCTGGGAGGAAAATCTTTATCGTCGCGGCGAACAGCATGACACGCGAGGCGCAGAATGCGCTTCTCAAAGTGTTTGAAGAGCCGACAGAGGGGACACACTTCTTCCTTATCGTTCCCGATGTGGGCATGCTTTTGCCCACACTGCGCTCCCGTCTCCACGTTGTTACTACACATATGCAAGGGGTGGCAGACAGTGGCGTGGCAAAGGAATTTTTACGAGCATCATTTCCAGAACGAGTACGCCTCCTTGGGGATATTATTGAAGAGAAAGACAAACATAAAGCTCGTGCGTTTCTGGACGAGCTCGAAAGGGTGATGTACGCCGAAGATAAGGTACAGGGAACCGAGAGCGCGCTTCGAGACATAGAGAAATGCCGAGGATATCTTGATAGTCGTTCCCCGTCAGTCAAAATGATTTTGGAGCACGTTGCGCTTATCGTAAAATAAAATAAAGGGGCTCGGCCGACAGTGTCGAACCGAGCCCCCTGTTTGCTCCGTGCAGTGGGTGGATCTAGCCTCCCCACACTGCGCCCGTTGCCAGCATCGCGAGAAACGCGATGATGATGACGCCGATTGCGTTCATCTGGCCGTGTTTGGTCCCAGCCCACGAGATCAGGGCCGCTCCGCCCCAAATCCCCACTGTTGCAATTCCCATGCCGATCATCGTCTTTTCCTCTCGTTCCGTGACGTGATACTTAGAAATTGTAGCATACAAGCCCTCTAAAGTCAATATTTTAACAAACGACCATTGAATAAAGCCCTTACTTAGCATATTCTCAAAGTATGGCGTACGACTTCTCTAAATTGAAGAATAATGTAAAGAAAACCGAGGAATGGCTTACTCGGGAGCTTTCTACGATCCGTACGGGGCGCGCGACCTCGGCCATACTGGATAGTGTCCGGGTTGAGTCGTATGGAACAAAGGTTCCTTTGAACCACGTTGCTGGCGTTTCAACTGAAGACGCAAAGACAATCCGTGTTACTCCGTGGGAGAAAAACCAAATAGGCGAAATACGCAAGGCGATAGAGGACGCGAATCTCGGGCTCTCTCTCGCCGCGGACGATCAAGGTCTCCGTGTGATTTTCCCCGATCTCACCATTGAAAGGAGGGACGCTTTGAAGCGGGTCGTGAACGGGAAACTTGAGGAAGCGCGTGTTACCCTCCGTGGACATCGCGATGAGACATGGAGCGACATCCAAGAGAAAGAAAAGATAAAAGAGATTTCAAAAGACGACAGATTTCGATTGAAGGAAGAGATGGAAAAGATTATTAAAGACGGGAATACACAATTAGAAGAGATGGGGGAGAGGAAGGAGAAAGAAATTAGTCAGTAAAACAAGGAGCGAAGCGACTATGTTTTAATAGACCGAGCACTCCGATTCGAATCGGAGTGCTCGGTGGTCAAAAATTATATTCGCTAACGCTCATTAATTTTTGCCATGTCAGTCATTCTTTTTATTCTTATATTGATTGTCTTGATTCTTGTTCATGAATTTGGACATTTTGTTGTTGCAAAGAAGATGGGTATCCGTGTTGATGAGTTTGGTATCGGTTTTCCTCCGAAACTTTTTGGCAAGAAATATGGCGAAACAGAATATACGGTGAACGCACTCCCGTTCGGAGGTTTTGTGCGTATTTTTGGAGAGAACCCGGACGAGGAATCACTCCATGGAGCAGACAAGGGTCGAAGCTTCATTCATAGACCAAAGTGGGTACAGGCCACCGTCATCACAGCGGGAGTCTTGTTCAATGTCCTCTTGGCGTGGGTGCTCATCGTTTTTGGTCTTATGGCAGGATTGCCTGTTTCTGAGGGAGCGGTCCCAGGCGGTGGGGTCTTGGAAAATGCTCGACTTACTGTCATTTCAGTGTTAGAAGATTCCCCGGCTGCTAAAGCGGGTCTTTTGCCGGGAGACCGCATCCTCTCCCTTACTGTCGGCGGGGAGACCGTCGCGGACCCTAACGCGCAAACGATGCAGACGTTTATTCAGATGCACGAGAGCGCGCCAATCACCGTTAGCTACACGCGTGGCGAGAGCGACCAGGGAGAGATTTCAGTGACCCCAGAGCGGGGCATCGTGGGCGAGGCGCCTGCAGTGGGCATCACTATGGATGTCATAGGAACGGTACATCTCTCGTTCTTCGCCGCACTTTGGCAGGGAGGCAAGATGACTATAGGGCTTCTTATCGCAATAGTCTCCGCGTTTGGTGGCCTCATCGCTTCCGTGTTTAACGGTACGGCTGACTTCTCGGGTCTTGCCGGGCCGGTTGGTATAGCCGGCATTGTTGGAGACGCGGCGGATTTCGGCTTTATCTACCTCCTTTCACTCACTGCGTTCATCTCTCTAAACCTCGCCGTCATAAACCTCATTCCTTTTCCAGCCCTCGACGGGGGGCGCCTCTTCTTTCTTCTTATCGAAGCAGTAAAAGGTTCTCCCATTTCTCCGCGCATTACTAATTTTGCGCACATGTTTGGCTTCGTTGTCTTGATAGGACTTATGCTTGCGGTGACATACAACGATCTTGTCCGACTTTTCTCTTAGAGCATCATAAAAAACGGTCGCTCCCGCTAACGCGCGGAAGCGACCTTTTTTGATGTGAGACCCAGCTTATTTCGGTATGGCCGACCGTTTGGCATTTGCGATCATGAGATCTGCCATACCGAGCGAAGAACCAAAGAGCCACTGCAAATAATTATTTCGATCAGACTCCTCGTAGAAGGGGTTTTTAGCATACGTTTGCACGTTTCCAATACCGGCGAGATATTGTTCCCTGTAGCCACGCTTCCAGGCATCTGGTTTGTCGCGATATGTTGTCTTTAAGGCGTTAGTAATAGCCTTTTCTGCCTCATCTCGGGACATGCTTGTGCGAGCGGGCTTTGTCATTGCTACCCGAATGACCACTCTAGTCAAAAGCGTACAACGTCTTACATTTGAACACAAACTTGTTCTGGGCTATGATACTACCATGCGGTTTTCTCAATTGTTCACCAAAACACGGCACGAAGCGCCCAAAGACGAGGTTTCAAAAAACGCCCAGCTTTTGATCCGCGGCGGCTTCATTCACAAAGAAATGGCCGGGGTATACTCCTATCTCCCGCTGGGATTAAGGGTTCTAAAAAAGATAAAAATTATTATTCGTGAAGAAATGAACGCGGTCGGAGGACAGGAATTAATTTTGACCGCTCTTCAAGAGCAGAAAATCTGGGAAAAAGTCGGCCGGTGGGATGACGAAAAAGTCGATGTGTGGTTTAAGACGAAGCTCAAGAACAATGTTGAGCTCGGTTTGGGTTTTACTCACGATGAGCAGCTAGTAAACTTGCTTACCGAATACATCAGCTCGTACCGAGACCTTCCCCTCTATGTTTACCAGATTCAAACGAAGTTCCGAAACGAGCTTCGTGCAAAGAGCGGCATCGTGCGGGGAAGGGAGTTTGTTATGAAAGATCTCTACTCTTTCAACCGGACGGAAGAGGAGCAAGATGAATTTTATGAAAAAATAAAAGTTTCTTACATGAATGTGTTTTCGCGGTGTGGTATCGCGGATAGAACATACTTTACATTCTCAAGCGGTGGCACATTTTCTCAGTACTCAAACGAATTTCAGACTATTTCTGATGCAGGTGAAGATATCATTTATCTCGATGCTAACAAGCGTATCGCGGTGAACAGAGAGATCATGGATGATAAGGTTCTGAGCGATCTTGGGCTTCGAAAAGAAGATCTAACGGAGGAGAAAGCAATTGAAGTGGGAAATATATTCAAACAGGGAACAAAATTTACCGACCCCTTTAGCATGAGCTATAAGGATGAACAGGGGGAAAAGAAATCTGTTGTCATGGGCGGGTATGGAATAGGCGTGACGCGGCTTATGGGCACGGTCGTTGAGGTGCTCTCTGACGAGAGGGGAATTGTATGGCCCGTCGAGATTGCGCCGTTCCAGTATCATTTGATTGAACTCGGTGGAGCGAATCCGAGCGTGCGAGAAAGGGTTCTTGCCACATATCAAGCGCTTACGGAACAAGGATTTGAGGTTCTCTATGATGACCGTGACGAGAGTGCCGGCGTAAAATTTGCTGATGCTGACCTCTTGGGTATTCCGACACAAATTATTATTGGCGAAAAGACGCTCGATGAAGGGGATGGCATCGTCGAGGTCAAAGATCGGAAGTCGGGAGAGGGAGGGTACATAAACATTCAAGAAATACTTCAGTCTTAAACTTTGCCCAAAAGGTGGCACGCTGGTTGGATAGGGTGTAAGATTTAGAATCGTCGGTGTTCATATGTCATTTCGTTCTTATCGCGAACGCCTGTATCGTTTATTGTCAAACGATATCGGCATAGATCTTGGTACTGCAAACACACTTCTCACTGTGCGTGGTTTTGGCGTCGTGATTAACGAGCCGTCTGTTGTCGCGCTTAATGAAAAAACAGGGCAAGTTGTTGCCATAGGATCGGAGGCAAAGCAGATGCTTGGCCGTACGCCAGCTCACATCACCGCAGTCCGTCCGCTTATCGATGGCGTCGTTTCAAACTTCGAAGTGACGGAGGAAATGCTTTCTTATTTTTTAAACCGTGTTCAGAAACTCTCTCCGAAACTTATTCGTCCGCGTCTCGTCGTGGGCGTTCCTTCGGGAATTACTAACGTGGAAACACGCGCAGTGCGAGATGCCGCAATAAATGCCGGAGCGCGGGAAGTGTATATTATGGAGGAGCCAATGGCGGCCGCTATTGGCGTTGGATTACCCGTAAGGGATCCGATCGGTACAATGATCATCGACATTGGCGGGGGCACTACCGACATCGCGGTTATCTCTTTAGGGGGCATTGTCCGTTCAAAAAACCTTCACATTGCAGGAGATCGGTTTAATGAAGACATTATTGCCTACATACGGAACGAATTTAAAATTCTCATTGGAGACAGAACAGCAGAGAACATCAAAATTGTCATTGGGTCTGTAGTGCCCGGCGAGGCGCCCGTTGAGGCAGAGGTGCGTGGGCGGGACTTGGTGACTGGTTTACCGCGCGAGGTTATTATTACCGATTCCGATATTCGAGAAGCAATCTCTAGCTCACTCGCGACCCTAATTGAGTCGGTTAAAGAAGTACTTGAGTCAACTCCGCCAGAGGTGCTTTCTGACGTCATGGCACGGGGTATTGTGTTGGTAGGTGGTGGGGCTGTCATAAGCGGGCTTGCCGACCTTCTCAATGAGGAACTGTCACTCCCCATCCACGTAGCGCATGACCCCATGACGGCGGTTGTCCGAGGTACAGGTATTGTTCTCGAAGACATGGATACGTATCAGGAAATGCTTTTGGCGCAAGAGGAGGCGTTCCCCCCAACAGAATAAACGCACTTCACCCTCTTGGTCTAAAGGGCGCTTGTCTTTCTTCCCCATCTTCACCCGGTGAAATAAATGTCCAGAAATTTCTTCATTAGTATTATAGGTCTCATCGTCCTCTTGGGCGCCTTTTCAACGCTCTCCTTTTTTGAAGAACAATTCTCTCGAGCCGTCCATGCTCTTACTTCACCTCTCTGGAAAGGGCAGAGTGCATTAGCGGGAAAGGTTGGAGATATTCTCTCCGCTGTAGAAAGTAAGCACTCCCTACGTAAAGAAAACACGCGTCTCCTCGACGAAATGAATCGTCTTAAGGCGGAGATGCTTTCTCTCGCGTTGCTTAAGAAGGAAAATGATGAGTTGCGCGGTCATCTCGGGGTTGAAAGACGGGAGCAAGACGTCACCCTTGCTTTTGTTCTTGTACGTCCGAATCGTTCCCCGTATGACACCTTGCTTATTGATAAGGGAGAAGAAGACGGGCTCAAGATCGGGAGTCTTGTGAGTGCTCCAGGGGGTGTTGCAATTGGTACAGTTACTTCCGTGTCGCGACAGACAGCAAAGGTTGTACTTTTCTCTTCTCCCGGAGAGAAATCGGTTGTAGAGATTGGTGCTTCAACGCTTAGAGTTGATGCAACGGGGCAAGGAGGTGGCAACTTTGAGGCAAAACTCCCACGCGGTATCGAGGTACACAAGGGTGATCTTGTGTCGCTCATACGGGGGAAGCGAATCATTCTCGGTGTCGTCGAGGCAATACAGGCAAAACCAGCCGATTCTTTTCAAATACTTCTTTTTAAACTGCCAGTGAACATTTATGAACTCGAATGGGTGGAGATTGAAAAAACGCCGCTTCTCGATTAGCCATGACGGATTTTTGCCGGTGGCCTTTCGTGTGGCGGCGAGTATGACGATCCTCGCGTCCGTTCTTTTTTTTCCGTGGTGGGTCGGAGTCGCATTAGGAGTTCTCGCCACGGCGTACTTCCAGAAGTTTTATGAGGTAGCCGCACTCGCTTTTCTCTTCGATGTACTGTATGGAGCAAAAGTCGAACTCCTCTATGGCTTCCAATTTGTCTTTGCCGCAGGGGCCATCGCTTTGTTGATTGTGAGCGAGTGGGTGAAGGGATATCTCCGGTGGTACTAAAGTTGAACGCGAAATACGAACTATACTATTTTGCAATGATTTGGAAACAGCGAAAATACAAAGACTATGAGATTCATCCCGATGAGATTTTTTTGGATTCTCACAATCTTCCTGATTTCAATCAACACCAATTTGAGGGACGGCTGGAACGTCCGATTTCAAAAAAAACTCTATTTGCACTTGGAACCTTCTTCTTTCTCGTCCTCTGCGTCTTCCTTGGGCGCGTTGCATTTTTAGAAATAGGACGTGGAGAGCATTACGCTGGAGTCGCAGAGAACAACCACCTGCGACATAGACCACTTTTTGCTGAAAGGGGAGTCATCTTTGACAGGAACGGTGTAGAGCTTGTCTGGAACGAGCCGTTTGAAGACGCCTCAAGCGTATTTGCGCGCCGCAAATACATAGAGAAAAATGGCTTTGCCCACATCTTGGGATTCGTTCGGTATCCGCTCAAGGACAAGGCTGGCTATTACTACAGTGAGGCGATTGAAGGTAAGGATGGTGTAGAGCGCTCCTACGACGAATCGCTTCGGGGAGAGAACGGCCTCGTCATCGTTGAGGTAAATGCGGAGGGGGAGCGGTCATCGGAAAGTACTGCTCGCGCGCCCAGAGATGGGGAGAACATAACTCTCTCGATTGATTCACGAGTGCAAGAGAAGCTACACGAAGAGATTGCACTCCGTTCCAACGAAAGCGGGTTTACGGGCGGGGCAGGGATCATCATGGATATAGAATCAGGCGAACTACTTGCTCTGACGAGCTTCCCAGAGTATGACTCTGAAGCGCTTTCCTTGGGTGGTCACAATAGAGAGATTGAGCGTTTCATTAATGATCCGAGAAAACCGTTCTTAAATCGCGCAGTTTCAGGTCTCTATACACCTGGTTCTATCGTGAAGCCTTTTATTGCTCTCGCCGCTTTGGTGGAGGATATCATTGATCCTAAAAAAGAGATCTTGAGCACGGGCTCCATTGCAATCCCAAACCCGTATTCTCCTCAAGTAAAGTCCGTCTTTACAGATTGGAAGGCCCACGGATGGGTTTCCATGCCTGATGCGATCGCTGTCTCGTCCAATGTTTATTTTTATACAATAGCTGGTGGATTTGAGGACCAGGGCGGCTTGGGTATTGAACGTCTCGCGGGCTATATGGAGATATTTGGTTTTGGCACAAAGACAGGATTTCCACTTTTGGGTGAAGAGTCGGGTATCGTGCCTACACCAGCGTGGAAAGAGAAGACGTTTAACGATTCCTGGCGCATCGGAGATACGTACAACACAGCAATTGGCCAGTATGGCTTTCAGATTACACCCCTTCAAGCAGTGCGGGCCACTGCGGCTCTTGCAAGTGACGGCATTCTCCTAAAGCCGTCTCTCCTTAAGGGGGGCGGAGAGAATGGAGCGCAGGGGGAGAAGGATCATGAAGAAAGAATCCTTGGATTCTCACCCGAATACTTTCGCGTTGTTAAAGAAGGAATGAAGCAGGCGGTGGACGAGGGAACGGGAAGCGGGCTACACCTCCCTCAGATCTCTGTTGCTGCAAAAACGGGAACAGCCGAAGTGGGCGTCAATAAGCATTTTGTAAACTCTTGGGTAATTGGATTCTTCCCGTATGAAAAGCCAAGGTTTGCCTTTGCAGTGGTGATGGAGCACGGCAAACGCGAAAACACAATAGGCGCGCTCTACGTTATGCGGCAGACTCTTTTGTGGATTGCGGCAAATACCCCCGAGTATCTCACTAGTACAAGTTTGACACCCGCTAAGCATTCTGATTAATTTAGGGGAGCAAATGAGGAGGACAAGCGGTGGGAGAAAACACAAACAGCCGCCTGAACGAGCTCAGCGCTCTTTTTGACGTTCAACTAAAGACTCTACAATCACGCGATACACCGAGAGTGCTCACGGGAATGCTTCGCGGCAAGAAGGATGTCGTGATTCCTCTAGCCCTTAAGGTTTGGACGTGGCAATACGATGGCAGGCCACTCTCCGAGCTTGCTCAAGAAGGGGTCCAGATTTTCTTGCCGGTTATTCCTCTGCAATACGATGATGTTTCCTTCATCCGCTTTCTTATGTCGATGGTGCGCTGTGGAGAAGAGGTGGGGGTTGTCCAACTTGAGCCAAGCGCTTTCTCACAGCTCGAGAGAACACCAGAGACGCCCTACTACATCTTTGGCGTGGAAGATGGCAGGAACATACTTGGCGTGACGCCAGCTATCGCTCGGGAAAGAATCTTGGGAGATGTCCACGGGCACCCGCATGTGGTGGCTGAAGACATTGCCCTTGCCGTGCACACGCCAGTATTGGAACATCATGGGTTATGGTCGTCTGGTTCTTGGCGGCGCCAGCTTGGTGCGTCAGTACCATTCATCACACTCGACGGCGACAGGAGGCCAGTGCTCCGTTTGAGCGATAATAACACCTTGAGTGGTAACATCGGGTCAGCATTTTGTCGGGAGAGGCAGTGATCTTCCGGAATAATTGAAGCGCAGAGCAATACTTTGGATTGCATTGCGCTTTTTTCATTTTTCTAGTAAAGTAAGACGTATCATCTCACATAATGAATATTATTTATGGAAGACAAAAACTACCTTTCAAAAGAGAAATATGAAGAGCTTGAGAAGGAACTCTTGGAACTAAAGACCGTGCGCCGAAAGGAAATCGCAGAGAAACTCGAATATGCAAAATCACTCGGGGATCTTTCTGAAAACTCAGAATATCAGGAGGCGCGTGAGTCCCAAAACGCTATTGAAGAGCGCATTTCGGTGTTGGAGAATCTCCTCAAGTCCGCAGAGATCGTCTCCACACACGCTGGGGACACTATAGGGATCGGAAGCACCGTGACTATTCGAAAGAATGGAAGTGAGCAGGCTTTTACCCTTGTGGGTGCTGAGGAGGCAAATATACGAGAGGGAAAGATCTCGAATCGCTCTCCTTTGGGTGAGGCATTGTTAGGTAAGAAAAAAGGCGACGTTGTCACGTACGAAGCACCAAGTGGGACAATGGAGTGTACGGTGTTGAGTGTGAAGTAATATGTCCTTAGAGGAAATACGAAACGAGCGTCTGAAGAAACTAAATCTCCTAAAAGAGAGCGGCTTCAACCCGTACCCCATCTCGACGCGGCGAAACCTTTCAGTCGAAAAAGCTCTTAAAAACTTCGAGCTTCTTTTTGAAAAGAAGACGGTTGTGATGGCGGGGCGTGTCTACTCCATCCGTGGGCAAGGCGGTCTCCTCTTTCTCCATTTTGATGACGGGACAGGGCGATTCCAGGGTGCAATAAAGAAAGACGAAGTAGGCGAAAAATCTTTTTCACTTTTTACAGACACAGTCGATGTCGGTGATTTCATTGAGATCGGAGGAATCCTCTCAAAGACCATGCGCGGCGAGAAAACCCTTTTTGTTCGGGAGTGGAAGATGTTGGCAAAGAGCCTACGTCCGTTACCGGAAAAATGGCATGGCCTCAAAGACAATGAAGAGCGCTTTAGGCGCCGCTACCTCGACCTTGTCTCAAATGAAGAATCCGTCCTACGTTTTAAGGTAAGGACGAAGGTGGTGAGTGCCATCCGTTCTTTCTTGGACAAGAATGGGTATATGGAAGTTGAAACCCCTATCCTGCAGTCGATGTATGGGGGAGCGTCTGCTGAGCCTTTTACAACGCACCATGATGCGCTTGATAGCGATCTTTTCCTCCGCATCTCTGACGAACTCTATTTAAAACGGCTTCTCATCGGAGGGCTCCCGAAGGTTTATGAGCTAAGCAAGAATTTTCGAAACGAAGGAATTGACGTGACGCACTATCCTGAATTCACAATGCTCGAATTCTACGAAGCTTATTCGGACGCGAAAAAGCAGATGGCATTTACGGAAAAACTTTTAAAAGTTCTGGTAAAGACAGTGAGTGGTGGCACGTCGATCTCCCTCGGAGGGGGCACAATAGATTTTTCTAAAAGGTTTGCGCGTGAAAAATACGCTGATGTGTTGGCGCGTCACGCCCTCATTCCGCACATACTCAAACTTTCTTTCGAAGAGGTGAGGGAAAAGGCGAAGGCGTTAGGGGCCAACATTGAGGCGGGTGACAATAAAGCAAAAATCCTCGATAAAATTTTTAAGCGAGCATGTCGCCCCAAACTTATCGAGCCGACATTTGTCACTGATTATCCGGCAGAGAACTTGCCCCTTGCAAAAAAGAATCCCAAAGATGAATCAAAAGTTGACGCATTTCAGCTATACGCGGGCGGTATCGAACTCGTAAAAGCATTTTCAGAATTGAATGATCCGCTCGATCAAGAAAAGCGCCTTAGGGCGCAAGAAGAGTTCCGAAAAGGTGGCGATGAGGAGGCGCAACCACTTGACCTCGACTTTATTGAGGCAATGGAATACGGTATGCCGCCAGCAGGCGGAGTGGGCATCGGCATTGACAGGCTTGTCATGTTCCTAACCGACACTGCGAACATCAAAGAGACCATTCTCTTCCCCACGATGAGGCCCCGAAATCAATAGGGGTGCTAAAATGCTTATATTTCAGAGCATTTTCATATCAAAGCCCTAGAAGGTTGAATCCTTAGAGGCAGGAGAAAAACAGCTTCGACAACCTTGTCGGGGCTGTTTTTTGTTCGGTGTGACCCTGTGGATAACAAGTTTTGGATAGTGGGAGAAAATGGTATAAAATATACGATAAGTGGTAGATTGTGGGAAATATGCTCATCGGCGAATACCGACACTCAATAGACGCAAAAAAACGGTTATCCGTGCCGGTGAAGTTTCGTAAGGAACTAGGGAAGAACATTATCGTCACTCGTGGCTTTGATTCGTGTCTGTATGTATACCCACAAAAAGAATGGCAAGGAGTTCTCGACAAACTGCGCACGCTCTCGATGGGGCAAAGAGACCAGCGAGGAGTTAACCGATTCATGTTGGGGGGCGCGGTAGACGCTGAAGTTGATTCGCTCGGGCGCGTCCTAGTCCCAGATTTCTTAAAAGAATTCGCGCGTCTTCAAAGCAAGGTCGTCTTGGTTGGTGTCAATGACCACGTTGAAATCTGGGATGAAAAGACATGGGACACATACCGTCGCAGTATCGAGAAGAAGGCAGATGAATTGGCAGAAAAGTTGGGCGAGATCGGTGCCATATAAGCGTATGGCACATACCCCCGTTCTTTTACACGAAAGTTTAGAAGGCCTTGCTTTGGAGGAAGGCGATATCGTGCTCGACGCTACAGTCGGTAACGGCGGTCATTCCAAGGAGATATGTGCCGGGATCGGGGAGGCGGGAACGCTCATCGGTCTCGACCTTGACGAGAAGGCGCTACAAGAGGCGGCAAAAAATCTTGCTCACTCAAAGGCGAAGGTCTTCCTTAGAAAATCAAATTTTAGGAATCTTGATTCTGTGCTCCGCGACCTTAGTATCGACACTCTTGATAAAGCGCTCTTTGATCTCGGAACACGTCTCGAAGAGATTACGGAATCGGGACGGGGATTCTCTTTCATGAAAGATGAGCCACTCCTTATGACGTATGACGCGAACCCAGCGCATGAAGAACTTACTGCGGCAGTGATTGTCAACACGTATGGAGAAGAAGAAATTGCTCGGATTCTTTTTGAATACGGTGACGAACGATTTGCAAAGAGGATCGCGCGCGGCATTGTCGAGAGACGCAGAGAGAAGCACATCCTCGGAACACAAGAGCTCGTCTCAATAATTGAGAAAAGCATGCCCGGCTCTTTCCGAAGGGGAAAGATACATCCCGCGACTAAAACATTTCAAGCCCTTCGCATTGCGGTTAATGATGAGTTTGGGGCGCTAGAGGAGGGGCTCGAGAAAGCATCAGCTGTGCTTGCCCCCGGAGGCCGCATCGCAGTCATTAGTTTTCATAGCGGCGAAGACAGAATCGTCAAACAGCTTTTCCGTGAGTTGTCAGGAGAAGGGTACCAACTCATAACTAAGAAGCCCATTCAAGGAGGTGACGAAGAGGTTCGGCGGAATCCACGTGCACGAAGCGCAAAGTTGCGAATCATACAAAAAAACAATGTTTAATGTAACACGACAAGTAAACACCTTTGAAAAACGACTCTTCTGGAGCCTCCTCTTTTCATGCACGCTTATCGTTGTGTCGTACGTATTCTTGGTTAACGCGCGGACATTCGCACTCGTGGAATATAAGGTTGTGAAAGACTCAATCGATGAACGACAGGCTCTGTTGGCCGAGCTCGAAAAGGAGTATAATACTCTGAAAAATACCTTGCATAAAGATAGAGCACGCGCGCTTGGCTTTGTGGAACCAACAAGAAAAGTCTTTGTCACTGAACGTCAGCTTGTCGGTCTTACTCTCGGCGGGGAATAATGCTCGCATCGCCCGTAGTACGATGCGAATAGTGAACAGGTGACAGGTTACAGTGAACAGAACCGCGTATCTGTAACCTGAAAACTGCAACCTGTAACCTGAACGTCACGCATGGCGTGACGTGAATTATGATAACAGCACCCGCGACCCGGATTAACCTATTATATGTTGTAGTCTTTTTACTTGCCCTCGTACTTTTGGGGAAGCTTTTTTTAGTCCAGATTATCTATGGCGGAGAATATAGCGAGCGCGCCCATGCGCAATATGTTTCCCCGGTTGCAGATTCTTTTAAACGCGGATCAATCTATTTCACAAAAAAAGATGGCACACTTCTCTCAGCGGCAACGCTTGCCCGGGGGTATACGCTCGCGATAAATCCAAGAGAACTCGGAGACTCCGAAGACGCGTTTCAAAAGCTCTCTTCTATTGTGCCCGATCTTAATCTCGATGCGTTTCTCCTTAAGGCCGCTAAACGCGATGACCCATACGAAGAAATTAAAACGCGTCTTCCTGAAGAGCTTGCCGAACGCGTGCGTGCGCTCAAACTGCCTGGCGTTGGGGTGTATGAAGAGAAGTGGCGTTTTTACCCGAGTGAGGAGCTCGGAGCGCACGTATTAGGGTTTGTCGGGTACGAAGGGGAGCGGTTGCGTGGAAGGTACGGTGTTGAACGCTACTACGAAGACACGCTCGCAAGAGTAGAGGAAGAAGTCCGTATTAATTTTTTTGCGGATGCCTTCGCGGGCCTTCGGGAAACACTGCTTTACGAGCGGGCACCGCGTGAGGGCGACTTGGTCCTTACCCTAGAGCCGGAAGTCGAGCGTTTTCTCGAGCATTCGTTGAACGGGATTATGGATGAGTGGAAAGCCGACTCCGGCGGCGCGATTGTAGTGAACCCTAAAAATGGAGAGATATACGCCATGGCGGCCCGCCCCACCTTTGACCCCAATGATTTCAGCGACGTGTCATCGTACACTGTTTTCTCTAACTCATTAGTTGAAGACGTCTATGAGCTTGGTTCCATTATGAAGCCGCTTACGATGGCGGCTGGAATTGACGCGGGCGTTGTCTCTCCCAAAGAAACCTATTATGACAAAGGGTATGTTGTCTTAAATCAGGCACGTATCCAGAACCACGACGGTAAGGGGCGGGGAGAAGTGTCCATGCAGGAGGTGTTAAACCAATCTCTTAACACGGGGGCTGTCTATGTTATGCAACAATTGGGGAGAGAGCGCTTCAGCGCATACATGAAGTCTTTCGGCCTTGGTGAGGAGACAGGCATAGATCTCCCCAATGAAACGCATGGCCTCATCGATAATCTTCTAAGCCCCCGTGACATTGAGCACGCAACAGCATCGTTCGGGCAGGGTATTGCTGTCTCGCCCGTCGCCATGGTACGAGCACTTTCTGCTCTTGCCAATGGCGGTGTCTTAATAACGCCGCACGTCGCTTCGCGCATCAACCATAAATTTGGGACATACGAGATTTCCTATGGTGGAGAGAAGAGGGTCCTTAAAGAAGAAACCTCCGAGGAGATTACACGTATGCTTGTACGGGTCGTAGACGAGGCGCTTGCCGGCGGTGGAGTTTCTCTGCCGCATTGGAGTGTCGCCGCAAAGACCGGAACTGCGCAGATCGCGAAAGCTGAAAGCGGTGGGTACTATGACAACAAATTTCTTCATTCCTTTTTTGGATATTTCCCGGCTTTTGATCCAAAGTTTTTTGTGTTCTACTATATCGTGAATCCGAAAGGGGTGCGATATGCATCAGAAACACTGACAAATCCATTTATGGAAACAGCAAAGTTTTTGATCAATTATTACGAAGTACCCCCGGATCGTTAAAAGATTTATTATGCAAGATGTGCGATGTTTAAGCAGCTAATCAAAAAAATCGTTGTTGCTATCCTGACGTTCGAGGCGCGAGCGGTTTTGCGTAAATATAAGCCCAAAATCATCGCAGTTACGGGGAGCGTCGGCAAGACGGGGACAAAAGACGCAGTTAGGGCTGTGCTTGAACAGCGTTTTTTTGTTCGCGCATCAAAGAAGAGCTACAACTCTGAAATTGGTGTGCCGCTCACTATCCTTGGAGCGGAAAACGCATGGGGAAACCCCGTCATATGGCTTAAAATTTTTTTTGAGGGGATTCTTCTTATTTGTTTCAAAAATCACTACCCGGACTGGCTCGTGCTTGAAATTGGCGTGGACCACCCGGGCGATATGCGCCGTATTACCCAATGGCTCACTCCGGATGTTGTAGTTGTGACGCGTTTTAGCGAAACCCCCGTACATCTTGAAAACTTTTCTTCACGGGATGCGCTTGTTAGTGAGAAAAAAATGCTCGCCCGTGTCCTAAAAGAGAACGGCACTCTAGTCGTCAATGCCGATGACGAAGAGGTATACGCGCTTCGAAAAGAACATAAAGGCACCTCTATTTCATTTGGATTTGGTGAATTCGCTGATGTTCGGGGAACGGCGAAGCGTCTTTCGTATGATGACAATGGGGCGCCAAGCGGTATGGAGTTCGAGATAGCGCACGGGGGAGACAAAAAAGAGGCGAAGGTGAAAAATGTCTTAGGCAACCCCGTGCTGTACGCGCTCCTTGCCGCTGGAGCAGTTGGCCTTGCCTTGGGTATTCCGCTTAAAGATCTTTCGCGCGCGCTTTCTTCCATTGCGACTGCCCCAGGGAGGATGAGAGTGTTGAGGGGCGTGAATAACACGCTCGTTATCGACGATACCTATAATTCTTCGCCAGGAGCGGCCCGTGAAGCGCTTGAAACACTTCGGGAGATACACGTGAAGATGGCAGAAGATGCCTCTCCTGGCGTTAGAAAGATTGCCGTATTGGGGGATATGCTTGAGCTTGGTAAGGAAAGCGTCACGGAACACAAAAAAATCGGGGCGCTCGCGGGCGAGGTGTGCACGGTCTTAATAACTGTTGGGGTTCGCGCGGTCTGGTTTGAGGAGGGCGCGCGTTCGAAGAAGATGAAAAAGAGTAATATATTCCACTTTCCTAATGCAACAGAAGCAGGGGAGTTTCTCAAGGGGTTTCTCAAGGAAGGCGATATCGTCTTGGTGAAGGGCTCACAAGGCATTCGCCTTGAAAAGACCGTGAAGATGATTATGGCAGAACCAAAGCGTGCTAGCGAACTTTTGGTTCGGCAAGATAAGGAGTGGGAGAGGCGGTAACGGGATACCCCCAAAATCTTGACTTTTTCATAAAAACTGATATTGATAAAGCAGATTGCGAGAAACGGCCGTAGCCCTGTTCTCCAGGGTTTCCAGCCAAGGTGATGAAAGGAAGAAGATAAATGAAATCGCCTAGGAACTTGCTCCTTTTTCAATCTTTGTTACCGGTAGGCATGGCGGTCGTCTATGGTGTCGCCCTCTCTTGGTCGGGGGATGTCTTCTTGTATGCTCTCTTTTGGATTGTGCTCGCCACTGCATTCGCCACGCGCGCTGTCATGTTTACAGTGATCGCGGCGGTTGTTGCTATTAGCGCATTTGTCGGCATGTCCTCCGTCGGTGAAGTTACTCTCGACTACTGGCTTGCTCACGATGCCTTTGGTGTTGTGGCGGCTCTCATCTTCGCCGGTTTCGCCACATCTATCGCACGGGGAAACGTCCGCTTGAAAAGTGGGCCAACAATTCTTTTTGCGCACAACATCTTGTGGACAAGTGCCGTCGGCGGAGCAGCATACTTTGGTGTCACATTCTGGGGCATCGTAGCGCTCGCGACGGCGGTCGCTCTTCCGCTTCTTCTTTTGTACTATGAATCGATGGAGTGGGACCCATACGTCTAACTCTCTTCCCCGCACCATCTTCGGATCGTGCGGGTTTTGAATAATCATAGACAAGGTAAGTGAAATTACATATAGTATTTTTAGTTACAGCATTTCGGATTCAATGGAGCAGAAAAGAGAATCGTTCATTTTTCAGGTTTTGATATTTATTGGGATAACAGTCTATGCCTTTGCGGGGACTGCGCAGGCACAAGATCAGAGGCGGGCGGATTCCAAAGCCCCACTTCATGCATGCGACACGCTTGCTGGTAATCCGCTTGACCCAGGGAGAGTGGGCAATGGTGTGCCGACGGCGCTCATGAATCCGGCAACGGCCATTCCCGCTTGCGAGGAGGCTGTGCGGCTTTACCCAAACGAATTACGTTTCCAATTTCAGCTCGGGCGCGCCTATCGCCAGGCCAACCGCGTAGCAGACGCGCTGCGTCTCTATACTGCGGCGGCGGAGAAGGGCTATGCGGGCGCGCAGAATAGTCTGGGTGTCATGTACGCGCGTGGCGACGGCATCCCCAAGGATTGCACCAAGGCAGCATTCTATTTCGAAAAAGCATCGGCGCAGGGGTATTCCGCCGCCGCCGATAATCTGCGCCTTCTTACGTGCGTTCAACAAGTATAACGAAGTATAACGGGGGGCTTTCAAAAAAATAAACACCGGTCCGACTACAGTCGGACCGGGTTTTATTACATACTCTAAAGTTTCGTCGGAGTGTACTCTTTTGGCGCCTTCGCGAGCCACGCTTCAAGCTCACTTAAGGGAAGTAGGCCCTCTTGCGCGCCGACATATTGCACGACCGACATGGAGTTCACGGGGGCGAGTTTGAGTGCCTCGGGTATTGATCTACCGATCGCTAGAAGGGAGGTAAATGTAGAAGCAAAAGAATCACCAGCGCCTGTCCTGTCTACCGGGGGCTTTGGGTCAGGATACATGGGTATGTGCCAGGTTTCCTCTCCGTCATATGAATACGCGCCCTCTGGTCCGTCGGTAATGACAACAATTTTGGGACCCAAATCTCGTATTCCGGAGAGAAGCTTTTTCACGTCTCTCTCCTCGGTTTTGAGAATCAGTTTCGCTTCCTCCCTATTACAGAAGAAAAGTTCCGTTTGCGTATAAACATCCTTTAGTGTCTCGTAGCCAAGTCGGATTTGGAATGTGCCAGGCTGGAAGGTGAGTTTAATTCTAGGGTGAGCTTTGATGTAGTCCGCAATTGCGTGATGGAAGGGGATTGAGTGTTCACCGAGTGAGGAGAGGTACATCCATTTCGGTACTCCAATATCCGGCATCTCATACGGCCATTTGTGGTGCCGAACCAGAATAGTGCGTTCTTCTTCATACCAAAGCACAAAGTGATAGTTGCTCTCCGCGCCCTTGTGTATCTTTACGAAATCAGTTGCAACCCCCTCTTTTTTAAGTTGCGCGAGTTGTGTTTTTCCGTGATAGTCATCTCCCGTGTGAGCGATGAGCGCAGAAGAGAGACCAAGACGTTTTGCGGCGACAGCGGCGTTAGGACTGTTGCCGACCGCCGCAACTTCTACGAGTTTGTCATATTCGATCTTATCGCCGAAATTAAAGCAGATTTTTTGCTTGCGATTGCCCTCTCTCTCAATAGTCGCGTCATCGCCGGAGAGGCGGATGAACGCGTCGGTCGTAATATCACCGATTGCAACGAAATCAAATTCTTTTGCCATATGTGTAGTGGTCTATGTGTCTCCCATTGTACCATAGGCCCCTCATCATGTGATAGAATACTCTTATTACGATTACTAGAATTGAATCTTCTATATGCCGCGTATTTATATAACAAGGAAAATTCCGGATGCGGGAATAACAATGCTTCAAGAAAAGGGTTATGAAGTAAACGTGTCCCCCAAAGATGGCGCGCTCACTAGAGAAGAGTTTTTGAGTACCCTGCGGGAGGGAGAGTATGATGCGGTTTTATGCACATTGCTCGACCGCATAGACGGAGAAGCATTCGATGCAGCACCAAAAGCAAAGATTTTTGCGAATTATGCCGTTGGTTTTGACAACATTGACCCCGTTGCGGCGAAGGAGCGCGGAGTCATCGTCTCGAACACTCCGGGCGTGTTGACCAACACCGTTGCAGAGCACACATTCGCGCTGATGCTTGCCATTGCTCACCGTATCGTTGAAGCAGACGGCTTTACCAGGGAGGGGAGATACAAAGAATGGGCTCCGGAATTACTTCTCGGAAATGACCTTTTTGGTAAGACATTGGGCATTGTCGGCGCGGGGCGTATTGGCACACGGGTTGCGTATCATGGCGCACGAGGTTTCGATATGAAAATCCTCTACACCGATGTCAAACCAAATGCCGACATAGAAAAAGAAGTGGGAGCGGAGTACAAAGAGAAGATCGAAGATCTTTTGGCGGAGGCGGATTTTGTCTCTATACATGTGCCGCTTCTTCCGTCGACACAGCATCTCATTAATGCAGAGCGTCTTTTGAAAATGAAGCGAAGCGCGTACCTCGTAAATACCTCGAGGGGGCCCACCGTGGACGAGGCAGCACTCGTACAGGCGCTTCGAAACAAAACTATTCGTGGCGCGGCTCTCGATGTCTTTGAAAACGAACCAGCGCTTGCGCCCGGTCTCGTCGAGTTACCTAATGTCATCATCACACCACATATTGCTTCGGGCACAGAAGAAACCCGCGCCGCCATGGCTGAACTTGCCGCAAAGAATATTATCGCAGTCCTCGAGGGGGGTGAGGCACCAAACGCGGTTAAGCCATAAGCACTGTGGGGTAAGAAGCGGTTTGTTGGGGCCTTTTATTTGATGGCAAAGATCAACCTCTTAGCGTTGAGATTAAAGAGGTTTAGCGGGGGGTTGCTTTTTGTTGCAAGAACGGTATAGTAGAGAACATCCAAACGCTAGAGCTTAAGGCCGAAAAGCGGGATATCCTCGGCAGAAAGGTCAACAAACTTCGCAAAACGGGTAAAATCCCGGCCGTTTTTTATGGACGCAAGGAAAAGGCGACATCAGTTTTTGTAGACACAACTGATTTTGGCCGTGTATTGAATATGGACGGGGAGTCATCGATTATCCGCCTTGTTTTTAAGGACGGTGAGAATAAAGATGTCCTTATTCAGGATATTTCGCGCGACCCAGTGCGTGGACAGCCAATACACATTGATTTCTATGCCATCGAAGCAGATCGCGCCGTTGAAGTTAAGGTTCCTATCGAATTTACGGGTGAATCATCTGCCGTTAAAGAGTTGGGGGGCACTCTTGTAAAAGTGCTTTACGAACTTGAGGTACGCGGTTTGCCAAAAGACCTTCCGCAAGAAGTCGTTATCGACATTACCTCGCTTACGACACTTGAAAGCCACATTGCCGCGAAAGAGATTGCGCTTCCAGATGGCGTTGTTCTTGTAACCGGCCCTGAAGAGATAGTCGCCGCAATCGCTGTGGCGAAGGAAGAAGAAGTGGCACCGGTAGAATTTGACGCCGCAAAGATTGAAGTCGAAGAAAAGGGCAAGAAAGAGGAAGAAGAAATTCCCGGAGAAGAAACCCCCAAAGAAAAGAAGCAAGAGAAGAAATAGTTTTCTCCTCGTTCTCTTCCTTGCAATGCGATATAATAGCTAGTGCTGGCACGCATTAGAAATCAGGACTTAACAATTTTGGCGTCCTCTCCTTTCTCATATTTTATACTGTCATTATTCGTAATCCCTCTCGCCTTAGGGTGGGCTTTGCCTGTGTTAGGGCAAGTGACCGGCGCGGATGTCGTTGAACGCAGAGCCGAACTTGAAAGCGAACTTGCCCGACTCGAGGAGGAGATCGAGCGCCAGCGTGGAATCCTCCAGGAGCAGCAGCGCAAGACGGTCTCTTTGGAACGTGACGTTGCTATCTTGGACGCGCAAATCGAGGCCGCTGAACTTTCAATACGACAGCGCGATCTTGTGATCCGTCGTCTCTCAACGGACATTAACGGGAAGGAAGCAACCATAGGTAGTTTGTCGGCAAAACTGGAACGGGAGAAAGACTCACTCGCGGAGCTTATTCGAAAAACCCATGAACTCGATTCTGTCACCGTGGTTGAAGTAGTCTTTGCAAATCAAAATATTTCAGAATTCTTTCGCGATCTTGATGCATTCGCCTCAATCAACCGATCGCTTCACCAGTCATTTGAGGAGATAGAGCAAACAAAACAGACGACTAAGCGCGAGCGGGATACCCTCGCTGACAAACGCGCCGAGGAACAAGAGCTTCGACAGATCCAGGAATTGCAAAAGCGCCGTATTGTAGAAGGCAAGGCAGAGAAAAAGCGGCTCTTGGAGATAACGAAGGGACACGAAGAAATCTACGCGCGCGTTGTGCGCGCGACAGAAAGAGATGCGGCGGCGATTCGAAGCGAACTCTTTGCCTTGCGTGGCTCTGACGCGATCCCCTTTGAACAGGCGCTCGAGCTCGCCAACTTTGCTTCTCAAAAGACAGGTATACGCACAGCCCTTATCCTTGGCGTCATTGCCGAAGAATCAAATCTTGGCGAGAATGTCGGCACGGGAAACTGGCTAAAGGACATGCACCCGACGCGTGACAGACCGATCTTTGAAGAGATAACAAGGCGGCTCGGCTTTGATCCGAACAAGATGCCCGTCTCCGCGAAACCGTGGTACGGATGGGGTGGGGCAATGGGTCCCGCGCAGTTCATTCCTTCAACGTGGGTTTTAGTAGAAAAACAAGTCGCTTCTATCGCGGGAGTTAGCATTGCCAACCCCTGGGATCCCAAGCACGCGTTTCTTGCCGCAGCTCTTTTGCTTAAAGACAACGGGGCGGGAAAGGGGACGTACAATGCTGAACGTCTGGCTGCACTTCGCTATTTTGCCGGCTGGAATAATGCTACAAAGTCGGCGTACGCGTTTTATGGCGATGATGTTATGGGCCTTGCGACGAAATACCAAAAACAGATAGATATCCTCTCTGGGTCTTGAAAAAAAATGTGATATCTGTTATATCATAATATCGTATATGAAGAAGGAAATTCACCCACAATACTATCCTAGCGCAAAAGCAACCTGCGTCTGCGGGAATTCTTTTGTTGTCGGATCCGCTAAGGAGAAGATCGAAGTCGAGATTTGTTCCGAATGCCACCCTTTTTATACAGGACAGGAAAAGGTACTCGACACCGCGGGCCGCGTGGAGAAGTTTAGGGCTAAGAGGCGATCCGCAGAAGATAAGAAAAAAACAGTAAAACCTAAAGCGAAGAAAACAAAGACCGCGAAAGAATAACCTTCGCGGTTTTTGTTACAATTGTTACAATAAGAGGATGCAAAGACCTCCATCAACTGAAGATATACGGCAATGGTTGCGTGTGGCGAACCCGCTTGGAATGTTTGCGACAACAGAGTTCAGCGTCGAAGATATCGACCCAAAACCATGGTCAGGTCATTTTAACTTTCTCATCACGCTGGGAGATAAGCGCATGGTCTTGCGGTTTAAGGGGCCCGAATGGGGTGATCCTAAGCGGGGGACAAGGATCGAATATGAGGTACTCAAATACGTGGAGTCATGGAGCGTTGCTCCGCATCCCCTGTATGTCACAGATGATTTTTTTGGAGAAGCAATGCTATTAGAAGAGTATCTCGAGGGGAAAAGTGTTGGTGGGGTGGGCGAAGGGCTTATTGATGATGCGGAGAATATCGCGCGCTTCCTTGCGCGGATCGGCAGTGTTCCCGTAAGAAAAGACGCGCCTTTCTTCGAAGAGCCGATGACGAGCTATGAGAAGAATCGAAAGGCGTGGAAAGCGCGACTACGGGTCATTGCGGAGGATCCGCAGATGGGAGTGTGGGGCAAGCGGCTTGTGGATGAGATGTTGCCCAGTGCGGAAAGAATGCTCGATGCATTTGAACCGACGCTCAAGAAAGCGATAAGGGAGCATGGCGAAACCTTTATCTTTGAAAGTGCGCACATTGGACATCTCTTCAAAACAAATCAAGGATTCCGTTTCTTAAATTGGGAGCAATGCTCGTATGGTGACCCGGCGTTTATGCTCGCGGTGTTTCTCACCTCTATTCAGGGGAGAGGAGACCACAAGGAGGTAAAAAAGAAAATGATCGAAGTATATCCAACGAACATACCGCGTGAAGAGTTTAAGGTACTTGTCGAGGAACGTATGAGGGAACGCGCAGTTTCGAATCTGATTTGGGGGCTTTGGACACGCGTCCGAAAAGGTGACACGAACTCTTTTGAGGATGGCGCCGCAAATAAAGAATTTGACGGAGTGATGCAGATATTATCTACTTATTAATTATGGACTTAGAAGGATACAAGAAAAACCAAAAAACACGGTATCTCGCAGAAATGTACGAAAAACTCGAGAAGGAGGAAGCAAACCTCCTCCGTATGGCGGAAGATGATCCTTCAATGAAGGAACTTGCCGAAGAGGAAAGGGGTCGTCTCGGCGGAGAGAAGGCGGCACTCTTGAAGCAGATGGAAGAAATTCTTGCGTCGGATAAAGAAGAGGAGGCGTCCCCCAGGGAGGTCATCTTGGAGGTGCGCGCTGGAGCTGGAGGTGATGAGGCATCACTCTTTGCGCTTGAGCTTGCAGAGATGTACGAACGGTATGCTGCGAAGAAAGGTTGGAGCTTTATGAAAATTGATGAATCGCAATCCGAGCTTGGGGGCTATAAAGAAGCGTCTTTTGAAATAAAGGGGTTGGGGGTGTATGACACGCTTAAGTTTGAGACAGGTGTGCACCGTGTACAGCGTATTCCCGACACTGAAAAGCAGGGGCGTATTCATACCTCGACTGCTTCAGTCGCTGTTCTTCCGGTTCGAAAGATGTCTGATGTTCAAATTAATCCAGCAGATATCGAGGTTACCTTTTCGCGAGCAGGCGGCCCCGGGGGGCAAAACGTGAACAAAGTGGAAACTGCAGTCCGCATTTTGCACAAGCCCACCGGCATTGTTGTGCGTTGCACCGTGGGGCGAAGCCAGCAGAAAAACCGTGAGCAGGCGATGACTATACTCGCGGCGAAACTGGCGGAGGCGCAAGAAGAAAAAGCGGCAGGGGAGATGGCGAAGACACGGAAAGAACAAATAGGCAGTGCTGATCGCTCAGAGAAAATACGCACGTATAATTTTCCACAAGATCGTGTTACGGACCATAGGCTCAAAGAGTCATGGTATGGAATCCCGCGTATTATGGCGGGCGAGATTGATGACATTGTGAGCGCATTTAGTAAGGAGATAAAAGACGTAAACTAAAAAACCACCCTGAGCTTGTCGAGGGGTGGTTTTATGATTATTCTTGTGCTGGTTTGCTCGGCTTCGTCCAAGTAATCTCAAAGAGCAGGACAGCAGCGAGGAGTGCGTCAGCAATAGACTCCTCATTTTCAACAAGTCTCACAAGGTTCATGTAATCAGGTTTTGCTTGGACGGCTTCCTCTGGCTTCAGATCATCTTCGTGGCTTAGGAAATCTAATGCGGTCTCCATTGCCTTGAGCCCGAGCAAATGAAGTTCATCGGGTGGAAATGCATTCTCAAGGGGGAGTTTCTTACGAAGCTCTGCGGCTGCGCGAAGTAAAGCGCTACGAGGTAGATGGGAAATGGACTTCAATTTCCTAAAAAGCGAGAGCATGCCAAGGTAAATAATGATGACCTCGGTTTTCACGTGAGGCCGTATGTGTGCCTCAAACTTTTCGCCACCCTCGCCTTCATACGGGTAAAGTTCAATATGCATGAGAATGCTCCGTGGTATCTGCCATGATGTATAGCACGGATTGGAATACTGCGCATCAACCCCGATAGTGTTAGGACGCGGATACACACTTGAGGTAGGATTGTTTGTTTTCCCCACTTTCCCACCGTGCTTAATTTCGTGACGGCAATATATGGGAGACGTCCGCGAACACTATCGGGGTCAATTTTCCACACTAGTGCACGAGTATGGCGCCCTTCCGTGATACAATGTAAGCATGGGAATCTTCTCCTCCTTCGGCAGTAAAAAAGAAAAACTCGCGATTATTGTCGACGTAGGTAGTGCTTCAATCGGGGTAGCGCTTGCGCTCTTGCGCAAAGACGGAGAGCCAACCGTCTTTTATTCGAGGAGAAAAGAAATGCCGTTTCAAAGCACACTCCATTTCGAGAAATTCTTTAAAGGAATGGGCACGACACTTACTGCCGCTCTCCGAGACGTGGCTTCTCAAGGGATGCTTCGTGTACCAAGGGAATACGCGCGGAGTATTCCGGACGAGGTTGTCTGTGTACTCGGAGCGCCTTGGCATGCCCTTGCTACAAAGACCGTTACGGTAAAGCGCGGGGAGCCTTTTACCATCACCAATGATATTCTCGAGCAATCTCTTGAGAGAGAAGCGGCGTCATTCCGTGAGAAGGCATTCGGGACAGAGAGTGTCATACTTCTCGAGAAACATGTCATGCGCGCGACAGTGAATGGGTATCCTATTTCAGTGCCCCAAGGGAAGCATGGAGAAGAGCTCTCGCTTGTACTTTACCTTTCTTTTGCGCCAGAATATGTAGTTCGTATTATTCGAGAAAGTTATGCCCGCGTCTTTCACGAGACCCGCATAACCTTCCACTCCCACCTCTTTTCCTTTTTTTCTGTTGTACGGGACTTGTGGCCGCATATTGATGACTCACTCCTTGTCCGTATGAGCGGAGAGGTAGTGGAAATCGGTTTAGTTGCAGATGGCGCCCTCCGCGATGTGCTTTCATTCCCAATGGGAACAAACATCTTCGTTCGCGATATCATGAAGGCCCGGAACATTTCTCCCCTTGAGGCGAAGTCCCTGCTCTCCGTCGTCCTTACCGGGAAGGGGTCGCGTGAGGTTTCTGCCGAGGTTTTTAAATTAGTGAGAAACCGAGAAGAAATACTTCTGCGCGCCATACGAAAAGCGCTTTCCTCAATCTCCCCGGTACCCTTCCTTCTTCAAGGGATTTTTATCTCTGCGGACCCGGCTTTTGCCGGCTGGCTCAAGTCAATCCTTGCCAAAGAGGCGCTTTTAGGAACCGTCTTTGCGGACGCGAGTGTTCCCGTTCACGTTCTCTCTGGAGAAACACTAGCTCCGCATATTAAGCTTCCCAACCCTCGTGAAGAAGACACCTTTCTTACTGTCGAAACCATCTTTGCCGATAGAGCAGTCTTTCTGTAAGGAAAAAGTGGGGTTGCCACACTAAAAATATGGTATACTTGAAGCATATCTCCACGCTCTCGTATGCCGCGAAAAAGAATACATGACATTCGTATAAAAGAGACAACGGGGGGCGCCTCTTTCCAAGAGGACTTCTTAACTAAGAAGAAGTCGAAATTGTTTGCGAGATTTGATCGCTCGCCCAAAAATGCAGTAGAGACAGCGAAACAACCAACCCCAATGCTCGAAAAGCCCACGGAACGTCAATCTGACGTCGTGGCCAAGGATGGAGAAGCGCGAATAAACACCCCTAAAGTGTTTGAGATCCCTAAGCACAGAGGATTTTCTCTAGGAGGTACGGGAAGCCCACGCCGGTATTCGCGGAGCGCTCTTTGGGGAGTTGCCTCGCTTGCTCTTCTGTTTCTCATACTCTCGGTAGCGACGCTCTTTGAAGGAGCGACCATTATCGTTACACCGCGCACGAAGACCGTGTCGCTTGATGCTGTTTTTGCCGCAGAGCGCGGCCTTACATCGGGAGTTAAGGACGCGCTCCCTTTCGAGGTGATGCAGTTTTCTTTAGCGCTTGAACGAGAAGTTAACGCAACGGAAATGAAAAACGTCGAGCGCCGCGCGTCCGGGAAAATTGTCATTGTAAACAACTACAACAGCGCTGAACAACGACTGATACGCAACACACGCTTTGAAACTACGGAAGGTCTCGTCTATCGCATTTACGAATCAGTCGTTGTTCCTGGGATGACCAAGGTCGACGGAAAGCTTATACCCGGAAGTGTTGAGGTAACGGTTCACGCGGATCTGCCGGGAGAACGATACAATATCGATAAGGCGGAGTTCACTATTCCGGGTTTTAAGGGGACACCCCGGTTTACTACATTTAGCGCACGAACCGTCTCTCCAATTGAAGGTGGCTGGAGCGGAGCCGTGAAGACCATCAGCGAAGAGGAAGCGGCAAAGATACAAGCGGAACTACGCGGTGCGCTTAAAAAGCAGTTAATAGAAAAAGCCGTTGCGGAAAAACCAGCTGACTTTGTTCTCTTTGATGGGGGAGTCAGTATACAATTTGCTCCGTCATCAAAAAACGCAGAGGCTGGCGTTGCGGAACGTACGGTGACCGTGAGGGAGGAGGGAAGTCTCTACGGAATCATTTTTCCAAGAGAGTCCCTCTTCTCATACCTTGGCGAGAAGCTCTTGCCGCAGATGTCTCCCGAAGAAGAAGTCGAGATTGTAAACATCGCAGCGCTCGCTTTCTCAGTCGAGAACAAGGATGCGTTCAACCCCGCCGAAGATTCGCGCCTTACGTTCTCGCTTAAGGGGGAGCCCGAATTTGTTTGGAAATTCAATGGGGAAAAGATTCGCGAAGCGCTTACCGGCCGCTCAAAGGATAGTCTTAAAAATGTTATGGGGCAGTTTTCGGGCGTTGTAAAAGCGGAAGTATTGGTAAGGCCCTTCTGGAAGAGGGAGTTTCCAGAAAACCCAAAGGATATAGACGTTAAAAGCACGCTTGACTATTAGGACCCATCTTTGTTATCATTAAACGTCGCATAAACCCGACCGAGTCGGTGGGGTACGTATTAAATGAAAGGCAAGAATGTTCCAAAGGCGACCGGAGTGATAACAGAAGCCTTACCCAACGCTTTTTTTCGTGTTGCTTTAGACGCTCAGCCGAACGCCGCCGGAGCGATAGGAGAAGGAGAGATCCTTGCTTATCTCGCCGGCAAGATGCGGATGTACCGCATAAAGGTGCTTGTCGGTGATCGAGTTGAGCTAGAGCTTGACCCGTATGGCGGGAAGGGGCGAATCACTCGTCGATTGTAAAGGTATTGGATTGCTACTTGTGTATCCCTCAGGGGGCCCAGACGTGGCAATTGCCAAACCTTTCATTTTTGTATTTTTGCATGAAAGTAAAAGCATCAGTAAAAACAATTTGTTCAAATTGCAAAATCGTACGTCGGAAACGCCGACTGTATGTTATTTGTAAAAATCCGAAGCACAAACAACGTCAGGGTTAATATCTCGTCATATTCATTCGTAACCACCAACTATCGAGTTATGCGTATCGCAGGAATCAACATCCCAGATAAAAAACAGCTCGCTATAGGCCTCACTGCCGTCTACGGAGTGGGGCGTGCTCAAGCAAAAAAGATTTTGGGCGAGGCTCAAGTTCTTCCGACCGCTAAACCGACAGAGTTGACAGCCGAGCAGGAGAACAAAATCCGTCAGCTCATCGAGGCGATGACGGTTGAGGGAGAATTGCGGAGGCTCATTGGCGCGAACATAAAACGGCTCAAAGATATTAAGAGTTATCGGGGTATACGTCACATGCGCCGACTTCCTGTCCATGGGCAACGCACAAAGGTAAATTCGCGAACCGTACGAGGTAACGTCCGAAAGACCATGAGTTCTGGTAAGCGGAAGCTGGAGAAGAAGTAAACAGTATGCTATCGTCACTTTAATTTACCATGGGAAAAAAGCGTACAGCACAAAAAGGTGGAGCGGGTTACAACTCTGAAATGCGAGCGCGTTCTCTTGCGAGAGGAAGCAAGAAGAAAGTGCCGCACGGTATTCTCCATATTCAAGCAACGTACAACAACACGAAGCTTCTTCTCACAGACAAGGAGGGTCGCGCTGTTCTATGGTCTTCAAGCGGTAGCCTAGGGTTTGGGGGAACCAGGAAGGGGACACCATACGCCGCGGCAAAGGTTGGGGAGCTTATAGGAGAACAATCACAACTTCTTGGTATGCAAAGCGCAGACGTAATTGTGCGCGGCGTTGGCGCTGGGCGCGAGGCGGCGCTCCGCGCTTTTGCAAACAAGGGTATTGAACTGCACTCTATTCGCGATGAAACCCCGCGACCTTTTAACGGTCCTCGAGCGCCTAAGCCAAGAAGGGTGTAGAAGACACATGCTACGAGGAATCAGATCGTAGCAGCCACTTACAATCATGCCTAAACTCAAACAATTTAAGATCGCAAGACGGCTTGGTGCCCGCGTTTTTCCAAAGACGGAAAATCCGAAGTTTGTTATTACTCCCAAGATCAAGAACAAGAAACACCGTTCCCAGCCGCTTACCGAATTCGGTTCTCAACTTTTGGAAAAACAAAAGGCGCGATATTATTATGGTATCCGTGAACGGCAATTTGGGAATTACGTTAAGAAGGCATCGGCAAAAAAGGGGGCAAGTCCGGCGCAAGAATTGTATCGCTTGCTCGAGAGCCGTCTAGACAATGTCGTCTTTCGTCTCGGTTTCGCCCAGAGCCGCGCTCTCGGACGTCAGTTGGTATCGCATGGGCACATAATGGTCAACGATCGGAAGGTTACGATTCCTTCATACAGCGTACGCCCCGGAGACATGATTGCTATCCGTATTCAGAGTAGGGACAAGGGACTATTTTTGAGCCTTGCCGAACGACTGAAGGATCATACTCCTCCTCAATGGCTTTCCCGAACAGAAACATTCGGAGGGGTCGTTAAGGGGGCGCCGACAATTGACAAACAGCACGAAATGGTATTTAATGTAACTTCAATCATCGAATTTTATAGTCGTTAATTTAAGCGGTTAGCGTCTAGCAATTAGGTACGAACAACAGGTCCTAAGCGCTAAACGCTTAACGCTAAACGCTTATGGAGATCATTCTCCCAACAAAACCAAAGGTAGTAAAAGAAGAAGGTGCGCATGGTGTGTATGAAATTGAGGGACTTTACCCTGGGTACGGGCATACCCTCGGTAACTCGCTTCGTCGCATCATTCTTTCGTCTCTTGTCGGTACAGCGATTACTTCCCTAAAGATCGAGGGCGTTGCCCACGAGTTTTCCACAATATCGGGAGTAAAGGAAGATGCCATCGCATTGCTTTTGAATTTGCGTAAGGTAAACTTCAAAATCGCGACAGACGAACCTCAAGAAGTGCGAATCAAAGTGAAGGGACCGAAAGTGATAACTGCCGCTCAAATCGAGGCGCCCGGGCAAGTGGAGATTTTAAACCCGGAGGCATATATCGCGGAAATCACAAACAAGGGCACCGTACTTGAGATTACTGTCCGTCTTGAAAAAGGTTTGGGCTATGTTCCCAAGGAGGTACATCAAAAGGAGAAGGTAGAGCGAGGAACGATCGCGCTCGATGCCGTGTTCTCTCCGATACGACGAGTTAACTACGAAGTTGAAAACATGCGTGTCGGTGAGCGAACAGACTATAACCGGCTTCGCATCTCGATCGAGACTGACGGGAGTATCTCTCCACGCGAGGCTTTGGAGGAATCTATTTCTATAATGATAAAGCAGCTCAAAGCCATTGTTGGGTTCCAGGAAGAGGAGCCAAGGGAGGCGGCGGCGGAGGTCGGAGAGGGCGAGGGTTCGGAAGATGTTGGGGTAAAACGCGCTGAAGAGGAAAAGGAATTTTTGAAAACTCGGATTGATACGCTTGGGTTTGGCACGCGCACAGTGAACGCGCTCACGAAGGCGAAT
Source organism: Parcubacteria group bacterium (assembly GCA_016204005.1). Taxonomy (GTDB): domain Bacteria; phylum Patescibacteriota; class Minisyncoccia; order Phycocordibacterales; family UBA2135; genus JACQLQ01. Next base: position 32,879 of record JACQLS010000001.1, on the reverse strand, counting down.
ATTCGCACTGTTGGAGGCCTTGCAAGGAAGAGTGAGAAGGACCTCGTAGAGCTTGACGGGCTAGGCGAGAAGGGCGTCCAGGAAGTGAAGCGGACATTGTCAAATTTTGGTATTACCCTAAAATAATCTCGAGGTAACTTTTAACCGTGAGGCATCACAACAAAAACAGAAAATTCGGAAGAGAGAGGAATCAACGGCGCGCTCTTTTGCGATCGCTTGCTTCTTCTCTTATAAAAAAGGGGAAGATTCGCACGACAGAGGCTAAAGCAAAAGAATTACGGCCTTTTGTAGAAAAGTTGGTCACGCAAGGAAAACATGGTACGCTCGCTCAAAGCCGTCTCATCATCTCCCGCCTTGGTGGGGATAAGGTGAGTGGAAGCAAACTCTTTAAGGAGATTGCTCCAAAGTATGCGGAACGCAAGGGTGGCTATATACGGATTGTTAAATTGCCCCGGAGACTCGGAGACGGAAGTCCAATGGCAATGATTGAGTTTGTCTAAGCATAAAGCAATGAAATACACCATTGATGCAAAAGGGAAAAAAATCGGGCGCGTTGCTTCAGCGGCGGCGGCCTTACTCATGGGGAAAGCACGCAGCGACTTTACGAAGAATCGCATTCTCGACCTTGAAGTCGAGATAGTGAACGCCGGAGCCCTCTTCATTTCATTGGCAAAACAAAAAAAGAAGTTATACAAGCATTACACCGGATATCATGGCGGTTTAAAACAAGAGTCGTTCGAGAAGGTGGTTCTACGTCACGGAATCGCGGAGCCCCTTAAGCACGCAGTTTACGGCATGTTACCGGCAAATCGCTTGCGCAAGGAACGTATGAAGAGGCTAAAGATAACGGAATAATGTACATATGGTTACCACTGAACAACAAACTACAGAAGCGGCTCCAGTCCTAAAGATGGAGAAGGGGAGGTACATCGAAACAGTCGGTCGCCGCAAAACGGCTACTGCTCGTGTGCGGATTTTTGAGGGCGTTGGAGCAAAACGTGTTTTCAGCGTAAACGACAAAGATGCCGTCGCTTATTTCCCTACGGAGGAAATGCAGCAAATCATACACGAAGCACTTCAAAAGGTGAAAATGGCAGGAAGGTTCGACATTAGCGTCCATGTTTCTGGCGGTGGAATTCACGCCCAAGCCGAAGCGCTTCGTCACGGCCTCTCGCGCGCGCTCGTGGAATATGACAGTGAATTGCGAAGTAAGTTAAAGAAATCAAAGCTCCTCTCTCGTGACCAGCGCATGAAAGAACGTAAGAAATTCGGTCTTAAGAAAGCAAGGAAAGCGCCACAATGGAGCAAACGATAGTTTGCGACATTGTGACGAAGGGGGTCGGGGAAACTAAGTTTCCCCGCTGGAGGAGTTAAATGATGTGCGGAGCGCGCATTATGTTTGTAGCACCGTGGGTGCTACAGGAGCGAAGCGACCGCAATGGTCCAAGCGGTAATACCAAAAACCCCCGCGGGGGTTTTTGGTATACAGCGATTTGACGTTTTTTTGAATCATTATACAATGTTTATGCATATGTCAGATGAAACAGACAACAACTCCGATGAGGTCCAGTTTGAAGAGACGGATGAGGGGGGCGAAGCAAGCAGCTTCCGAGATAAAGAAAAAAAGCTTCGTGAAAAACTCGCGCAATGCGAGAAGGAACGTCAGGAATATCTCGATGGCTGGCAAAGGGCGAAGGCGGACTTCATCAACGCCCGTAAGGCCGAGGACGAATCTCGCAAGACGCTTCGGGAATTTGTTAAAGAAGATATTCTCTCCCAGATTCTTCCCGTCCTAGACAGCTTTGAGCTTGCTTTCCGCAATAAAGAAGCATGGGAAAGGGCGGACAAGGGGTGGAGGGAGGGCGTTGAACACATTTACACGCAACTCATCGGAATCCTAAAGAGTAATAGTATACTAGAGATAAATCCTGTAGGAGCTCACTTTGACCCCAATAAGCATGAGTCGGTCGAAACCGTGGAAACCGATCGCGAGGAAGACGATGGGAAGATACTCGAAGTAACACAAAGGGGATATGAGTTGAACGGGCGGCTGTTACGGCCCGCACGGGTTAAGATATCGGAATTCAAAAAACAAAAATCATAAAAAACTATGTCAAAAATACTTGGAATCGATCTCGGGACTACAAACTCGGCCATGGCTATTGTCGAAGGCGGCCAGCCGAAGATTATAGAAAATGCTGAAGGCGGGAGGACAACTCCGTCTGTTGTTGCTGTGGCAAAGAATGGCGAACGACTCGTCGGCTTGGTCGCAAAGAGGCAGTCAGTGACAAATCCTCAAAATACCGTCACAGGCATTAAGCGTTTTATGGGGCACCGTTTCGATGACCCGGCTATTCAAAAAGAAAAAGGAGAAGTGTCCTTCGAGGCAGTCAAGGGAGATGGGGATGGGGTTAAGGTCAAAATGGGGGACAAATATCACACTCCGGAAGAAGTCTCAGCGGTTATCTTGCAGAAGCTAAAGCGTGACGCCGAAGCGAAACTCGGTGAAAAAATAACCGAGGCGGTTATCACTGTGCCGGCATACTTCGACGACTCACAGCGGAAGGCGACCAAAGTTGCGGGAGAAATCGCGGGCTTCAATGTGCGGCGTATCCTGAATGAGCCGACAGCCGCGGCGCTTGCGTATGGTTTTGAAAAAAAGAAAAACGGGCAAATCGCAGTCTTCGACTTCGGTGGCGGCACCTTTGATATCACTGTTCTCGAGGTAGGAAACGAAGTGATTGAGGTCAAAGCGACCGATGGAGACAGCCACATGGGTGGGGAGGATATCGACCGCGAAATAGTGCGTCATCTTGCGGGAGAATTCAAAAAGGAGCAGGGTATTGATATATCCAAAGACCCGTTGGCGCTTCAGCGTTTGAAGGAAGCCGCGGAAAAGGCCAAGCACGAACTCTCGGAAGTAACGGAGGCGGAGATTAACCTGCCGTTTATCACCTCTGATCAAAACGGGCCCAAACACCTCGTCACCAAACTCTCACGAGCGAAGCTCGAGTCCCTCGCGGAACCCTACATTACCAAGTCAATCGCGATAACAAAACGGGCAATGGAGGCATCAAAGTTTACCTATGATCAGATTGACGAAGTCATTTTGGTCGGGGGCCAGACGCGCATGCCGGCAATCGTCCGTGCCGTGAAGGAATTGTTTGGAAAGGAGCCTAATAAAACCATTAACCCCGACGAGGTGGTCGCGGTCGGCGCCGCGATACAGGCAGGCATTCTTCAGGGTGACGTGAAAGATATCCTCCTTCTCGACGTGACCCCGCTTTCACTCGGCATTGAGACATTGGGCGGTGTCGCTACAAAAGTCATTGAACGAAATACCACGATTCCCACGGAGCGGAAGCAAACATTCTCAACTGCCGCTGACAACCAGACGAGTGTTGAGGTGCACGTTGTGCAGGGAGAACGACCTATGGCCGCTGACAACAAGACACTCGGCAAATTTATCTTGGATGGCATTCCACCTTCCCCGCGCGGTATTCCGCAGGTTGAAGTCTCTTTTGATATTAACGCAAACGGTATTTTGACCGTTAAGGCGCGCGACAAGGCGAGCGGGAAGGAGCAGTCTGTTCGTATTGAGGCCAGTACAAGTATCCGAGACGAGGATATTGAACGAATGAAGAAAGACGCCGAGGTACATGCGGCTGAAGATGAAAAGAAGCGCATGCTTGCTGAAGTGCGGAATGCCGCTGAAACACTTGTGTATACCGCAGAGAAAGCGCTCAGGGATTATGGTGATAAGGTGCCTGCCCCAGTGAAGACGGATGTCGAGGGGAAGATCGGCGGAGTTAAAAAGGCTCTCGAGGGTGACAATGCCGAGACACTCAAAAAAGCCGTCGAGGACTTGAGCGCATCAATGCAGAAAATCGGTGAATCTATGGCCGGCGGTACTGCCCCAGGTACAGAAGCTGGAGGGGAGGGCGGCACTCGTGACGCGGAATATGACGGGGAAGGAGAGGGTGGCGACGAGCAGGGCGGAGAAAAGAAAAACGGCTAATGCGCCCGTTGCACTCCCGCTAGTGCATTGCTACAATCAAAGTGATACTATGTAATCTCCTCTATATGCCCAAAGACTACTATGAGGTTCTCGGTGTCCCAAAGGGCGCCACAAAAGAGAATATCAAGAAAGCGTATCACCAACTCGCGCGCAAGTTTCATCCTGATAACAAAGAGACGGGTGACGAGGGTAGATTCAAAGAAATAAGCGAGGCGTACTACACGCTTTCTGATGACAAACGTCGTGCGGAGTACGATGCGTACGGAAGCGTGTTTAGTGGTGCTCAAGGAGGTGGTGGAAGCCGAGGCGGCTTTCCTTTCGGCTCCGGACCATTCGGGGGAGCCGGCTTTGATTTGGGAGACATTTTTGAAGACTTTTTTGGAGGGGTTGCTGGTGGGCGCGGCTTTCGTGGGACAACCCCGCGCGGGAGAGACATTTCAATAGATATCGACGTCTCCTTTGCTGAAGGGGTCTATGGTACAGAACGCAGGGTGCTTCTCGCAAAAACCACAAAGTGTACCGCGTGTGGAGGCACTGGCGGTGAACCCGGTACAGGTACCAAGACGTGTACAACGTGTAATGGCCAAGGCCGTTTCCACGAAACTCGCTCAACTGTTTTAGGATCTATTACCAGTGTTCGGGAATGTGAAGATTGTAAGGGTGAAGGTAAGGTGCCGGACGAAACGTGCCACGAGTGTCGCGGCATGGGTGTGCTTCGCCGCCAGGAAGAGATCACTATCCGTATTCCCGCCGGCATTGAAGATGGAAGCGTCATCCGCGAAACAGGAATGGGCGAAGCCGTTCTCAAGGGTACATCAGGAGATCTCTATATCCGGGTGCATGTTGCGCGACACCCATACTTCCGCAGAGACGGCGCTGATCTTGCAATGAATTTGAATATTAAACTGACCGACGCGCTTCTTGGAGCCACCTACCCCGTACACCTACTCGACGGGTCTTTGCTCAAGGTTAAGATTCCCCCTGGCGTCGGCCTTAACGAGAAATTGCGAATCAAAGGTAAGGGAGTGCCCATGGATGGGGGCCGAAAGGGCGATCTCTTTGTAAAGTTGAATGTAAACCTCCCATCGAATCTTTCCGAGCGCACCAAAGAACTCATCGAGAAGCTGCGACAAGAGGGGATTTAACTCCACAAGAAAAGACGCAAGCCGCGAACAACCCCGGGAGATCTGGGGTTGTTGACTTTTTGTCTGTTTATGATATAATCTGAACATAATCGGTTGGAAGACCGACACCCTCTGCGGCATTTCGCCACAGAAGCGCACCTTGATGGAGGCAGTATGAAGAGACAAGTGACATGGCTTGATGTCGTCACGCGGGGAAACGACCCCAACACAAGGTTCGGCGACATCGAGATCACGCGGCGAGACGGCAGCGTGCTTCGTGGCCCCGTGAAAGGGATTCGCCGCGAAGGCAACGAGATCACAATCGATTTCATCTGGGCGGCGGAACGGAAGACGCCCCAGAGCGACTGGACCAGGCAGACGCCGGAGTCCATCACCGTCACATACCTTGAAGGCCAGCCCTTCTTCGATGGGCTCACCGTCGAGGTCTACGTCCCCGAACAAGGAGACGTGAAGCTCTTCAAGAAGGGCGCCGCAAGCTACCTCGATCCAAGCGAGGTTCCCGGTCTCCTGGGCGAGGAGGTTCGGCAGAGTCGAGCGTGGATGTATGACATTCCACTCGACTCAACCTGGGAGCAGGTCGTCGACCGCGTCGTGGACGATCTCGGCGCTGACGGACTTACGGGTCCGGAGGAGCAGATGCAAGTCCAGGATGAAGCCGACACATTTGGCGGTAAGACGGCCCAAGCGACAAGCTGACCGTCGAGCCGCTGCTATTGAGGCCGCTGGGAAACCGGCGGCCTCATTTTTTTAAAACCAACGTTTGTACAGCAAAGTGCGCCCCAGGACGCGCTTTGACATACCGTCATTAGTATATTATTCTATAGCGAGCTTGGTACAGGACGGGAGTCAAATGACAGAACAGAAACACTGGCTACTTTTCCCTAATGGCGTTGCTGACGGGGTCCACCTTCGTCAATGCGCCGTGAAGGAGGTAGAGAAGTCCACCTTGATGCGCGCTTGTCGAGATGGTGATCTCCAATCTGTTCGCGCGCTTTTGATCGGCTTTTGGCCGTTTGTGTACGAATTTGAAAAAGCGATTGACATCCAGGCGCGCCGTCTCCCGCTTCGACGGATCCTTACGGAGCACTTGGGCCTCACAACTGCCCAACAGTACTTTGTTTCTCGGGCAAAGATCCTGCGCCAAATGCACGAGGAGGAAGGAGAGCACGCTCAGATTTGGCGAGGAGACGCCTTAAAGATAGGCGCTGATCTCGAGTCTCTTCCCAAGGCACATGAGAAGCTTCCGCTCATGGAGGCGCTCATTGCCACGGCATATGCGGATGATCCGTTCAAATTCTTTTGCGCGCTCGCGGCAACGGAATACATTGCCGAAGAACTTTCGAGATTTCTCTGCGCCTCGAGTGTATTCACCTCTTGCTTTGGCGGACGGTTTGGCTGGGGAGATACACACATCGCAGTCCATGACGGCCTCTCGCATCTTCAAATCGACGAAGATTTTGCCGCCGCGGTGCATCCGGCAAAGGACAGAAAGCAGATCGCCCAGGCAATGGAGAGGGAGATCCTTGCGGTGCAAGATCTTTTCGGGAGAGCCTCCGAGGAAGTCTTTATGCTGCGGAGAGACGCTTAATTTTGAATACGTAGAGTCACCCACGAGGTGGCTCTTTTGTTTTCTCTCCACATGCAGGGGATTGGTCGTGGTAGTATATAGATTGCACCATCCACTATGCTCTACGGTAACGTCCTTGGGGTTTTCCTCATCATCTTCGCCGTTATTAACCTCGCCTTTGCTGGCTTGGTATATTTCCATAGTACACGAGCGCGAACCGTTCTCTTTTACGTGCTCATATCGGTATTTGCCAGCTTATGGTCAATCGCGACCCTCCTCACGCTTGTTAATGTCTTTCCTTTTGAAGTCTTCGCGGCGGCGGCGAACCTCCACTACATCTTTGGCTATATTGCATACCTCTCCTTTTTTTGGTTTGCGCTGTATTATCCTACGGGCTCGCGCATTCCGTTTGTAATTCCATCCCTCATTTCTGTCATTACGGTCGGGCTCCTTTTTTTCATCCCGACGACGGAATGGGTTATCAAAGACATCCTTCAAGGGGAAAGTGTTGGGGAGCGCATCGTCTTTAACTTGCCCGGATATATTGCCTTCATTGCTATGTTAACGGCAGTTTTTCTTGCCGGCATAGGCGTGTTATGGGCGAAGATCCGTGCGACCTCAAAAACCGGAGCGGGGACCCGTCAGCAGATACTCTTTGCTCTTCTTGCCAACCTTACCGCAGGATCACTCGGTATTGTCTTTAACCTTGTCTTCCCACTTTTTGGAAACTTTTCATTTTTCTACATCAATCCGATTTTGGTGACGACGGCTCTCACGGGTATTGGGCTCTATAATCTCATGCGGTTCAACCTGTTTAACTTGAAGGTCATCTTTGCGGAAGTGCTCACGGTCGGTATCTGGGTTATTCTTCTCGCGCGTACTATTGCCTCAAGCGACGCGGGCGACCGCATCATCAATGCCATACTCCTCCTTGTTACTGTCGTCTTCGGCATTCTTTTGGTCCGGAGTGTCCTACAGGAGGTTAAGGCGCGGGAGGAAGTAGAGCGCCTTGCGAGAGAGCTTGCCGCCGCCAATGAAAAACTGAAAGAGCTCGACCAGCGAAAGTCTGAATTTCTCTCGCTTGCCTCCCACCAATTGCGAAGCCCTCTCACAGCGATCAAGGGCTACGTCTCAATGCTTATTGAAGGGTCGTTTGGAACATTTCCGCCGACAGCGCGAGAAGCGTTAGACAGGGTTTTTGTCTCAAGCGATCGGCTCGTGAAGGTGGTGGAAGACTTCCTGACCATCTCCCGTATTGAACAGAATCGTCTTAAGTACGAATTTCAGACCATAGATCTTTGCGAGCGAGTGCGAGATATCGTAAGAGAATTTCGTCCAACGATAGAGAAAAAGGGTCTCGTCCTTAAAGACCGCATGGGAGAGAATGAACGATGCGATATTGTGGGGGACTCGGGGAAGTTGAGTCAGGTTATCGGGAACTTGATTGATAACGCAATCAAATACACCAAAGAAGGTGGGATCACTATCTCCACCGCGCTTGTCCCCGGAAAGAGTCTTGTCAGGCTCGCTGTGGCTGACACCGGTGTAGGTGTAGATAAGGAGGATGCCGAAAAACTGTTCCAGAAATTCTCTCGAGCTGATGGCGCCTTTAAGGTAAACGCAAGCGGCACGGGGTTAGGATTGTACATCGCAAAACAAATCGTTGATGCCCACCACGGGCGCATTTGGGTTGAGTCGGAAGGGAAGGGCAAGGGTTCAACGTTTTACATTGAGTTACCGCTTGCCCCCAGGGGAGGGGACACAACGAAAAAGCCAGCTTAATGAGCTGGCTTGGAGGTCTTTGTCTGACGCGCCTTTATGCGGATCTCTTCCGTAGCACTCGTATTTGTTGCAACGGCGGTGCGCACGCCAGCATCACTGTCAGAAGCAAGTTTCTCGAGTATTTCCATGGGCGTCTTGGGGTTTGCTCCAACGGCCATGCGCACACCAAAGTTTTCGTCTCTGGCGAGTAAGTTCAAGGACTCTGTCCATGCGAGCACGCTCGTCGCAAGTTCCCGCCGGATAGTTGGGTTTTCGTCCGTGACAAACTGAGCGCGAGTCTCCTCGGGTGTATTCGTGTTAAAGAGAACGGCAAGTCGTACGTCTGCTTCCTTGTCTTTGGCGAGATGTGTCAAAGCGGAGACGGGTGTCGCCTTGTTTTTGGCGATTGCCCATCGGGCACCCCACTCACTCTCCTCATCCTCCTCGTTCATTACCTTTTCCACGAATGACGCAGAAAGCCCAAGTTCACGTGCCACACGAGCCGCAATTGTCGAAGTTGGGTTCTTGGGTGTCTTTGTCACAACGAGGTTTCCCATGCCGCATACTAAACCAAAAATACTTAATTTTACCCTTAGTTGTCAATTATGTATTCGAAATATGGGGCACAGAAACAGTCCATATTCCAATTGCTTGTTAAGGAGTTTGTTGTTAGGATAAATCCATGAGTAGCAAGAAGAAAATGCTCTCCGGCATTAAACCGACAGGGCTCCTCCATATCGGCAACTATTTTGGAATGATGAAGCAATCCGTCCTCCTTCAGGATGAGTTTGAAAGCACCTTTTTCATCCCAGACTACCACGCTTTAACAACACTTCACGACCCCCTAATGCTTAAGGGGTTCGTGAAAGAAGTTATCTTGGGGTATCTCTCTGTTGGGCTTGATCCCAAAAAAGTTTTGCTTTTCCGCCAGTCGGATGTGCAGGAACACACCGAACTTGCGTGGATTTTTAATTGCATCATGACGGTCTCCTACTTGTCTCGCGGTCACGCGTACAAAGACGCAGAGGCAAAGGGGGAAGAGGTGACTGTTGGCACATTTGATTACCCCATGCTTATGGCGGCCGACATTTTGCTCTACGATACGGACGTCGTCCCCGTGGGGCAGGATCAAAAACAGCACGTGGAGTTTGCTCGGGACACCGCAGAGAAATTCAATCGACTTTTTGGAGCGGCCTTTAAACTCCCGGAAGCGCGCATTATGGAGGAGGTGGCGACTGTCCCGGGTATTGATGGGCGTAAGATGTCAAAAAGCTACAACAACTACATTCCGCTCTTTGCGTCACGCGAGGAGATTGCAGATAAAGTCATGGCTATTGTGACAGACTCTAAGGGCACGCGCCCAGAGAACGTGTACGCAATTCACCGACTACTGAAGGATGCCTCCGCACTCGACCCTCTCTATGAGGAAAACGAGGGCAATTACAAAGCACTTAAAGAAGCACTTGTTGAAGATCTCGATGCATTTATTGCGCCAATGAGAGAGAGGCGGAAGAAGCTTGAAGTAGAGTACGATATCGACGGGCTTCTCCGAGAGGGGGGAGAAAGGGCACAAGAGATCGCCTCCGCAAAAATGAGCGATGTCCGTGCTAAAATTGGAGTTCGCTAATTTTTCTTTATGCAAGGAAGAACATACATACGAGATTTAAAACAACACGTCGGCAAAGAAGTGACTGTCGCCGGATGGATTTCGGGGCGTCGCGATCACGGAAAGCTCATCTTTCTCGATCTTCGTGATGAGACCGGTCTCGTGCAGACGGTTGCCAAACCGACACACGCGGAAGCCCATGGCACGGCTGACACCCTGCGGCAGGAGTGGGTTGTGAAAGGGCAGGCAATGGTGAACAAGCGTCCGGAAAAGATGGTGAATGCTGAACAAGAAAATGGCGACATTGAACTCGAGTTTATTGCGCTTGAGGTTTTGAATGAGGCCGAGACGCCACTGTTCGATCTTTCGACACCAGGATACGAAGTGAGCGAAGAAATTCGTCTCAAATATCGCTATCTTGACTTGCGTCGCGCGCGCCTCCAAAAGAACATGCGCATGCGGGATAAAGTTATCAAGTATATGCGCAACTTCCTATCGGAGCGCGGCTTTGTTGAAATTGAGACACCCATTTTGACCAAATCTACTCCCGAAGGCGCGCGCGACTATGTTGTACCCGCGCGTCTTGAATGGGGTAAGTTCTACGCTCTGCCGCAATCGCCCCAACAGTACAAGCAACTCCTTATGGCTTCCGGCTTCGAGCGGTACTTCCAGGTCGCGCGTGTGTTTCGCGATGAGGACATGCGCGGTGACCGTCAGGCGGAGTTCACCCAGCTTGATATTGAGCTCGCATTCCCAACGCAGGAGGAAATCTTAAACTTGACGGAGACACTCTACACCTTGATTGTGCAAGAACTTTACCCCAAGAAACGCATTCAAGAAGTTCCATGGCCGCGGATGAGTTACGACGAGGCGATGAAAAAGTACGGGACTGACCGCCCGGATATTCGCGAGAACAAAGAAGACCCAGATCTCCTCGCTTTTGTCTGGGTGCTCGATTTCCCTCTTTTTGAAGCCGGAATGGAACATGGCCACTATGCGCCGAGCCACCACATGTTCACCGCACCGAAGGAGGAAGACATAGAGAAACTGGATACCGACCCCGGATCTGTACGTTCGTATCAGCACGACATGGTCTTGAACGGCTATGAAGTCGGCGGTGGTAGCATTCGTATTCACCGTTCAGACCTGCAACAGAAAATTTTTAAACTTATTGGTTTTGACGAGCGGCAGCAGAAAGAGTTTGCCCACATGCTTGAGGCATTTCGGAAGGGTGTGCCTCCCCACGGGGGAATCGCGCCTGGCATTGATCGGCTTCTTATGGTTCTCGAGAATGAGCCGAATATCCGTGAAGTAATCGCTTTCCCAAAGACGGGCGAGGGGAGAGACCTCATGATGAGCGCGCCCTCCGAGATTTCGCAAAAGCAGCTCGACGAGCTTGGGCTTAAGGTACAAAAAAAGAAAAGCCAGCCCTAGGGCTGGCTTTGTATGATCGAAGTATTTCTCATGCAGGCAGTTTTGCTTTACGCGCCGATTTTGACGATGAAGCCGAAGTAGTGAAGAGTGAAAACCGCATTGGCGAGAGTAAGCACTCCCCACAGAACCTTGATTAGGGTGTTCTTCCATCCCCACGTGCTCCACATCACGAATGCAAAAAGAATAAACAAGGTGTTGACGAGCGAAAGCCAGGAACCCCACTCCGTTATCACGTTCGTCATGATCAGCCTCTTCTTTGGCTACGACTTTGGCCCGACGCTTCGTTAAAAGTACTACAAGAGTATGAAAACGTCAAATTTTTGTTGCGAAAGCTACTTCAAAAAAGGTATATTTTATAGATGGCCGAGGCATACAAAGTAAAGACACGAGTGTTTGAAGGTCCATTGGACCTTCTTTTAACGCTCATTCAAGAGCGCAAACTCCATATAAGCGACGTTTCGCTTGCAGAGATTACCGACGACTACATATCCTACATTGAGTCATTGCCCGAATTCCCGACGCGCGAGGCGGCTGACTTCATCCTCGTCGCTGCAACGCTCGTTTTGATTAAGTCTCGCGCGCTTCTCCCCGCACTCACCTTAACGGAAGAGGAGGAGGAAAACATAGAGAATCTTGAAGAGCGTTTGCGCCTACTCCAACGTGTGCGCGAGCTTGCCCCCCATGTGCGCGAACGATTTGGCGCCTCTGTTTCGTATTATCGCGAAGCGGGAAGGGACATCATGCCGGTCTTTGCGCCAACAGCTGAACTTACGCTTGAGCATTTACTCCTCATGGTTAAGAATGTCCTTAGGAGGTTGCCAAAGCTTGCTGATATACCGCAGATTATGGTGCGCAAGGTTATTTCGTTAGAGGAAATGATGGAGGATTTGACGGGGCGTATTCGCGGGGCGCTTGCGATAAGCTTCAAGGAGTTTGCCCGCGGCAAAAAGGACAAGATTGGCATCGTCGTCTCTTTTCTTGCGATGTTGGAGCTCGTGAAGCGTGGTATCATTACAGTGCGACAGGATAAGCATTTTGAAGACATAGCAATGGAGAGCGGGGAAGTCGGGACACCCAAATATCTGTAAAGCTTTTAGCTTCACTAGCTTTTAGTAAAAATGGAATTAGCAAAAAAAATAGAGGCGATACTTTTTCACAAAGCGGAGCCGCTCACGCTTCGCGAGCTTGCCCGGCTGTTAAACGTGGGCGAAAAGGAGATAGAGGGTGCCCTCTCTCTCCTTGAGAGTTCCCTCACAGATCGCGGCATCTCCTTGTTAAGAAAAGATGATGAGGTCATGTTTGCGACTGCCCCGGAGATGAGTAGCCTCATCGAGAAAATCAACAAAGAAGAACTTTCTAAAGATCTGGGGAAGGCCTCCCTCGAGACGCTTACGATCATCCTCTATCGGGGCCCTCTTTCGCGAAGCGATATTGATTACATACGAGGCGTCAACTCAAGTTTTATCTTACGAAGTTTGCTTGTTCGCGGCTTGATTGAGCGGATTCCAAACCCCGAGGGCGCGCGGAGCTTCCTGTATCGGCCGACATTTGATTTGCTCGCGCACCTTGGGGTTGCTAAGGTGGAAGAGCTTCCTGAATATGCGGTGGTGCGAGAAGAAATGGAGGCATTTGAAAAAACGCAGGGAGTGAATCAAGCTTCTTCCGAAGAGGGAGAAAGTCCGAAGAGTGAAGAAGTATAATGCCATTATTATGGATCCCGATAGTGTTAGCACGAGCGTTACGTGTCCGCACATTCGGCATACATAGTACAATAGATAAGTATCTTACTAATTATCTTAAACTACGGTCGTGCTAGCGCGACCTAACACTATCGGGATGGAGGCGCGATATACACTACAAGATCTACTGTGGATAGCGGGAGTTCTCTTGCTCGTTTTTCTTATTGCGGCTTTAGTATTTGGCGCGCCCAAGGAGGTTAGTAAGAGTGAGATAGGGGGAGCGTTAAGCTCCCCCTATGAAGGGCTGTCTCTTTCTGCGGAGGCGGCTCTTGTGTGGGACATTGCTGAGGAGCGATCTCTTTACGAGAAGAATCCAGAAGTTCAGCTATCACTCGCTTCTTTAACAAAAGTAATGACCGCACTTGTCGCTGAAGAGCTCTTGCAACGCGACGCTGAAGTCACGATAGGAAAGGACGCCATAGAGCGGGAGGGCGATAGTGGGCTTTTGGTGGGCGAGCGGTGGCGGATAAAAGATCTCATCGGGCTCACTCTTGTCTCCTCGTCGAATGATGGCGCCGCCGCATTGGGTAGCGCCACCGCACTCTATGCCCATACCAGCAATGAGGCGAAGACAGAAGAGGAGACCATACGCGTTCTCATGAATGAAAAAGCGCGCTCGCTCGGAATGACACAAACATTTTTCATAAACCCTTCCGGCCTCGATGTGTCGGCGGGGGTAAGTGGTGCCTATGGTTCTGCGCGCGACTTTGTACGCCTGCTTTCGTACGCGCTTCAGGAGCACCCGGACCTTTTTGAATCGACGCCATACGTAGAGCGGACGTTTATTTCCCTCGACAACAAAGTGCACGAAGTAAAGAATACGCACGAGACTATAGAAACACTCCCTGCCGTTCTCGCATCTAAGACGGGCTTCACTGACTTGGCCCAGGGGAATCTCGCGATCGTTTTTGAAGCAGGCCCGATGCACCCCGTCGCGGTTGTTGTTTTGGGTGGCACAGAGGATGGGCGATTTTCAGATGTAGAAAAACTTATCTGGGCGTCGATTGAAGTTCTAGGAAGAAAGTAAGTTCAAATAAACAAAGAATACAACAGCCTACCCCGGAGTCTCTTGGGGTAAGGATTTTTGTATGTACATTGACTAATACATATAATCTGTCATAATCGCGAGAGACTGCAAAAGCACCTGAACCCAGAAAGTGAGGTCGGACAATGCCGGAAAAGCCCGTTTTGAGACGGGGGCGGTGGGCGTTTGAAGAAAACGTACCGATTGTCTATCGCTATCTTTGTGAGATTGCCTCCTCCGTGCCCACGGGTGGGCGAGTACTCCGCGATGCGTATCGACATTTTCCGCCCAATTGGTTGCCATATGTTGAAGCCGCGGCAAAGTATAAGTGGCTTGAAATTAGTCGCAAGCCTCGGGGTAAAGGCACCTCGGTTGATGTGATTCAGTTCCACCGACATCCGGACGAGCTCACGTCTCCGCTTTCTTTCCAGGCTCGGAAGATCGGAGAGCCGGGTAACGGAGATGCGCTTGCAAAGCCGAAGTTCAGGATCTTTAGGAGAGACGGCAAACCGCTTCCGGAGCCCAAGGGTAATGGAGCCGCTCCTGGAGGTGGTATCCCAATTCCCAAAGTTGTTTTGGGTCCCCCCTCAAGCGATGGAAGGGCGGCATCTACGGCTGGAGCTTCGTCTGCGCGCGCACAGCATGCGGCGGCATGGGGTCGGATTGCGGCACAGAGCGCGAATGCTCCAAAGGCAAACGGCGGAGAGGGCACACCCTCCAAGATACGCTATCGAACACTTGTCTTTGTTGATGCGGCAAATCTAACAGGCCGTCGCAAGGGCAGGGAGAGCGAATATCTCATCGCGCGCAACCGCAGGATGAGGGGCGAGCGTATCGAACCCATTAGGGGTAAAGCGGCAGAGGAGCGGATTGTCGAATTGCGCGATGTGAATTGGGCAGGGTTCATGCAACGGGTCGGGCTTGGTCCGAGTGGCAAGGACACCCTCTCTATTGCAAGCGCGCTCGTCTATGTGCATGTTCCACCGCACCTTTCGCAAGATTCTATGGAGCAGGGGCAGTTGAAGAAAAGTTGTTCGCGTGCCGGTTTCCAAACAATTTTCCATGAAAAGACGGATACCGACCCCTTGATGGCTGCTGATATCGTGCACTTTGCTGCAAAGCATATGGACGTGATGAAGGAGGGGGAAGATCTTGTCCTCGTCCTTGTCACTGGTGATATCGATTTTCTCCACGCTATCAACCGCGTGAAGGAGCGCGCGGGCTTGTGGGGCATTCGAGTTCACCCGTGGATACTTTCTTGGAGAAGCGCTTTGAGTGCGCAATGGGAGAAGCATGCTGAAGTAACGCTTCTCGACGGCCTTCCTATCGTTAACCATGAGGCAAAGGAACGGATGCGTTCGCTTCACGAAGAGATCGGGGTTCCGGAGCAAGTCCTGTAAGGAAAGGATACCGATAGTATCTATATAAAGTAAATGGCCCCCGACCGCGTAAAGCGTGTCGGGGGCTTGACTTTTCTATATAATATGATACACTTTATCCGTATCTGAACCTTTTTTAATGGAAGGACAACCACATGGGCGAAAAACCCATTGGAGGAATCAGGCTTTCGGGGGGCAGTACCTCTCGCAACGTCCTGATCAAGTTCATGAGCAGAGATCCGCGCGTGGTCCCTGTTGGCATCGAGGCCAAGGAGAAGCCACTGCGGAGCGTCATGACGCTACGTCAGAAGACGCAAGGCGTCGGGCGGGGGGAAAACGTCATCTACAACCTCCCTCTCGTCGGCATGTCGCTTGGTGTTCTCGAGCAACTTCCTGAGCACGGCTTCGTGCCATCGGGCGTCCACGCTGTCTGGGAGGCGAAGGACAAGGGCGGTCGGCAATACACGGTCAACTTCGGCTGGAAGCGGAGGGAAGAGTTCGAGCGGATGCTCGAAGCCGCAAGCGCCGACGACCGCGCGAAGATCCTCGCGAACGTCGAGATTGCGATGGCGAGCATTGCCGAACGTGCGTCGCGCACATGGCAATGGCATCACATGTGGGACAACCCGCCCCCGCGTGCCGATACCATCGAGCTCGTCGACTCGATGATGTTCCCCGAGGAGGCCAAGGCGAAACCGCCGAGGCACCTCATTACGGTCGTGGAGGGCGATTTCCTCACTGCCGTTCCCAACGAGACCACTTCCTAGGAAGTCGGTCGCACCCCTCTGTTTACGCACGCGCGCGTAGGCAGGGGGGTTTTACGTTTTTAGAAGTTTTTACAAAGATTGACATTTATCGTGTTTAATAGTATTATAGATCGGTACGGAGATAGGCCTTTGACATCAAAGAAAGGTAGTTATTGGATGTCTCGAGATATACGAATTGCATTTCTTGGCGGTGCGCAAAGAATTGGCGCAAGCTGCCATGTCTTTTTGTTGAAGAGTGGGCGCGAACATACCGCCGTCATGATTGACGCGGGGAGAGACCCCAGGGTATCGCGTGATCCGGAGAGCTATGATAAGAGCTTGCCGGACCTCGAGGGCCTCTATGAAATCCTCGAGGGCGTTACGCGCTTCATCATCGTGCTCACACACGAACACTTCGATCACAGTGGCGGCTTGGTTCCCATTGTGCTTGCCGTGGAGAAGAGGTTCCCTGGTTTGCCGGTACGGATTCTCATGACGAGAGAGACTGCCGCCTTCTCTGAAATGCTTTGGCAGGAAGACGCGCGCGACATGCAGAGCAGAACGTGGCGAGACCATGCTCCGCGCTTTACCAAGGCGGACATTGCTCGAGTGCGGAGCGTCATCAGTCTCATCAACGCGAGAGAGGAAGTCGGGCTCGCGGACGGGGTTCGTCTTTTCCCAGCAGATGCCGGACACACGTTGGGTTCGCTCTCGCCGGGCATAGAAGCGTGGGGAGCATCATTGTTCCACACGGGAGACATCTCCTTTGCGCCGCACGGGTATCTCCCGCCGGCACAATTCCTCGAGATGAAGAGGACAACGGTGCTCATTTCCGAGTCGACGAATCTCAATGCCAAGTCGCGGAAGAGCCGCGAAGAGGCAAAGAGCGCGTTCTTCGCGGGAGTGCATCATGTTGTGGACGATGGCGGCATTGCCCTCATCGTTTCGTTCCGTGACCGCGTTCAGTGGTTCGTCGAGGATTTGATTGCAAACGGGATAGAGCCCGAGAATATTCTTTTGGACGGCGTCGGTGTTAAGGTCGCCGATATGACGAGAGAATTTTTGCCTAAAGCAAACCTACACGCCGTTCGCGCTGTGGGTGGGCAAGCGGATCGCGAGAAGCTTCAGAAGACCGGTTGGTCAGGAGTTATCGTTGCGACCGGTGGCATGGGGCAAGGAGCCGCGGTTGAGTGGATGAAACTTCTCTTGCCCGTAAAGGGGCATGGCGTCTTCTTGTCTGGATACGCCTGCGAGGACACGCCGGCAGGTCTCCTTCGTGATGTGATGGCAGATGACCTCGTGCAGAGCAAGTCCATTCAGCTTCCCGAAGGCAGGGGAAGTAGGCACAAGAGATGGTACCCAATTCACGCGCATGTGGTTGATGAGCGCATGTCCGGCCATGCCGAGACCGACCAGTTGGAGCGCTTCGCTCGTGGCATGAATCCCGAGCACCTCATCTTTGTGCACGGCGACAAGAAAAGGGTCAATGCGTATATTACGCAAGCAGACGCGGCGTCATTTTCGAAAGACGGGAACACCAAAATCCATTTCCCGCCGACGCGAAATAAGGACGGTTCTTTATTTATCCTTGGGGTGTAACGCTAAATAGGCAACCCCAAAGCCCTGTCAGGGTGGCACTTGACAGGGCTTTTATAATTTGCTATACTATATGTAGATGCTTCGCTCTCTCTACAAGGGGCGAAGACTCGCGTAACTTGAGTGGTTCTATAGCTCCACGGCGGCTCATAGTGAGACGTCGGGAGGAGCATTGGAAGAAGGAAAGCTCACGATGAGCACGAAGACGAACACGAGCGGCAATCAGCAAGGTTCGCTCGGCGATGCCATTGCGGCAGCGCAGGCGAACAAGGCAAACGGCGGCAACGCCTCCAACGGGAAAGGTCCCAACAAGATGAAGCAGACCGCGCCGAAGACGCCCACAACGACCGACGCGCTCACCTACGATCTGGACTCGGATCTCGCTCCGCAGGACGTGGCGCAATCCGACGACGGCGCCGCAGACGAAGCGCGTCGCGAGCAGGAAGATGCCCGCAGCGGCCAGTTCAACGGGATGCTCCACGAGCTCCCGTCGAGCGTCGCGCAGGTCATCTTCGGCCAGCGCACCGCCCGTCTGTCGATCGAAGCCAAGCTCGCAAAGCCGGGCACGACGGCAACGGAGCGGGACATGTTGCGCGATCAGCGTAGCAAGCTCGACAACGACACGGCGCTCAGCCGCCGCAGGAACGGCACGTTCGGTAAGTTCACCACCGACGAAGCAGCCGTTGTCACGCGGATGGTCCGGTTCGCCGAAGTGACTTCGCTTGCCATGATGTGCCCGCCGAACTGGTGGGCAATCGGCTACGTCGCCGATCGCGGCATCGAACTCGGAGTGTTCACCCCGGTTTCTGCCGGCGCCAACCGCAAGGACGGCGTCGTCAAGGTCGGTCGTGACCGCTTCCTCGAGATGTCGCCCGCGTACAAGGCGACGGCGGTCGACATGCGTTCGACGTGGCCCAAGGCCATGATCGTCAAGGGTGTCGAAGTGCCGGCGTACCGGCACCCGCTCGACATCCTCGGCGCTCTCGCCTCCGGGCTCGCACGCGAAGCGAGCCAGCGTTGGCAGGAGAGCCTCACGGCCCTCCAAGAGGGCGTCACCCCCAACCTCAACGTCATCGGCGTCGAGGAGAAGGGCGAGGAAGGCACGCTCGTCATCACCGACCCCGGTGACGAAGAGCATGATGGCGGCAAGGTGAAGGTTACCGTCGAAGACGGCACCGTCGCCTTCGTCGCCGGACACGGCAATACGTGGTTCCGCGGCAAGATCGACCAGATCGCCGATGCGAACATCACGGTTACCGTCGCCGACCTCGGGCTTTCGGCAAAGGACGCGCGGGCCAAGTACAAGGGACTCGCGTTTGCCGCCTTCATGATCGCGTCTCGCGCCTTCAAGCACGAACGCGCGATCGCGGGGCAGGCCGCCGCGAAGCAGGAGACCGCCACCAAGGCGCTCGCCGAAGTGACGGCCACGGCGAAGGCGGCGGCGGGTGGGCGCAAGCTCATCCATGCCTCCGACTTCCATGCCGGCACCGTCGGCGTCGCGGTTCTCGTGCTCTCGACCTTCTCGCCGAGCCTCCCCGTCCGCAAGAACGGTGAGATCGTGCGCGACGATCGGGATCGTTTCAAGACCCAGCCCGTCGACTTCAATGACGTGGCCATGGCCGTGGAACGCACCGAGGACGACGACGGCGTCAAGCGCATCGTCATCCACGGTGTCGCGAAGTGCCACGCCGAGATCTTGGCGGAGATCCCTGCCGGGTCGACCTTCCACGAGGTCAATCCGGACGATCGCTCCGACAAGCCGTACTCCGGCGTCAACAACCCGGCGCGTTACTTCCTGCGCTGCAGCCTCGGCGAGACCGAGAAGCAGAAGCAGGCGGCAACCGCGTCGACTGAGACTGCCGCAACGGCAACGTCTTCGGTGAAGCCGACGACGAAGCGCACTCGCGGTAAGGCCAAGGCCGACGGTGACGACACCGGCGGCAACCTGCAGGCCATGACCGCGGGAGCCTAACGGCACCCAGTACCTTGTAGTAAAGTAGTAAAGGGCCCCCCAGACCTCTGTGTCACGGATCACCGTGGTACATGTCTGCGGGGGCTTTCATTTTGTCGAGCAACAGCCACGACTCAAGTAGGTTGTGGATAAAACTGTTAATAAACTAACTGGAGGTGCAACCTTTTTGTTATATATACACATATTTTGGGCACAAGAGTGTTCCGTGGTATAGTTGGTACATGATAGAGATTCTCCCCGTTGTCAAAGTCATGGTCCCCGGAGCGGTGGCCTTTTTTATAGGTATTGCGGCAACTCCATTTCTTACGCACTATCTATACAAATACAAATTATGGAGGAAGGATCAGAAAACAAAAACAATAAGCGGTGAAGATGCGCGCATTGTTCCGACGCTCGCAAGCCAACAACAGGAAACAAAGGTCCCGCGTATGGGCGGCATTGTCATTTGGGCTTCGGTTGCCATCACTGTTTTTCTTTTCTGGTCTCTCAAAGAAGTATTTCCGTCTGAAGCAGCAGAAAAACTCAATTTCCTTTCTCGGAATCAGACGTGGTTGCCCTTCTTTACTTTGATAGCAGCCTCCCTCGTTGGTTTGGTAGACGACGTTCTGGTTGTTACTGGAAAGGGGAGACATGTTGGTGGCGGTTTGCCGCTTCGCATGCGCATTATGATTGTCCTGCTCATTGGCGCAATCGGGGCTTGGTGGTTTTTTACAAAGCTTGGTGTTTCCGGCGTTATGATACCTTTCGCTGGGGAAGTTTCTTTAGGGCTCCTCTTCATACCGTTGTTCATGACAGTGATGCTCGCCCTATTTTCAGGGAGTATTATCGACGGCATTGACGGCCTTGCGGGAGGGGTACTTGCAATTATGTTTGCCGCTTTTGCTGGGATTGCATTTTTCCAAAACCAAATAGACATAGCGGCATTTTCGACTGTCGTTGCTGGAGGGTTATTAGCGTTTTTATGGTTCAATATTCCTCCGGCGCGTTTTTATATGTCTGAGACAGGAATGCTCGGGCTTACAACAACACTAACCGTCATCGCCTTTTTGACGGATGCCGTTGTGCCCCTTTTCCTTATTGCCTTCCCGCTCTTTGCCGCTTCGGGTTCAAATATTATTCAGCTTATTTCAAAAAAATATTTTGGTCGGAAACTCCTTCGTGCCGCCCCCATCCATCACCATTTCGAGGCGCTTGGTTGGCCTCCGTACAAGATAGTCATGCGGTTTTGGGTCTTGGGTGCCATCTTCGCACTTTTGGGTATGGTGCTTGCCCTCGTAGGATAAGATGAGAAAGCCAGTCGACAAATGGTTTTTAGGTATTGTATTCACCTTGCTTCTGGGGGGCTTTTTTATATTTTTCTCTGCATCGTTAAGCTTGCTTACTCGGGACAGTGCCATTTTCTCAAGCGTCGTTATGAATCAGGTATTGGGTGCCTTGATTGGTCTTTTCCTGATGTTTGTATTTTCGAGAATCCACTATCGTTTCGTAAAACGATACGCCCTCCCTTTCTTTATCCTTTCTCTTGTCGCAACGGCTCTGGTCTTCGTCCCCGAGGTCGGGTTTTCTCATGGTGGAGCGTCCCGCTGGCTTTCACTGGGACCTTTTTCTTTTCAGCCCTCTGAGATCTTAAAGATTGGATTCGTTCTTTATTTCGCGACGTGGCTTGCCGCTATGCGCGAGAGAGCATACTCGTTCGTTTTTAGTATCTTACCTTTCTTGGTTCTCATCTCTTTGGTGGGAGTGCTTCTTCTCCTTCAGCCAGATACAGGCACCTTTGGACTCATCTTCGGTTCAGGAATCGCTCTCCTTGTTGCAAGTGGCGCGCGCGTTCGAGACATTGTTCTCCTTGGTGGGGGAGCCCTTGGGGGGCTTCTCGTACTCGCGTATCTCAAGCCCTACGTTAAAGAACGACTCATTACGTTCATTAACCCTGCCCACGACCCCTTGGGAATCGGGTATCAAATCCAGCAATCTCTCATTGCCATAGGTTCAGGTGGAATATTCGGGCGCGGCTTTGGAGAAAGTATCCAGAAGTTTGGCTTCTTACCCGAGCCCATCGCAGACTCAATCTTCGCTGTCTTTGCGGAGGAGTTTGGTTTTATTGGCGGGTTACTACTCATTACCTTTTTTGTCCTCTTTGTGTTTAGGGGGCTTTTCATTGCAAAACATGCCCCCGACCACTTTTCTCGACTAACCGTTATCGGAATTGTTATACTCATAGGGTGGCAAGCATTCGCGAACATCGGCGCAATGCTGGGGATACTTCCTCTTACAGGTTTGCCGCTTCCTTTTGTTTCCCACGGCGGCTCAGCGCTCATCGCTGTGCTTGCTGGGGTTGGAATTGTCCTTAATATCTCACGGCACGCTAGAGTATAATATTCACAATCATGAAAATAGTACTTACTGGTGGGGGGACCGCAGGGCATTTTTACCCGCTCATCGCCATTGCCGAAGCATTGAACAGTATTGCAAAAGAAGAAAAGCTGGTCCCGCCCCGGCTCTATTACATGTCAAACGAGCCGCTCGACGAGGCGCTGTTGTTTGATAACAACGTTACCTTTACGCGCGTGTCTGCGGGGAAGCTACGAAGATATTTTTCGCTGTTGAATGTTGTCGATTTGTTCAAAACCGCTTTCGGCGTTCTTGGAGCGATTGGGAAGATGTTCCTCATATACCCGGACGTTGTCATCTCTAAGGGTGGGTATGTAAGCTTTCCACCGGTTTTGGCAGCAAGGATCTTGCGCATCCCGATCATCGTCCACGAGTCTGACACTGTTCCTGGTAGGACAAATCTCTGGGCAGGTACGTTTGCAGATCGTGTTGCCGTTTCTTGGCCAGAAGCGGCCGAGTATTTTAAAGGAAGGAATGTCGCTCTCACGGGTCAGCCGGTAAGGAAAGGGATTCAGTCTCCGGCAAAAGAAGGAGCGCATGAATATTTAAAACTAGAAGAGGGGAGGCCCGTTATTCTTGTCTGGGGAGGCTCGCAAGGTGCGCAGGTCATCAACAGGACGTTGCTCGACATCCTTCCTGAATTGCTAGCGGAGTATCAGATTATTCACCAAGCTGGTGAAGGAAACGTCGAGGAAGTGAAGAATCTTGCGAAAGTGATTCTAAAGGATGATACGCTTCGAGCGCGATACAAGCCGTTCGGGTATTTGAATACCTTAGCTCTCCGCATGAGCGCTGGAGTTGCCTCTCTCGTCATCTCACGAGCAGGATCAGGCCTTTTTGAGATTGCCGCTTGGGGATTGCCCTCCATCATCATTCCTATCACAGAATCAAACGGTGACCACCAACGGCGAAACGCCTTTAATTATGCGCGCTCGGGAGCGTGCGTTGTTATTGAAGAGAAAAATCTCGCGCCGCACGTCCTCTTGTCAGAGATACAACGGCTTATGCAAAATGAAACAGAGCGGAGAAAAATGGGAGACGCCGCTAAAGCATTTTTCATGCAGGGCGCCCCTGAGAAAATCGCGCGTGAAGCAATCACTATTGCGTTATCGCATGAATGATATTACAAGTACTGTATGGCAACCGTTTCAGGAAAAATGATCACTCGCTATGCTCCCTCGCCAACGGGGGGTCTTCATGTGGGGAGTGTCCGTACAGCGCTTTTTAACTATTTGGCGGCAAAGAAATACGGCGGAGAAATGATACTTCGCATTGAAGACACTGACCGCGAACGCTCAAAAAAGGAATATGAAAAGGATATTTTGGAGGCCATGGAGTGGCTCGGCCTTTCCTATAGCTCCATGTACCGGCAAAGCGAGAGGGGAAGCGTCTACGAGAAACACGTGCAGAAACTTTTAGACACAGGGTCCGCTTATGAATCCACGGAGGATAAAGACGGGAAGCAAAGCACAGTCATCAGGTTTAAAAATGCGGGGAAAAGAGTGACATTCGCAGACCTCCTTCGCGGAGATATCTCATTCGATACGACCGAACTGGGTGACTTTGTCATCGCTCGCGCTAAGAACGATCCGCTGTACCACCTTGCGGTCGTTATCGATGACTTCGAATCAGGAGTAACCCACGTCATCCGCGGAGAAGACCACATTTCAAACACCCCTCGACAAATTTTAATTCAAGAAGCGCTTGGGGCGCCTCGGCCTATCTATGTGCATATACCGCTTGTCCTTGCGCCCGACCGGAGCAAACTCTCGAAACGTCATGGTGCCATGCCTGTCGGTGAATATAAAGCACTCGGATATCTTCCCGAAGCACTCCTCAACTTCCTCGCGCTTTTGGGATGGTCTCCACAGGGTCTGTCTTTGCCGGGAAGAGAGGGGAAGGGTGGAGATATTTTTACTCTCAAGGAACTTACCGAAGCGTTTTCCTTTGACCATCTCCAAAAAAGCGGAGCTGTTTTTGATATAGAAAAACTCAATTGGATTAACGGCGAGCACATACGTCGCATGGAAGATGCGGCTTTCATGGAAAAAGTGCGCGAGTTCTTGCCGAAAGAGGCGACTCAACTGCCCCAGTATGGGGCAGAGCGATTGGAAAAGATTGCACCAATTCTTCGCGAGCGCATAGCAAAGTTTAGCGATTTGGAATTGCTACGCAAAGGAGGAGAGCTTGCGTACTTTTTTGAAGCTCCAGAGTATGTCTCAAAAAAGGCTCTTATATGGAAAAATGAGGCAGAAGAAAACACGATACAACATATTACACATATTGTCAAATTACTTACCGAAATACCAGACGAATCCTTTACGCAAGAGACTGTAAAGGGGGGAATATGGGACTACGCCACAGAAAAGGGCCGGGGGGCTGTTCTGTGGCCTATGCGCTACGCTCTTTCCGGCCTCGACAAATCACCTGATCCCTTCGCACTTGCCGAAGTCTTCGGAAAAGACGAAACAATACAACGGCTTACCACGGCACTCAAAACGCTTCAGTCATAACATAGAGATTCGACATGAATCCCGATAGTGGTTGCGATCACGTGTGATCAAAATAAGCGTTACCTAACTTAATTGATTCAGGGATATTATCAAGATAAAATTTTTAGATTATGATCAGTGATCGTGATCTACCACTATCGGGATGAAGGCATCCGTGTTTTTACAACGCACACTCTCTGTACTTTTTATCGCCGTTGCGGCTCTTTCTTTGAGTAGTGTTGCGAGAGGAGAGACGGTAAACGACCTCCGCACAGAGATAGAGAAGAGAAGCTCGCTTATTGAAGAGCTTGAGAAAGAGATCCGGGCGTATGAGACGCGCTTAAATGCGCTCGACAAAGAAGCGAAGACGCTCCAAAACGCAGTAAGCCAAATAGAGCTCACGGAGAAGAAACTTCAGGCAGATATTCGTCTCACGAAAGAGCGCATCACCGCTGCTTCTAAAAATATAACGACACTGACGGGAGAAATAGAAGACAAGAATGCCGGCATTGAGAAAAACAGCGCCGCCATCGGCGAAATCGTCCGTCGTGTCAACGAACTCGAGTCAGAGACATTGATCGAGATCTTACTTACGGAAAACAGTTTTTCTGTGTTTTGGGACACCGTTGAAAACCTCGGGCAATTACAGGCGAGTGTGCATCAGAACGTCAAAACTCTGCAGTCGCTAAAGTCTTCGCTCGAAGAGAAGCGCGCACTGCGGACAAAAGAGCGAGAACAGCACGTGGCGCTTGCGGAACGCCTCGATGATCAGAAAGAGCTAGAGACCGCGAACCGCAAGGCAAAGGAGACACTCTTGAAAGAGACCAAAAATCAAGAATCCAACTACAAGAAAATCCTTTCCGAAAAGCAGGCCCTAAAAGAAGCGCTTGAGCGTGAAATACGTGACTTTGAAGCGCAAATTGAGCTCGAGATCGACCCTAATTCGTTGCCGGATACAGGTGCCGTGCTTCGTTGGCCCGTCGATAACGTCGTTATCACGCAATACTTTGGCAATACGCCATTCGCGAGCCAGAACCCGCAAGTGTATAACGGTGGGGGACATAACGGCATAGACCTCAGAGCGCCCAACGGCACTATAATCCGTTCGGCCGCAAACGGAGTCGTCGCCGATACAGGAGACACAGATAGAGCCTGTGACGGCGCTTCGTACGGCAAATGGGTGCTTGTGCGGCACTATAACAACCTTTCTACGCTCTACGCGCACTTGTCACTTATCCGTGTCGAACCTGGGCAAGAGGTCAAAGCAGGAGACGTGTTGGGGTATAGCGGTAATACGGGCTATTCCACAGGGCCGCATTTACACTTTACCGTCTACGCGGCATCAGCCGTGCGTGTGACGGACGAATACCGAAGTAAGGTATGCGGGGTCTACTTGAAGCTCCCACTTTCGCCAAGAAATGGTTACTTGAATCCGCTGTCCTATTTGCCTGCGATACGGTAAGTGTGCTATAGTACATGGAATGTTTATGTACCCCTCGAACAACCAAAAAGGGTTAATAAAGTTCATCATTTTGATCATTATCGGGATTTTGGTATTGAGCTATTTCAGCATTGATATTCGCGGAATAGTCGAGTCGGAACAATCGCAAAGCAATTTTCAATATGTGTGGGGCTGGGTTGTCTTTGTTTGGGCTGAATATTTAGGGGAGCCGGTTCGATACTTTTGGGATGAAATCTTTCTCGGTATTATCTGGTCGGCATTCACTGAAAATATGGAGCGAATCAAACAGGGTCAGCCGAATGATTTAGAACGTGGCGCGCCGCAAGGAGCGGTGCCTCAGCCTCAATAATATCAATAGCATGAAGCTCCCGGGACGTGTGCCCGAAAATGGATTTTACTATCACTATAAACATGACCCCAACGGGGCCTTCTATAATTACGCCTATGAAGTTTGCGGTGTTGGATGTCACACCGAAGACGATTGTCGTCCTGAAGACGCGAATATGGTCGTATATCGACCATTGTACAAAGAAGCGCCCGTTTATAAGGCAGGGAAACTTTTTGACCTGAGACCGCTCGAAATGTGGATTGGGAATGTAATCAAGGATGGAAAAACTATCCAGAGGTTTAGTAAGATTGTTGACCCAGGGATTATAGAACAATTGAAAGCGAACAGAAAAGAAATGTACGAGAAAGACTAGGAGTACGGACGGG
Source organism: Parcubacteria group bacterium (assembly GCA_016204005.1). Taxonomy (GTDB): domain Bacteria; phylum Patescibacteriota; class Minisyncoccia; order Phycocordibacterales; family UBA2135; genus JACQLQ01. The sequence goes on along the minus strand of JACQLS010000001.1, from coordinate 5,833 downwards.
TACAATAGCGCCACATTTTAAGACGTTTGGGGGCTCTTATACTTTAAACGTCCTAAAATGTATATTGTAGGACGTTAGTATCCCTTAAGATTACGCTTGAAAACCACTGTCCCCGCTTCACCCCTCATTAAACATCGTCAGGATTAAAGGTATCAAGCACGACGTTCTTAAGTGCTTCCTTGACAGCCTCGAGCGATGGCGCCTCAATGACAGGATCGCTCCAGTTGGAAAAATCAAAAATGACGTCCTTCCATCGAGCATGATTAGTTCCACCTAAAAAAATCATATTACTACCGTTAAAATCTTCAAAATTCTCATCATGCGTTGGTTTAATTTGGATGTCGGTCTCTGCGTCGAAGGTGTTATTGTCAACCACAACACCAAGCTCCTCATCGCCACTACCGGACGGTTTTTCATAATCAACAACAGCAAACTTCCCCGGCTCCCTCTCTTCAACCTCTATCCAACCCATCCTACCAAACTTTGACGCAAGTTCGAGACGGTGCCTTTTTTCGCTGCTCTCTTGAGCAGGAGGATTTTCAAAAGTATTCATATGTTTCAGTATATAATAGATTACTATAGTGTGTCACTGTGTTTTTAGCGATATGTTGGAGATTGCTCTTTGATGCCCGCTTGGTGCGCAGCAAGGCGCGCAAGCGCAAACAAAAGCGATGACAATCGATTCATGTATGCGAGCGTATCTTTTGTGAGTTTTCGATCACACGTCTCGTTTGCCAAAACAACCCTTCTCTCAGTTCTTCGAGCTATTGTTCGGGCAACATCGAGAAGTGCTGAAAGTTCCGTCGCCCCGGCAATCGTGAATCCTTTAATGGGCGGAATGATTGCTTCAATGGTGTTGATGTAGGTTTCGACTTGAGTTATCTTCTTTTTAACAATCTTTTTCGGGGCACCCGCTACTTGTGCTTGAACAATAAAGAGGTTTTGTTGTACCTCGTGGAGCATGTGGGATACACTCACCTCTTTTTTACCGATACGGATAGGGTTTGAACCCTCGTTTTCGATTTTTATTTTACACAATCCTATAAATGAATTGAGTTCGTCGAGAGAACCAAGTGCTTCAGCCAAATCAGAGCCCTTAGAAAAACGGTCCTTTGAGTCGATCACCTTAGTAGTCCCCCCATCCCCTTTTCCGGTAAATAAGGCCATAATGGCAACGTTACAGCAAGTATGCTATAAGAATCTTAGAATTTCAAATGGCGGAGCTATGAGATGGCAGGACATTACGCTGACTGCTCCGGCCCCGCCCGTTGTTGGTGCGAGGTCAGACGACTTTCTTTAGTCCTCGCGCTCACGGTTGCGATTCTCGTTCTAGAAATCCTTGGCGGCTGGTATTCGGGAAGCCTCTCGTTACTCGCCGACGCTGGACATGTGTTTGGCGATGGTACCGCCATCATGGTCGCCATCATCGCGGCAACACTTGTTAGATTTAGGGCAAAGACAGAGCGCGTCATCGAAGCGGCGTTCAGAATTAACATCGGGTTACTTTTTCTTTTGGCTGGTTGTATTGCTTTTGAGGCGTTGTTGCGGCTAGGAAACCCAGAAGCAATTGTAAGCCCCGTCATGGTCATTGTTGCTTTTTTGGGAGGCGTTGGTAATTTCTTCCAGCATCGAATTCTTGAAAGAGCGGCAGATGAACACAAGCACAAGGGTCACCGCGCGTTGTCACTCCATGTGCTTTCCGATCTCTGGCAAAGCGCCGCCGTCGTCCTAGGGGGCATTGCTCTATGGGCGGGTGGCCCTGTCATTATTGATCCCCTGCTCTCTTTGGGAATTGCCGCTTGGATTGTGTACCAAGGTATACAGCTCGCACTCGAAGCAAAAGAAGAACACAAACCGGTCCGGCTGTAGTCGGACCGGTTTTTATGCGCTAGTGATGCAGTTGGTAACGAGAGACCGCCTTATGTTGAGCGAGCATGTGCACGTCCTTCTTTTTATAGTAAAGGAGATTAAACAAGAGCGTTGCCCCTGCCGCTATCGCAAATGTCCATTCAATTGGAAAGAAGAGAAGGATAAGCGCGGTTCCAAATATTCCTATAATGTGCCCTAAATGGAGCGCCATTTCTTTTAACACGGTGAATTCGTCAACGTAGTGCCCTTGGTCAGCTGCAATCTCATACACAAGTGTGTCAAAGGGTGTTTCGGTAAAGATCTTGGTGATACCGTGGTAAAAACCGGCGATAAAGATGTGAAATGCCGTCACAACAAACATCTTGCCAACCCACCCAATCGCCGAAAAGATACTTCCAACATGAAGCGTCTGGTATCTCTTCCCCTCTCCCACATCGAGGAATTTACCCATACCAAGCTGGAGGATAACAACGGCGCCAAAAATAATCGTGGAGACCGCCCCAACATCAAAGAGATCGCCCTTGAGAAGAAGGTAGATAAAAAGGGGCCATACTGCGACGGCGATGATGTTTTCTACCCCCAGTGCCGTAATGGCGATGAAAGGATCTCGATATTCTCGGGAAAAGAGTTTGCGCCATGTTTCTTTATATCCCCAACGATACGATTCGTTGACCTCCGGTAGTTTAAAAAGAGGACCAAGTGAAAAAGCGTACAGGAGGACTGATACACCAAAAAGGACGCCAAAGCTTGTTTGGTCGAGAATGTACCCGGCAACGATGGGGCCAACCACTCCCGCAAAGCTGACGAGAGCGAAGAGAAGGGACACCCCCTTTCCCCTATCGTGCGGGTCAGCGAATTTTGCAAAATCAACATGATATGGGATCCAATAGAAAAGTTTAAAAAGCGTAGAGACGCCAATGGCGATCGGTATTAGAAAAAGAGCGTTTGATTTGTCTGTAAAGGCAAGAATCGCGAAGTAGAGCATCCCGAGGGATGAACCCAAGATGATGGCGCGCTTAAACCCAAAACGGTTCATGAACTGCATGCCGAGTGGCAGGAATCCTGCATAGAGTGCCGCGGCTACTCCAAAAAAAGCGAGTACAAGAAAAAAGTTTTCATCAAAGATCTGAAAGAGGAAGATGGGCAAGAAGACGGAAAGTAAAGAGAGGGCAGTTTTCCGTATGGCTTGCGAGGTGAAGAGAAGGACGAATCCTTTATTGAGTTTTTGAGTGAAATAAACCATTGCATCCGGATCAATATCTATATTTTATCAAAAAAAGCACGAAACCGCTTGGCATACCGCTCCAGAGTCGGGTACTTTGCCTCAAAATGCTCCAATTTGCTTTTGAGCCAGTGATATTCGAGGGAGAGAAGATACACACCCAGAAAAATAAATAAAAGCCCTTGCACAAAAGGCAATACCAACCCACCCAACCCGACAACAATAAAGGCCCCTCCAAGGATTGTCATGGCACTCCGTTTAAGATTTTTTTGCATGCTAGTTAGGTGCTTACTCTAACCCGGGACAATTACTTGCCGGTGTGTACCCTGCCCTCTTTGCTTGCTCAACACTTTCAAACCACACTCTGTTTTCTTGACTAATACGTTCGGCGGATGAGCACCATGGGAAATGGTACTTCCCTCCGTTTCGGGAAGCAACGACCTGTCCCACCGCCCCCACAGTATCGATGCCTTTTTGCGCGCCCTCGCGCCCTTGAGTCGTGAGATTTTCAATTAGAACTGGTTCCTTGGCACCTTCCCCCAAAGAAAGACGTCCAAGCCCAAAGCCGCCAAAACCGACCAATATAATCAAGGCTATAATAAACCAGTCCTCTCGCCGGTCGATCTTTCTAAGGGCAATCTTGCATTTTTCCAGCACATCTTGTATCATGTTTAAACCTTTAAACTTTTAAACCTTTACATTTCATGGCACATAGAAAGGCTGGCGGTACAGCGAAAAACTTAAAAGATTCAAACCCAAAGTACCTTGGGACCAAACTACACGATGGTCAAAAAACCAAGACGGGTTTTGTTATTGTGCGCCAACGGGGCACTAAAATCCTCCCAGGAAAGAACATTGGTGTCGGGAAGGACCACACCCTCTTTGCGCTCAAGGACGGGGTAGTCAAGTTCGACGAAGTACGTAAGACTCACTACACCGGCAAGGCGTGGAAAAGGAAGCGAGTGTCAGTTATCTAGCACTAGTTACTTATCCGCCTCTATTTTCAGAGTAAACGATACCTCTTCCCCTTCCCATCGTATCGCAATTGCATACTCTCCAACTTTTTTAAGCGGGGCGTCGAAGAGCAGGGATTCAACCGGAACTTCTGTTCCGGTTTTCTCTTGTAAAACACTTCTGATTTTCTCTCCATCGACACCTTCAAACAAACTTCCCTTAGCGTTCGCCTTTACTGTGAGCGTGATTGTTTCCCCGCTAATCTTTTGAAGCGCCTTGGTAAGGATGGCCCTCCCCTCTTTTGTCCGTTGTTGTCTCTCATCACGGAGTTTCTTTATACGAAGAAGCGCCGCCTCTGTCGCCACTTCCGCCTTTCCTTGAGGTATAAGCAAATTGCGCGCGAAACCGTCCGCCATGTCCTTTACTTCATATTTTCGCCCCACTTTCGGTACGTCTTGTAGGAGAATAATCTTCATGTGTGTATGTTTTACTGCGAAAGAAGGAGGGCAACCGCTTTATCGAGTTGTGGATCCTTCTTTTTCTCTCTGTCTTCGTCAGTCATTTTTACCATATGGAGAGGGGTAATGCCATCCTTGGAAATCAGTGTTCCTTCGGGGGTTCGCCAGTGCGCGACCGTAAGTTTGAGAGAGGTGTCCTGTGTAATCTTTATAAGTTCTTGAACCGAACCCTTACCAAAAGTCTTATCGCCGACCAAGACAGCGACTTTGTGTTCTGCTAGTGCCCCAGCCATGATTTCAGCGGCTGACGCGGAACCCTTATCGACAAGGATGGCCATCTTCAAGTTTTCATTGAAGACATCATACCCGCGGCTTCGGTAGATGATATCAAGGTCTTCTTTGCCTGGCCCAAAATCCTCGGTAACGATGATCTTACCCGCGGGCAAGAACCAACTTGAGATTTCAACGGCTGCTTCAAGAAAGCCACCGGGGTTCCCGCGCAAATCAAGAATCAACTTGTTGCTCCCCGAAAGTACAAACTCACGAAGCGATTCACGGAAGAGCCGCGGCGATTGCCCTGAAAAGTTATACAGTTGAATGACAAAAACACCATCCTTACGAAGTTCTGTATCGATGGTTGGGATGGTGATAATCGCACGCTTGACCGCGACATCAAAAGGTCCCTTCCGCCCCTCGCGTACGATTGTAAACACGACTTCCGTGCCGATCTCTCCCCGGATAAGCCTCACAGCATCTTCAAGAGAAATATCCGCAGTTATCGTGTCGCCTATTTTTAAAATTTTGTCGCCCGCCTCAATCCCAGCGCGTTCCGCGGGCGTGTCTTTGATCGGTGTTATGACTGTGAGTGTGTCGTCACGCATTCCGATCTCCATGCCAACACCCCCAAAATTGCCCTGGATATTCTCTTCAAACACCTCTGAATCCTCTGGGGGGAGAAAGACCGAATATGGGTCACCGAGTGAGTCTACAAGGCCTTGTATTGCCCCCCACACCTTATCTTGCGCGGTCACTTCCCCTGTAGTTGCCTCCTGTGAGGATGCCTGCGGTGAGCTTGTCGCACCATTTGTTGCCGGTACGTATTTCTCATTTATGGCGTTCCATGTATCCCAAAAAGGGGAAAAGTCGACCAATGACTCTTGGGCGGTAACTGGCGTCTCCTTGTTGATAAGCCCGCTTACTTTGAGGATGCCTGCTCGATTTTCATATCCAACGTATGTTCCAGCAAGAAAAGAAATTCCTATGATGAGAAGTGAAAGAAAAACAAAAGGAAGAGTTTTACTGGGGAGTTTCATCCCGATAGTGGTAGATC
>JACQLS010000006.1 GCA_016204005.1 Parcubacteria group bacterium | reverse complement strand
GGGGTCGTTTTAAGAAGGGTCAACTGACGGAGTTGCGGCAGACCTCTCCGCAAGTTCTTAAATTCTTGAGAATTTAAGAATGTTGACGGGAGAAAGGTTTTGAATTTTGCACCGTATTTTGAAATTAGAAGATTAAAAAACCCCGCTTTAAGCAGGGTTAGTGATTCTTTTATAAACTTTTAGAAACATCCCTTCACGTCCTCTACTCCTTCCTCTTCATGCTTCTTCATTAATAGAGGTGTCTTTCCCCGAGCGGCCTTTTCCGCGAGCTCGGTTTCTGCTCTAAGAACATTGTCGATTGTTTGTGGCACAGCATCGGGCATGACCGAAATGGAGTCAATGCCGCATCCGACGAGGAATGCCGCGTAATCAGGATGATTTGAGGGCGCTTGTCCGCAGATGCCAATCGGCTTCCCGAGTCGGCCTGCTTTTTCAATCGCCATCTTCATCAATATCTGCACGCTCGGATTTCGCTCATCGCCAATGTGCGCGAGTGCGCCAGAGTCGCGGTCAATGCCAAGGGTCAATTGGGTCAGGTCGTTTGAGCCAATGGAGAAACCGTCGAAGTATGGAGCGAAATCCTCAAGCTGTAGAACATTCGTTGGGATTTCGACCATCATGTAGACTTCAAGTTTGTTTTCCCCGCGAACGAGACCAGCGTTGCTCATTTCTGCTAATACGTTCTGTGCCTCAAGGGGCGTACGGCAGAAGGGGACCATCACCTTCACGTTCGTGAAGCCGCATTCATCGCGCACCCGTTTGATTGCCTCGCACTCGAGATGGAATGCTTCCCGATAACGTTCGTCGTAATAGCGGGAAGCCCCTCGCCAGCCCAGCATCGGGTTCTCTTCATTCGGCTCGAAGATATGGCCACCCAACAAACGTCGATATTCGTTTGTCTTGAAGTCAGAAAAGCGGACGATGATCGGGTTCGGATACATCGCTCCAGCGAGAAGCGCTAAGCCCTGCGTCAATGTGCTCACCACATATTCGCGAATGGTGTCATACCCGGCTGTTAGTTGAGCAATTTTTGCCTTTTCTTCATCCGAAAGCAAAAGTTCGTTCAGTTTGTTGCCGATTGTCGCAAGTGACGGATGAAGGCGGATCAAGTTTTCCATGACAAACTCAAGGCGCACCAAGCCAATTCCGTCGTTCGGGTACGCGAAGAATCGCTCCGCGCTTCCCGGATCCGCCATAATGAACATAACCTTAGTCTTCGTCTTTTTCTTGGCCTCAATAGTAGGACGAAGGTCCGTCGTCTTTGTTTCTAGAGCGAGGATGCCTTCATACACAACACCCTCACCGCGTTCGTTCTGGTTTGCATCGACAGTAACCTCATCGCTCCCGTTGAGGACCTTCGTGGCATTACGCGTGCCGACGATGCAAGGGATTCCGAGTTCGCGCGCGACAATGGCCGCATGCGAGGTCTTTCCGCCCTCGTCAGTCACGACCGCTTTTGCCCGCCGCATGGCAGGAAGCCAGTCTGGGTCCGTCTTTTTTGCAACAAGAATATTTCCGTCAACAAATTGGGAGAGGTCATCAGGCGAATCAACTACCTGTGGAATGCCCGCAACAGCTCCCGGAGAAGCTGCGGCGCCTACCACAAGCGTTTCCCCTGACTCCCCATTTCTAACGTAGGTTGTTTTCTGGATAAGTGGATCCCTGAGTGCTGTTGCGGGTCGGGTTTGCACAATGTATATCTTCCCGTCGCCCACTTTCTCGCCGTCTCCGAACTTTGCCCACTCTACGTCAATGGGGCGTCCGTAGTGTTCCTCAAGGAGTAGTACTTGTTCCGCGAGGGAGAGGATTTCTTCATCTGAAAGACAAAAGCTTTCACGTTCGTCCTTTGCTGTTTCAACCATGCGGGTAGGTCCATGCTCACCATAGCCGTAAATGCACTTAATCATTTTTGTTCCGAGTTCTTTGCGGGCAAGGATGGGTCGCGCGCCCTTCGTTGGCGGCTTCAAAACCATAAACGTATCGGGGGTAACTTCGCCTCCGACAACCGCCTCACCAAGACCCCAGCTTCCTTGGATACAGACGAGGAATGGCGCTTGCGTTACGGGCTCGTGTGAGAAAGCAACGCCTGCGGATGCCTTGTCTGAACGCACCATTTTCTGCACCACCACGGCAATACCGTCTCGAGGAAACAGGGGAATGCCACGTTCGTGGCGATACGCAATAGAGCGTTCGGTAAACAGGGACGCGAAGCACTTAATGATGTGTTCGATGACGTTCTTTGCGCCACGAATGTTCAAATATGTTTCGTGTTGCCCGGCAAACGACGAGTCGTTGCTATCTTCGCACACTGCCGAAGAACGGACAGCAACGTCTGTGTTTTTGTCCCTGCTGTATTCTCTGTCCAAGAGGAGATACGCCCTGTTAATTGTTTGTTTCAGGCGCTCTGACATTTCGGTATTTACAATATCCCGCCAAATGTAGCTTGCGTATTGTCCGAGTGAACCATCGTTGGCGTTGAAATTAATACGGCTCAAGTGTCCCTGAATGGTTGCCGTAAGCTCGCCATCCTCCATAAAGGATCGCCAGAGCTCCGTGGTAACCGTAAAGCCGTTTGGAACGGCAACACCTTTTGATACGAGCTCACCCAAATTCGCACCTTTGCCGCCAGCAAGACTCAAAGAATCTTTTGTCATGTCTTTAAACCAAAGAATGAGCGGCCCCTTTTTCATGTGTGCCTCTTTCAAACACCTGGTGTCTCTCCACACTATAACTATAAGGTGGCAATGAGGCACACTTGTCTTGTCGGAGTTTTTATTGCATCGCCCAACGCACCAGTTCTTTCGTGATACAATATGTTCTAATGAAAGGATACAGTCTCACACTCTTTCTCATTATCCTCTTCCTTATCGTTGGCGCCTGGTCTATCAAGGTGCTGGGAGAAATTCTCAATGTGTCAGGCAATGCTCCTCATGGAGTTGCGATAGCTAACTTTGAAGATTGCGTTGCCGCGGGCAACCCGATTGCAGAGTCGTATCCACGACAGTGCCGAGCAAATGGAAAGATGTTTGTAGAAAATATAGGTAACGAACTCGAAAAACAGGGCTTGATACGCATTGTTTCCCCGCGCCCAAACGGAGTGCTCGAGAGCCCGCTTATTGTAGAAGGTGAAGCGCGCGGTTACTGGTTTTTTGAGGCAACATTTCCCCTGGTACTCGTTGATTGGGATGGGAAAATTATCGCCCAATCCTACGCGGAAGCGGAGGGAGAGTGGATGACCGAGGAATTTGTTCCATTCCGCGGAACAATTGTGTTTGAAAAACCGATAGTCGTGGGCGATTTCTCGAAACGCGGGGCACTCATTCTTAGAAAATCAAATGCATCGGGACTCCCGGAACACGATGATGCCCTAGAGATCCCCGTCAGGTTTGAGTAGGTAGCACCCCCAATCATGAAAATACTTTCGTGGAATGTTAACGGTCTTCGCTCCGTCCACCGAAACGGCTATTGGCCGCGCTTCTTGAAGGAAGACCCTGACATCTTTTGTTTCCAGGAAACGAAAGCAGACGCGGAACAACTCCCCGATGAAGTGCGCGAGACACCAGGTTATTTCTCTTACTTTGCGTCATCAAAAATGAGAAAGGGGTATAGTGGAGTTGCGATATACACAAAAAACAAACCGGATAAAGTTGAGTACGGGATGGGAATAGATCGTTTCGATAATGAAGGGCGTCTTCTCGCGGCGTATTTTGGAGACGTGGTGCTTTTTAATGTGTATTTTCCGAATGGGGGAGGCGGACCAGAGCGCCTTGCGTACAAGTTTGATTTTTATGACGCCTTTCTGGAACACATAGAGGCGTTACGCAAAAAGGGACACAAAATTATCTTCTGCGGCGACGTGAACACTGCGCACGAAGCAATCGACCTCGCTCGCCCCAAAGAGAATGAGGGTAATACAGGATTCCTTCCCGAAGAGCGGGCATGGATTGATGAGGTGGTGAACCATGGCTACATCGACACCTTTCGTCTTTTCCATCCGAGAGTAGAGGGCAGTTATTCGTACTGGGATATGAAGACGCATGCACGGGACAGAAACGTGGGATGGCGCATCGACTACTTTTTCGTTAGCACAAATTTGCGGCCGCGTCTCCGCGATGCGTTCATTTTGCCAGCTATTCTTGGCTCTGATCATGCCCCTGTCGGGATAGACATCGATCTATGAAGAAGCTTTTGTCTCGCGACATCGCGCGGTTTCAGAAAATTGTCTGGCGGTACTATAAAAAACACGGACGAGATCTTCCGTGGAGAAACACAACAAATCCCTACAGGATTGTTGTGTCAGAGATAATGCTCCAGCAAACCCAAGTCAAAAGGGGGCTTGTGAAGTATCCGTCGTTTATACAATCCTTTCCTTCGTTTCGCGCGCTTGCAGAGGCGCCCCTTAGCGAAGTTTTAAAAGCATGGAGTGGGCTCGGCTATAACCGACGCGCTGTTAATCTCCACCGCCTAGCGAAGATCGTTGTCGAGGATTATCAAGGAAAACTCCCGCGCGATTTTGAAGCACTGAAGAATCTCCCCGGCATCGGGGGAGCGACAGCTGCTTCCATACGAGCGTTTGCTTTTAACGAACCGACTCCATTTATTGAAACAAATATTAGAGCCGTTTTTATTCACCATTTTTTCAAAGACCGCGGCACACCCGCGCGACATACTGACATACTTGAGAATGTCAGTATGTCGTATCGGAAAGCGGATGATATGGAGATTTTAGAATTGGTGGAGCAAACACTTCCCACAGAAAATCCGCGTGAATGGTACTGGGCGCTCATGGATTACGGGACACACATAAAAGAAATCTACGGCAATCCAAATGTGACGGCAAAAGGATATAAGAAGCAGTCAAAGTTCAAGGGGTCTGATCGAGAAATTCGTGGCGCAATTGTTAAGGTGCTCATTGACGCACCCAAACTACTTTCGGAAAAGGATGTTATTGCCCGAGCAAAGAAAAATGTAGCAGGAGACCGTATTAAGCGTCAGCTCTTGATACTCGCGCATGAGGGTCTGGTTGCATGTATAAAAAGAGGAGGCAATTTTTTGTACTCACTTCCCACTTCTACAATTACAAAGCCCCTCGTCCGTCGTTCATCGTGAACGCTTAGGATGAGGGGCTTGCTACGTTCCCCAACATGTCGGTTCTCCTTTCGTTGGGTCTTGGTTAGGGGGTGATCCGTCTCCACGCGGGCGTCTCAGACCGGAGCCACGTGGCACAGGTTTCGGCGTCTTTCTCCGCAGTGCCGAAGGGGGGGAGAGTCGCCGTGCCCAGCCAGAGGCGTTGGATTTGGCGTGCCTGGCTTTCCATCTTTTCCCGGAATAGTTGCGCGAAGTAGGCGAGGTTGTATTCCGGCTGCGTCCGTGCGACTGCCTCGCTATAGTGGGCGAGGTCGTGCATTTGGACGTGGTGAGTGAGCTCGTGCACAAGCACAGCCCGCGCACATGGATTTCGCTCGATGTCGATGTCTGCACGCAGGTAAATGGTGCGAGTGACATACGCGTACACCCCGAGCGGGTGTTCGTTGGGCTCGAGAACGATCCCCGGGATATCATCGAGTGTCTCCCGGAGTTCAATCTGGAAGGAGCCCGGGTCGCCGAATTCCGTGACTCGCATGATGAAAGCGAGCTCTTCGGCGTAGGGATTTTCGCCCTGCGTCGTAGCCGGATGGGCTCCCGTAGAGGTGGGCAGGGCGAGCGCCGCAAAGGCGGTGAGTACCGCGGCCCAGATTGCTGTCTGTCGCATTTGAACGTCTCCGTCTGTTGGTGTTGAGCGAGATGGAAAGAATCAAAAACCTAACCAAAACCAAACTACTAGTTGCCAAGTCAATTATATCAAAAAACTCATTGCTTGTCAAGAGATTCTTCAAGAAGTTTCTTCAAGCGTGGGGCATCGTTCTCCTCAAAGATACGTTGTATATCCCGTAAATCCTTTTTGAGAAATGCTTCAAATGTAAGCCCCATGTATGCGTACAGGCTTTCGTTTATGTGGGAAATGGTTATCGCCCTAAGTTCGCGTTCGCCGGTCGTCTTTCCTTCAGTGCGGGCAGTGATGAGTCCGACCAATGAACCATCTTCCAAACTTACCACGGCGCCACCGGAAGAACCTTCTTGCGTACCAACTGTGCCAGTCATGCCAAATATGTCGGGGGTATATGGCTCGGTCTCACGGAATGTGTATATTCCGACAATGTCTGTCACGCTAGAAGCGGCCCACAGGTCGCGGTTAATGGAAGTGCCACCCAAAAATCCCGCAGGATAGCTCGCCACAAGCACGGGAAGATTTTTTAGGTCGCGATCGCTTTTTTCTTTAGGTGAAAGAGTTGTAAATGAAGAAGGCACCCCGTCTTCCTTTGGGATGGTTTCGGTAATGCGTAAAAAAGCATAATCGTCTTTGCCCGTGCCGCGCTGGTCCTCTTCGGAAAGCTTTTTCGCATTGTTCTCAACCCATGCGGGAGAGAGGAAGACCAATTCTGCTCGGTACGCCACGTGTGCCGGACTTCCTGTGCGGATGATACAGTCGATGAAATCTTTAATGTCGAGGTAATCGCGCAGAAGGAAGTATTGTCCAACATGGGCATTGGTCAAGATGATGCCGCGCGGGTCAATAATAACCCCGCTTCCCGAGAGCGGTTCAAAGAGTCCGCCGCTTTTTGAAATACAAAAGATATTAACGACCGCTTTGCGCGCGATGTCGTTTGTTTCAGGGACGGAAAGCTGTACCTCGTGCTTGGGCACTCGTATGCGGTTCAAGACTTCCTCGATAACGGTTTGCGAGATCGGCTCCGATTGGGGGAGAAGGCCCGCTGATGCAGTAATGCTCCCAGGTACTTCAGCGGTGTCTTCCGAAGCCCTTGTTTCAGTATCAGTTGCTTCTGTCGACTTAGTCTCCTCGGCTGCTTCACTTTTGATTCCTTCCCCGATCGTCTCAGAGATAACGAGTGGTGCAAGGGTAGCAACAGGATCAGTTGGCGGCGTCCCCCCGAACCCTAAAAAAAGGGTTACCGTAGCTACGAATGCGGCGAGGCCTTTTAAAATAGTAAGAAAGAATGTTTCCATTTGGTGATGTTATGATATCACTTATGGCGAGCTTGTCGAACCGTTTGGTAATGGAAAGAGTCTGTGGTATTTAGTATAGTGTGTATGATATAGCTTAAAAGCGCGGGATTAGTTAAATGGTATAACATCAGTTTTCCAAACTGAGGTCGGGAGTTCGATTCTCCCATCCCGCATT
>JACQLS010000015.1 GCA_016204005.1 Parcubacteria group bacterium | reverse complement strand
TGTAAGGCCATGTTCTTCCGAAATAAATTTTGCCAAATCCTCCGCTTCCTCCGTGTGGAGTTCTTGTAACTTCTTTTGTTGTTTTTCTTCGTCAAACGTGACCATGGGGGAGGGGGTAAAAGAAAAGCGACTCGTACTTTCATCTTATCGTGCGCTGTAATGTAAAACAATATTGCACTTTGTTGAAACAGTGGTTTCGTGCGAATGCGTCCGTTCTTCCGCGCGCGCAAAAAATTTTGCGTACAAACTCTCGTCGTACTTCGCACACGCCGCGCACGAGGCATCCTTGTGTGTTGCGTGCTGACATGCTCTATTCCCAAGGCCTCGCAATGTTTGACTTTTTGTTTAAATATGATATAATTAACCCTGAAATTCACCCAACTGCGGAGTGAATAAGGAGCACGAAGATGATCAAAAGAATGGCTTCGGTGGTACTACTGGCGGTTTCGCTATTCGTTGCCGGCCCTGTTGGCTGTGCGGGCGGCGAGAACCAACAGGCGGGTACTATCCTCGGCGCTCTCGCGGGAGGGCTTGCGGGGGCACAGTTCGGGGATGGCAAGGGTCAGCTCGCGGCCGTCGGCATCGGCACCCTGTTGGGCGCCGCCGTCGGAGGCGAAATGGGTCGCTCGATGGATGTCGTGGACCGTCGGCTCATGTCGCAGACGACGGAGCAGGCGCTGAACGACGCTCCGCGCAACACGACCACAACGTGGCGTAACCCCGACACCGGGCACTACGGCACGGTGACCCCCGTCTACACGTGGGAGCCGCGGCCCGGGCTCTACTGTCGCGAGTACCAGACGACGGTGACTGTGGGCGGGCAGACCCAACCGGGGCACGGCACCGCCTGCCGGCAGCCGGATGGTTCCTGGCGGATTCAGTAGCGGCGAGGCAAACAAAGTGGGCGCGAGGGATTCATCCCCTCGCGCCCTTTCATTTGGTACAATAAGCACATGAGTCCCGATAGTGACCACGGCCACGCCTCTCGGGGCAGTATAGAAGTTTTACTTATTAGCCTTATTTAATTAAAAACAGTACGCAGTCAAACTGGCCGCGACCTGTCACTATCGGGATGAGCGAGTTCCACGCGAAAAGCCATAACGATCTGAAGGATATCGCATCAAAGGTGGTGCACGAAGCACTTGCGCAAAGAGGAGCGCTGCGGGCAACCGTTGTTGGGCTTTATGGAGACTTAGGAAGCGGCAAAACCACTTTTGTCAAAAACATTGCAGAAGTACTCGGTATTTCGGAGCCGGTAGTTTCCCCAACATTTATCATCGAGCGCGTGTATGCGATGCATCACGCGCAGTTCACCCACTTTATTCATATTGATGCCTACCGCCTGAAAGACGGCAAAGAACTCTTGCGTTTGGGCTGGGATGATATTGCAAAAGACCCAAAGAATCTTGTTTTCATAGAATGGGCCGACAGAGTGGAGGCGGTACTACCCAAAGACGCAATAAAAATATATTTTGAAGGAGTAGACGAGAGGACAAGAAAAGTCAGAATTGCAGAGTCACAATCATGAAACAAACAAAAGAAAAAACAAAGAAGCGACTCGTCCTTCTCGACGCTCACGCCATCCTTCACCGCGCGTACCACGCGCTTCCAAACTTCACCTCGCGAAAAGGTGAGCCGACAGGAGGTCTGTATGGGCTTTCGGCAATGTTGATCAAGCTTGTCAGCGAGCTTAAGCCCGACTATATCGTTTCGTGCTACGACATGGCGGGGCCAACATTTCGCCATGAGGCGTATGAAGGGTACAAAGCGAAACGCCCAAGAGCCGAAGACGATCTTATCGCGCAGATGAATCGCTCGCGCGATGTTTTTACAGCGTTCGGGATCCCCATCTATCAAAAAGAGGGGTTTGAAGCGGACGATGTCATTGGCACCATTGTCTACGAGACCAAAGGCGCGCGGAAGAAAGAAGAACTCGAAGTTATCATTGCCTCTGGCGATATGGATACGCTCAGTTTGGTGGACGACCGCAAGGTTATGGTCTACACACTCAAAAAGGGCATCTCAGACACTATTCTTTATGACGAGAAGGCGGTGAAGGAGCGCTTTGGCTTTGGCCCAGAACTTCTCGCCGACTACAAAGGGCTTCGTGGAGACCCTTCAGATAACATCCCCGGCATTCGTGGTATTGGAGAAAAGACTGCAACGGAGCTCATTCTCGCTTTTGGCGGCATTGAAGACATGTACGCAAAACTTAAAAAAGATGAAAAGGCATTTGAGAAAAAGGGGATTAAGCCGCGCATTATCCAACTGCTCAAAGACAACGAAGAGGAAGCACTCTTTTCAAAGACACTGGCCTCTATCAGAAGGGATGCCCCGATTGATTTTTCTTTGCCCACAAAAACTTGGAGAGATGTTTTAAGCATCGAGAACGTGTCCGCGCTCTTCCAAGAACTCGACTTTCGCACGCTCGAAGATCGGCTTCGGAATGTTTTAGGTGAGCGCAAGGGGGTTGCGGAAGAAGAGAAGACAATGGAGGGGAAACCCGATCCTCGCGAGGTTGCTGAAACGGCAATCGCTCTATGGCTCGTCAATTCAGATATCACAAATCCGGGACTCGACGACATCATGCGTCACGCGCAAGCAAAGACATTTTCCGAAGCAAGAAAGGGGATTCTCCGCGAGATCGAAACTCTCGGTCTAACCCGCGTCTACCGCGAGATAGAACTACCACTGATCCCTATCTTACAAAAAGCAGAACGACGAGGGGTGTTGATTGACATGCCGTATCTCAAAGATTTATCACGAGAATACCACAAAGAACTCGATACGCTGTCAGAGCGGATCTGGAAACAAGCGGGCGCACGTTTCAATATCAACTCGCCACGACAGTTGGGGGAAGTACTTTTTGACAAAATGGGGCTTACGGCGAAGGGTCTTAAAAAGACGGAGGGGGGCGCGCGCTCCACGCGCGAGTCCGAGCTCTTAAAGCTTGAGGGGTCGCACCCAATTATCACTGATATTCTCGCGTTTCGTGAATTTCAAAAACTCGTCTCAACCTATATCGACAATATCCCCGGTATGGTGGACAGCGAAGGGGCGCTTCATACATCGTTTATACAAACTGGCACGACAACGGGGCGTATGGCCTCGGAGAACCCAAATCTTCAAAATGTTCCCATTAAAGGTGAACATGGCGCACGGATTCGCCGCGCATTTGTTGCGCGAAAGGGGTTCACGCTCGCGGCGCTTGATTACTCACAGATAGAGCTACGCGTGCTCGCTATTCTCTCGAAAGATAAAGATTTGACACGCATTTTTAAAGAAGGACGTGATGTGCACGGAGCCGTCGCCGCGAGAGTTTTTAATGTGTCGCAAGAGGACGTGACGAAAGAGATGAGGCGCAAAGCAAAAACGATCAACTTCGGCATCATCTATGGAATGGGAATTACAAGTCTCCAAAAAGCGCTTGGGGGTACGCGGGAAGAAGCACAAACGTTTTACAATAGTTACTTTGACGAATTCCCGGGCATTGCTCGCTATTTGGAAGACATAAAGCGCGAGGCGGCAAAGCGCGGGTACACCGAGACGCTCTTCGGACGCCGGCGATACTTTGAGGGTATTACATCAAACATCCCCTATATTAGGGCGGCCGCTGAACGCATGGCGGTTAATGCTCCGCTTCAAGGCACAGCTACGGGAGATATTATCAAACTTGCGATTGTAAAGATTGAAACAATGCTCCAGGAGAAAAAATGGAGCGATAAAGCATTCCTTCTCTTACAAGTACACGACGAGCTTTTATATGAAATAGCAGACGGAGTGGCGAAAGAAGCGACGCTGGCTATTAAAAAGACAATGGAAACAGTTTTGGAAGAGGAGGTCCCGATTATCGCGGATGCTTCTCTTGGAAAAAGGTGGGGGGAGATGAAGCCGTTTGTCGAATAAAAAATCCCGCACCTTTTTGAAACAGGGCGCGGGATTCATATATTATCTACGACTCTCTTCAATGATGCGACGAGCCACCGCAAGCGCCTGGTCGATGGGGACAAAATAGATTTCGCTTCCCCGCTGTACGTAGTGTTGTTTCACAACACCCCCCTCAACGGTCAGTAATGTTTCTGTCGGCATGCCGGTTATGACTCCGACGACCTTGCCATTCTCGGTGATTACTGGCCCACCGGAACATCCTTGCGGTTGGGTGTCTCCGTCAAACACCATGAGATTCTTTAGGGTGACTTTCAGGTCTGTGTAGTAGTCATCGACACCCTTTTCGAGAAGCGGACCGAACACGGTGGGAGTTCCCATCTTTGTGCATATGCCATAGAGCATGTCACCGATTTTGAGCGCGTTGGGGTCGCCGATAGGAAGCGGCCGCATATCTCTGTAGGGAGCGACACGGATGACGCCGATATCCGCCTCCTTCTTGAATCCAACAATGTCGACTTGATAGGTTTCCCCAATATGCGTTTCCGCGTTGATTTCGGTCGCGTGCACGTACCAAATATTGTGCGCGACAGTGAGAGCGGTGCCATCGGCATCAATGACGAACGCGCTTCCTGCCCAATATCCGGCAAAGATTGGTAGTCCAACGTAACCGAAGCCGCTTATTGAGAGATATCCCTTTACAGCCTCACTAAGCACATGGTCTTTACTATACGTTTCTTCAATGTGTTGAAAGGGTGTATTGCCGCACCCACCGAGAAGCGCGAAAAAAATAGCGGCAACTAGGCCTCGAAGCATAGCCGCCTCGCTCAGTTTTCAATGCTACTTGCAGTGTAGCAGTGCGCCCACGTGTTGTCCATCGGCAGAGTGCGAGGTAGTATACATATATGCTTTATCTTTTTTACGGCTCCCAATCAGAACTCGTCGCCGAAAAAGCTGCTGTTTTTGTCGACGTTCTCAAGCAAAAGAAGCCGGAAGCGCCACTCATCACCTTTGATGAGGAGACAATCTCCATCGGGTCGCTCGAAGAATTTACAGTCACACGCGGTCTTTTTGAGACCAACAATATAGTCATATTGAAAGACGCGCTTGCTGTTTCCGAAATCGCAGACTATGTTGAGCACAACGCCGGAATCCTCGCCGCATCCAACACAGTCTTTGTTTTTAAAGAGAGAAAAGTTGCGGCGCCGCTCAAAAAGATTTTTGCCAAGCATGCAAAAAAAGTTTGGTCTTTTGACAAGGAAGCCGGCAAAGACAAACGAGACACCCTCGGTTTCGAACTCGCGGATGCCCTTGGCGCTCGAAACAGGGAAAAGGCTTGGGTGCTCCTCACAAAAGCTTTGCATACCGGGCACGAACCTGAGCAAATCCACGGAACCATCTTCTGGCAGATAAAGAACCTTCTTTCTGTTGCGCAGGCAGAAAGGGTGGGGCCTCACGCTGTTAAGAAGCTTGCACTCAACCCATTTGTTGAGAGAAAAACCCGAGGTTTTGTAAGAAATTTCAAAGAAAAAGAGCTCCAGACACTCTCGAGCTCCCTTGTATCCCTATACCACGAAGCGCGTCTTGGAGGAGAGGATCTTGCAGTGGGTTTAGAAAGGTTCGTTTTGAGCATTTAGAAGTTATCCACACCTTTGCCATTGCGTCAACATTGGGCGCTTTGTACTATATAGAGAGATCCTCGAAAGCAGTTTTCGAAAGCCACGTTACGCCCTCGTTGGGTTAGATACTCGGCTTCTTCCGAAAACAGTTTCCGAAAACAGTTCTTTTGTCGGTAGTACAAATCAATATGACATAGCACACCGCTCGTCTCTTAGGTTCGGCGCGTAGCGCCAAAACAGGCCCCAACTTTCTCCAGGGGCCTTTGTTTATGTGGTTATTATATTTGCCGACACATACTACTTGTGCTATAAAGTATTGAGATTGCATTGGGCGAGGAACACAATGAAGCCTTGGTTGTTGAACATTTTTTGCGGAGTGGTTGTCGCTCTCATGCTTCCGTTTGCGGCAAATGCAGGCGTAGCCGGTCTGTATTATCCAACCTCGGGGGACAAGGTGACCCTCGTAGTCAATGAGGCAACCAAAAGACCCGTCTTGAGGATTGAGGTCTCTGCGTACCAGAATCTTGATGCCTGCCATGGCTTCCAAGTCTATCGCTTCACCCCGTTCAGGCCGGAAACCCTTAAGGTTGCGAACGGTCCCGTTGGCATGGGCACAGGCTTCGCGCTTTGGGAATCCAGAGAATGCACTGAAGCATACTCGGCGGCATTCAAAGAGAGTCGCCCCCTCACCACGAAGAAACTTGTTCAGGAAATAGACATTTACAACGATTTCTTCAGTTACTTCACCAACCGCGATGAATTGATCCGTGACTTCGAAGCAGGGAAGTTTGTGCTTGCCCTCGGGTTCCAGGAAAACGCGGGCACCGATGATGAGTTCCAGGAAGTCGTGTACGGCTACGGAGATGCCCTTGCAGGCACAGTGTTGATCAGCCGCTAAACGAAATAAAGCTACCCGAGGGTAGCTTTTTCTTATAGTGCGCCCGGGAGGAGTCGAACCTCCAACCAACGGCTTAAAAGGCCGCTGCTCTACCATTGAGCTACGAGCGCATAACTTTTTAGTTTAGCGCCAGAACATCACCCTAAAAACTGATAATGGACGAAAGAATACTACCACAGAGCGACTAGAGCGGCAAATCAAAAGCGAAAGCGCCAGCACCAGTAAAGAGGAGGGAGAGCGCCATTCCGGTGAGAAGGAGAAAGGTGATACGGTTTTTCGAGTCGCGTGCCATGTAGATCGAGAGGAGCGCGAGGAGAATTGCGGCGGGTTGCGTGTAAAGTCCGAGAAGCACGAGCGCGCCTCCGATAACGCTCATAATCGGGATCGCGCAAGCAGGCAAAAAGAAGGTTTTTTCTTTTGCATAGATTCCTCTAAGGGTATAGAGACCGCTTAGTAAAAAGTACCCGCCCAAGAAAATACGGATAATAAAAGGGGCAAGAATGGCAAACGAAAGAAGATCGGGAAATACGGAAAGCATAGTAGTAGTATAGTATGTTTTATGTTTTACGTAAAAGTGTTCCCTTGCAGGCCGTATGTATCGAGTGCTACCTTTTGTGCATGAAAGAGTCTTTTGAGGTAATCGTTGTGCTCCACAATATTCGAAGCGCTCACAATGTCGGGGCGATTTTTCGGACAGCTGATGCTGCTGGGGTCAAGAAAATATACTTGACTGGCTATACACCAACACCGGTGGACCGTTTTGGTCGAAAGGACGACAAGATTGCGAAAACAGCGCTTGGGGCCGAAGCGCTTCCGTGGAAGTCAACAAAAAACGCCATCAGCCTACTCCGGCGTCTTAAGAAAGAGGGGTACTTTATTGTCGCAGTCGAGCAATCTCCGAACTCTGTTGATTACAAAAAGATTCACCCCAGGAAAAAAACAGCTTTTGTCTTTGGCAATGAAGTGCGCGGCCTCTCCGAAACAATCCTTTCAAGCGCTGATGGTATTGCAGAAGTCCGTATGCACGGCACCAAGGAGTCTCTTAATGTTGCTGTTACTGCAGGCATTGTGCTCTTTCGAACACTCAATATTTAGGGAGCAATAGAGTCTACAATTCTCCCCTGTGCGTCGTAGAGTACAAGTAACTCACGCTTATCCCTCCACAGTTCTTGTCCTCGACCGAAATAAATACGCCACTCGTTCTTGTAGAAATCTGTTTCGTTTTTGTGGAGTGTAACACAGCCGCCATAGCTCACGTATTGGGAAATAAAGTCTTGGCACACAGGATTCCCGGTCATTGAAAGCGGAATGGCTTGTACATGCGCCTCGCATTGATTTAACGTTTCAAGGTAATCGAGGCATTGGCCGTCACTTGTCGTGCCAGAATTTTGAAAATCATCTTTAGGGTGTGGGCACTCACTCGGAAGTGGCGGAAGAAAATCTTGGAACTGCTCGTAGTACCCAATACACGAATTGATGCGGAAAGAGGCACCGATCGGGGAGCTACCCGTTACAAGGTATGCTTTGCCGCCTGGGGCAAGAGCAACCAGCTGCGAAGCGTTAACCATTCCCGGCTGCGGAAGGTACGCCGCAGTTCCAATCGCCGCCACATTACCCGTAAGGATGCTTTTTACTTGCCAACCCGTTATCGTAACAGGTTCTTTGTTTTGGTATGAGGCCCTAATGAGTATGTATTCTTTTTGTGGGTCTGTCTGGCTTGCTCCAGAGGCTCTCTCAAACCCAACCTTTTCTCCAAAGATGGAAGTCTTTGTCACGCGATCGATTTCTTCCTCTGAAGTACCCTTTTCACGAAGTGTTTCCTCAACAGTTTCAACATACGTAGGTATCTGCCCCTCGTTTCCAATAAAAGAGTCTCCTGGGATCATGGTCCCACCCGGTCCGTAGGTGTCCCCAGTACTCAGTGGAGCCGGCGGGTTCAGAAAGGGTCCGCCAAATGATGAGCCGCGCCCTTGCCCTCCTCCGAAATACCAAACTGCGAAGATTATTGCCAAACCGATAAGTACCCAACGTAATAGTTCCATACGAAATTGAAGAAAGTGATTATACCCTCGATTGTAACACATGGGCTAACTCCTCACGTGCAACATTCGCGTCACTCCACGGGAGCTTTGTGTTGTTAGCCCCCATGATATAAGGGTCGGTGCCCTTACCCGTGATGATGACGGTGTCGCTTGTCTCCGCTTCCTTAAGGGCTTCTCTGATTGCCTCTCGTCGGTCCATGATAATACGATAGGTTGGCTGTGTGATGCCGCTCGCAACTTCATTTACAATATCGCGCGGATTCTCGTCATAAGGGTCTTCGTTCGTGAGAATGACATGCGCGCACTCTGCGTCGGCAATTCGCCCCATCTCTTTGCGTTTCCAGCGATCTCTCCCTCCTCCCGTTGCGCCTAAAACACAGATTTTTCTCGAATGTTGGAACACGTCATACACCTTCGCGAGTGAGTCGGGGGTGTGCGCATAGTCAACAATGACCACAAAATCCTGTTTGTTCCTGATTGGGTTTGTGGGGTCAAGTTCAATATATTCCATGCGCCCGGGTATTCCACGGAATGATTCAATCGCGCTCCGCATAACCTCGATGCTTATATTCTGACTTTTTGCGAGCGTGAGAGCGGCAAGAATGTTGTACAGATTAAAACGTCCACGCAGTTGTGCACGGATGCGCGTCCCCCCAAAGGTAAACCACATCTCGTCTTGTGAAATTTCATACGGTTCGGCATCGGCAATGCCATAGGGATATTTTTCTTTGACGGAGAGATTAAGAAAACGGCCGCCTTCGTTATCGTCTATGTTGGCGACCATGATAGTTCGCGTCTTCTTCGACCCCTCGAGCGCCTTCGCGATGCTCAATTTCGCATCGCGATACTTTTCGTACGAACCATGCGATTCAATATGCTCCGGCGCAAGGTTCGTAAAGATGAGCGCGTCCATGGCTATAAACTTGTGGCGATATTGTCGAGCTCCCTCCGACGTCATTTCGACAATCGCATACTGGCACTTTTTTTGTACCGCCTTGCGTAAGAGCGACTGGACGAAAAAGCGTCCCGGCATCGTCATTTTGAACTTGTTGTCATACGCTTCGGTGTCGATTTTGTAACGTACCGTGTTTAAAAGAGCCGTTTTGTAGCCTGCTTTTTCTAGAATGGCGTTTGTGAGTTCAACAACACTTGTCTTGCCCTTGGTGCCCGTCACACCAATCACAATAATTTTTCTGGAAGGGAAACGGTATATGAGCGCTCCGAGGAGGGCGAGCGAATAGTGGTAGACGGGCTGTAATTGCAAGAACAGCTTCTGGGGAATAAGTTTTTTTACTTGGAAGAGAAGTGTGTCCATGAACGTTGTTCCTAATGCGCGAGGGCCTTGAGGGCTTCTTTTATCTTTTCATTGGTTCCGATCGTTCCCGAGCCAACCTTTTTGAGGGCTTCTCTGGCGTCACGCACTTGGTAGCCGAGAGAGACAAGGGCTTCAAGCGCCTCTCCCTCTTCTCCGCGCGTTCCACCAGTCTCATCTCCATCTTCCAGTATAATTTTTTCTTTGAGCTCGAGAACTATTTTTGCCGCCGTTTTCTTCCCAATACCCGACACCTTTGTGAGGTAGGTAGTATCTTCTCCTGCTATCGCGCGTTTGAGTGTCGTGACCGGAGCGAGGGAGAGGATGGCAATAGCAGAACGAGGCCCAATGCCAGAAATAGCGATAAGCATTTCAAAAAATTCAAGTTCTTGCCGAGTCTCGAATCCGTACAGCTCCTGGGCATCTTCGCGCACAACCTGGTGCGTCCAAAGCGTGGAACGCTCGCCCTCGGCCATTCTTGTAAGCATCTCCCCGCATACGTGTACCTTATATCCAATGTCGTTCGCCTCCAAAACGACGTAGTTGCGTCCCTTGGCGTACACCATGCCCGTTAGGCGGATGATCATGTAGTAATACTATCATAACGAATGGGGCTTGTTTAAGAACGAAAAAACCGCGCATATGTGTATGCGCGGCATAGAGTTAGCGGGTTCGCACCGATCCAAGAAGCATGTCTTCGGCGCGGAAGGTCTCCTTAATCGAGAAACCGGAACGACGAAAGCTCTCCTCTATAGCTTTTTCGTTGTGCACAGTGACGAAAAAACCGGGCTCGATCTCCACCACCCGTGCCTCCTCGTCTTTTCCTCCCACGGGAACGGCAAACATTCCTGTTCCGGGGATTTTGAGTGCTCGCCGGAGCGAAGAAAGCGCTTCATCAAGTCTTGCGGCGGGTATGTGCATGAGAACGGCCATGAGCAGAAAGCCGTCAAACCGTTCCGTGTATTTTGTCCCGAGGTCATAAATGGTACCAACCTCAAAAGTGCGGAGAGGGGAAGGGGGGTGGAGACGCCGGGCGAAGTTAAGTTGTTCTTCAGCCGGATCAATGCCGATGTATTTTTGAATGCCGAGATCTTCCAGGATGGGCACGATTCTTCCATATCCGCATCCAACATCAACAACCGTATGATCCGGAGGCAGACAATCAAACACGCTTTGGCTAAACCAATCTGCCCACACCGATCCGTATGTTAAGCCCCTTAAAGCGTCCTCGTTGTATCTTCTAACGGCGTGTTGTTCCTGTGCCGTGAGCATAGGAGCGCCCTCCCGAGGGATGTTTCTACAAACACAATAAAATTAAATACGTTTTTGTCAACCCAATACGTATTTTGAGGGATACCCGCATTTCTCCTGGGGCACTTGATACATTGAGATTAATGCCGTATACTGCGGAACATGCCAATTACACGTGGAGCCAAGAAGGCCATCCGTGCTTCTGAAAGGAAGCGTGTTTTCAATGACCGTCGCCGTAGGGCAATGAAGGAGGTGTTGAAAAGCATCCGCAAAGCCGCAACAGGAAAAAATTCAACAGAAGCTCAAAAACTCCTATCAGAGGCCTACAAGGCGATAGATAAAGCTGCGAAGAGGGGAATTATTAAGAAAAACAACGCAGCTCGCAAAAAGTCTCGTCTCGTTAAATTGTTAAAGAGAGCGTAAAAATCCACCCTTCGACAAGCTCAGGGTGGATTTGCGTTATAAGCGACGTAGAGCGAGCGAAATGGAAATGGGGGAGTTTCCATTTCCGAGCCGTGGAGCTTATATAGTCCAAGATTACCTCGGGGCAGAGCCCCGAGGGACTATATATCACTTATTTTTCTACGGGGTATCTTACCATAAGGTGGCGTATGGCGCGTGGAATTATTCCCCCCTTAAGCGTGCTCTCAAGTGCCGCCATTGTTTCGTCAGTCGTCTCGTTTGGAACAGCGTAGTCGGCGCGCTCTCCGATTTGTTCCACAAACTGTTCATTGAGCGCGCCATCAAGCCGCAGGAATTCTTCGAGGGACATGCCTTGTTCGCCTTCTTTTTCTTTTCGACTTGTGAGGCGCTTGTGTGCCGTCTCTGGAGCGCAGTGCACGTACAACAAAAGATTGTGCGGTAGCGAACGGAGCATCGCAAAGTCGGTAGGCCAGCGTACGCCGTCGACAAAAATGACGTGCGCCCCATCGTAATCTTGAATAAGCGAGTGCATGCGGCGACTCAATGCTCCCACGCCTTCAGTAGTCTCCCATTCCTGTGCCAACTTTTGGCAGTGCTCGCGGTCGAAGGGTAGAGCGCGTCGTTCAAGCTCGGGGCGCAGGATATCCGACGAGAAGGTAAGGCGGACAATGTTGACCCAAGCCCCATATTCTTGCAGACTTTTTGAAATAAGCCGTACACACGACCCCTTCCCTCGACCGGGCTTCCCCACGAGTCCAATGACAAGTGCCATGGTTCATTTTTATCCCACTTCTTCGGCGAATGGTAGCAGAAAGCTGTGCACATGGGAATCGTTGGCGGTTCATGGAAAAAGCCCATCCTTGTGGTATAGTGTTTTTACATTGCCCTCGTCGTTCAACGGATAGGACACGGGATTGCGGATCCCGTAATAGAGGTTCGATTCCTCTCGAGGGCATAAATTGTGTAAAGCAGGCAAACTGCTTTGCCTGCGAACAATTTATGCGGTCGGAGCAATGTTTTGCGAGCAGGGGCGAGCAAAACCGCGAGACGGGGTCGCTGGCCGAGATGGCGGAAGCCATCGAGAGTTGTGACCATGTCGATTTACGTGCGAAGCACTCATTTTAGTAACTACGGAATCAAACTCCTCTCGAGGGCATAAAAATTAAAAAGCTTCCCATTGGGAAGCTCGCGTATCGTTAACTCCTAAAAGCGAAAAGATAGCCCAATCGTGTTGCGGCGGTAGTGTTCGGCCATCTTTTTCGTGAATGGAAAAGAACAACATACACGAGGTTTGCTAGGATAACAAAAACTGTTCCAAACTGGGTCACAAGCAAAGCGGCATCCTTATTCCCGGTAAAGAAAAGGACGAGCCCCAACACAGTAACCGCGATAAGCGGCCACAGAATCGTCTTACAACCAAAGAAGAAAGCTTTCCAGAACGCTAGCGTGTTCATCTGCTTTTGGTCCACTGCTTGTTGCGAACTGTCGTTATAATGGCCGTATCAGGTTTTGATGTCAAGAATTGTGCAAAATAAATTTTGTTTTAAAGGCAAAAATAGTAATTTTTTATAACATTGACTTTCTATATAAAATATGCTAATATTAAAATGTAAACCCCTAGCTTCTCATTGGAGGAAGCAATGCGGCAGTTCTTGAACTTTCTCGTTCCGACACGCTCGGGAAACCCCATCGGCGCAGGCATCATCTTGCTCGTCGCCGCGGTCACCCCCATCTTCCCGATCTACGGCTCGTACGGGGTGGAGCCGGCCATGTGGCTCGTGTTGCTTTCGCTCCTCTTCCTCGGCATCATCAGGAACTTCCTGGTGACCGGGGTCCTGAGGACGAGGACGACACCGGCCGCAGGAATGGTCATCGTCGCCCTGCTCTACCTGACGTGGATGGCGTTCATCTTCATGTTCACGACGACGTTCGCCACAGCCAACTGGCTCTCGGGCTGAAACGGTTCGTTTCGCGGAAGTGTGGTCGCAAAACCACATTTCCGCGGGGCAGCCGTTTTTTAATTTGTACCAAAAACTTTTTCTAACTAAAACCCGAGCTTCTCCATAATGGCGTGGGAGAAGGGCTCATGTTCTTCGTCTGACTCTTCGAGATACGCACCCAAGTATTCACGGACACTCTCGGTGTCTGTGTCGCCAAGGGGAATGACAAAGTGGGGCAAGAGGAGTCGCTTGGCGTCAATAATAAGTTTGGGGTGTTCTCCGTTACCCTTCGCAACCCAAAAGGACGTGAGTGTTTCGTACGCGAAAAACTCTTTGCCTATTGAAACACCCTCCGAAGAGAGTTCAAAACGCACTTTTTGTGGAGCACGAAACGATTGAACAAAAAGGGCAAAAGCGGTGACGGTAATTAATGCGGCGAGGAGATAGTTACTGAAAAAGATTGCGCCACCGATAAGCGAGATGAAAATAACGGCCAGTATCGCGTACCATTCAATACCCTGCTCGCGATAAGGATATTCATCTGCAACCCAAGACAAGATCGGCTCCTCATTGACCCCCTTCCTTGTTTTTAGAGAAGTTGTGGTGAGAGGAAGCATTGTTACTAGGGAACAGGGAATAGTAAATCTTAAAACACTGTAACCTATACCCTATACCCTGAAACCTTGGTTACGGTTTTTTGGTGTTTCCACAACCCTGGCTGTATCCCTGAATTGAGTCGGTCTCAAGACAGAAGGTGATCGTGTAATCAGAACCGGAAGCGTTTGACTGGTAGGTGTATGTACGCACGGGATGTTGTGGGTCTCGTGGCACCTCGCTTATGAAAAGTTCGCCTTCAAGCAGGACAGAAAATGCGTCGTCACCAGTAATCGTTGTTGCGCTTGCAAAGACGGGGAACTTTGAGTGGTTGGTATAGTAGAGGTTTAGTGCGTTTTGGGTCGCTTGCAGATGCTGCAAGCGCGTTGCATCGCGCCCCTTTTCTTTAATACCCGTCATTGAGACAATGACAACCGACATGAGCATGCCAATGACCGCGAGAACGACCAGAAGCTCTAATATAGTGAAGCCTTTATGTGTTTGCATGATGTGTGGAACGAAGTTTGTAGTATAAGTATTTTACTACAGCTTTCAAGAAAGAAAAAGCGGCACCTCAAAATCAGGAATTCATAAACGGGCTCTGCGTCACTCGTTGCCCGACTTCTATGCCGAGATCATACATTTGGCGAAGTAAATGGGGATCGGTTGTCCTCGACTTTACCCCCATATCTTTCTCGGGGGTGACAAGAAGCATGTTTTCGTCTGAACCTATCTCCGCGAGGTCTTTTGCCAACCTATCTTCTGCAGACGCGTAGAGGTCGTAGAGTCTCTCATCATTAAGCATCCAGTGCATGAACGTTCCTTCAAGGATATTTTTTGCGCGGTAGCGGAGCTTCCTGTCGATCTCTCCGTTCGTGACGATGACGATTTTCTCGCTCGGGTGCTTTCGTCTGAGGTGCGCGAGACCGATGATGTCTATAATCGCGGCGTCGATGTACCTCTGTCCGTCAATCACCGACACGTCGTGCGTGTAGGGGAATACATTTACCCCCGCCCTCAGCACCTCAAGGACATCCGGACGGCGCGCGTCAATATACTCGATCTCATGCTTGTCCAGGTTGAAAAGTTTTACATTGAAAGGGATATCTTGAGAGATAATTTTTTCTGTATGCAGGGGTTTCTCGTTCCTGACGATCTCCATGAGGAGATCGATATTCAGCCCATCGCGAAACTTTTCTTGAGGAATGGTGCTGATGAATTGATTTTCAAATCTTTGCCAAGCGCCAATGAGAAAGTTTGCGGGGGAGAGTATGAATTTCCCATCGCCCAAATTCTCCCAATACGCGGAGGATCCTAGCCTCGTTTGCCTGGAGAGAAAGTACGCGCCCGTGAGCACTCCCGCAGAGGCAGCATACACGGCCTTTATTTTAGAGTACACATTCGCTTCCTCAAAAGCAGTAGCAACCCCGGCGCCGAAGACTCCGCGCATGGTCCCCCCGCCAAAGTAGATGACATAGTTTTGTTTTTGCATCGGAGACCCCCTACAGTTTAAGCCGCCGCAAAGAGAGGAGCACCATAATGGAGACAAACGCCGTGAGGGCCATCATGGGGATGGTAATGTAGCCAAACTCAAGGACGAAACGCTGCGCGCACGAAACTTCGGTGCTTGCGCAGGAGAAGAAAGCGGTACCCCCATGCTGTAGATACACGTTATAAAGCGCTACCATCGCTCCTGCAATCGAGAGGGGCCAGAGGTACACATCCACGTCGTCGCGCTTTTTCCAGAGCGCGATTGCAACAATCACTAGTTGCGGATACAGGAAGATTCTTCCCCACCAACACAAGGAGCAGGCGGGATACCCTATGACTTCAGAGTAGAAGAGGCTCCCGGCAACACTTCCAAGTGTGACAAAAAAGATAAGCCACAAGGCGTGCGTGCCGAGCCATGACAAAAGTGGTTTAGACTGCTTACGGAAGAACAGGACCGCAACAGCAATCGCGACAATACCACCATGTGCCCCCATAGTTCCGAGCGCCATTGCGCGATTAAAAAGCGAAGCGAATTCTTCCATGGTCTTGTGCTAGAGCGGCAATTGGCAGCCGGTCTTTTGGGAAAGCGTTTGCAGAGGCACTTCCCCGTTTTCCCGTGTGCCATCAGCGAACTCCCACGTTGGATACGAGGTGATGTTCTTGTCTTTGCATACCTGGAGTTGGCTTCTTCCGTCAGGGGTAGAACATTCGGTGTAGGGGAGGAGCTTCGAGGATTTGCCGAACATCGCCTTTTGGTTCTGGCAGTGTGGACACCAGAACGCTCCGTAGAACATTACCCCCTTGCTTTGAAGACATTGGGCAAAGGTATCGAGTTGCCCCGGCTTCTTGTATTCAGACACCGCAAACCACATCAAAGCGATTATACCGAGCACTGCCGCGCATCCTATAAGAATGTATATTGTTTTTTTAGGCATACGGTCCAACGGACGCAAAGCACATCCAGCTAAGCGTTTTTCTTGAAGAGGTGGTAGTCGAGTGAGTACTTTCCTGCTCCGGTGATCATGATCGATATCGTGGCGGCGAGAAGAAGGAGGACAAATTCATAACCCCCCGCTTGCACGAAGAATCCTTTGTCGATGTGAACCACCAAAAGAGCAACTAAAGCGACGATACCCGTCAACTTTGCCGCCCAGTGGGTGAAGAGGCCGAAGATGAGCGCGGCGCCACCCAAGAGCTCAACTGCAATGAGGATCATTGCGAAGGCATCGGGGGCGGGGAAACCGAGAGAGCCAAGGAAGCCAGAAACACCGGGAACGCCCTGTGTGGTGAGTTTCATATAGCCGTGGGTAAAAAAGACGAGACCTGTCGCAATGCGAAGCACGAGTGGTGCCACGTCAACACATCGCCCGACACACGCACAATCCATACAACTAAGCATGTTCTTCATAGATATAGAAATGGTTACGACGATTAATTTTGATAGTAGTATACCATGTACAAAAACGAACTCGCAAAGCGGGGCAATCCTTCCAAATGCGGAAGCATTAATCTGTGGGGACGATGCCCGGCATAGTGTAATCAAGAGCTCAACCTAGGTTTTAGTAGGTCGACTACGTGTGGCAATGCCGCGGCGCTAAGGATAAGGATTGACCCAACGATTATTTGTGGTGACAAAACCTCGTGGAAGAGCAGAATGCCGAATGCGATTGCGAAGACTACCTCTAACAACCCCAACAAGCCGCCAACGCTCGACTCTACGTGTTTCAAGCCGGCAAATATGAAGTACGTGCCCAAGAGGCTTGCGAGCGCAAAGACAGCTTGCCAGATCCACACCATATCGAATGAAGGTATACGTTGTACTTCCCCGAGCAAAAGCGATACGGGAGCGTTGGTGAGAACAATGACAATGTGCCCAATCCACGAAATGTAAAGTGGGGAATATGTATTCGTGAGTTTCTTAGATGAAGACACTTCGCCGCCGCTTCCTATCCCATTCAATACAGCCATACTCGCGGCAAGCAGAGAGAAGGCAACGAGAGAAAACGAAAATGTTACATACAATCCTGCGCACGCAAGTACAAATGCCGCAACTTTAGTGACAGTGATTTTCTCGCCAAGAAAAAGAAAACCAACCGCGTACATCGTCAACAGCATCGTCACAAAGAAGAGGAGGGATGCGGTTCCTATATCCATGTGCGTGAACGCGTAGAAGACGGGCGCCGCGACAAAAGCTGAAAAGATGCTAAATACGGAGAGCCAGCCCCAATCTTTCTTTTGGATTGGAACAATTTGCCCCGTGAAATAGAGGATGGGGAAAAGCGCGAGCGCAACGAGCAGTGCTCTGGAATATCCTTGGAAAAATACTCCAAAATCATCCCCGATAAATTTTGACCAGACGCCGTAACTGCCAAACAGCAATGCTGACACCACTATCAAAAGCAGTCCGCGGAACTGGTTTTTATTCTCGAAGTAAACTTTAGACATTTGATGGAAGGAGTGAACTTCTAAGCTAGGGAGGCTAATGTATCACTAAATGTATGTTTAAGAACATATCCTTGATCGATGAGCATTTTTTTACACCGCGCTTGGTCTTCTTTACTTAAATTCCGGTGCTCATATAGTATAGCCCGTGGTTTTAAATGATCGAATGGAATTTGTTTGATAATTTCAAAGTCAAAACCTTCAGTATCAATACACACCAGGTCCAGTGCAGCAATGTGATATTTTTCCAAAAGTTGCGGGAAGGTAATACACTTCACCATCACTTCCTTCACGAACTGTTCAATATTTGGAATTGCCCATCCATGTTTTAAAACGTGTTCCTTGCTGAATGATCCTATGGCACCGCACCAGTTAATAAGTCGGTCTGAATTTTCTATGTAGTAAATTTTTTCTTCTTTTACCTCGTTTGCAATCGCTACATTTTCAAAATACAAACCCTTTGCCCCAGCATAATTCTTCTGCAACAGCTCAAATATAGAGGGAATAGGCTCCAGAAAAACCCCTTGCCAGTGATACTTGAGGATAAAGTATCGCAGGGGATCAGCGAGCACTCCATCATTGGCGCCTATCTGAACAAAAAAGAATTGGGGCCGCTTTTCCGACAACGCAGTCAATTCTTTTTTAAAGCTATACCAGCGAAGTTGATTAGGAATAAGCTTCCATACCGCTCTTAAAATTTTCGTGCGAATTGGTATAGTTGCCATGCTTGTTTTCTAAATAAACTCATTTCCGAATTTTAGCGGTGGCGATTTCCGGAAGTTTGAACCGGTATTCGCCTTAAAGGCCTTATCTTATGGCCGTATTGATAAAATTATACGCCGTTTGAGGCTATTTTACAAGGAAAACCCGGCCGCCTTCGACGTTCCGGCATTCGCCGTGAAGGTCTACTAGGACCGGATTTTCGCTCAGCTTAGAAGGAATCTCCCCCTCGTTCCGAACCCTGCTCGATAAGCTTCTGCTCTTTTAGATATCGGGTTACGGAATACCACGCCGCATTGATTACCGGGATCAGTAACGCCCAGCGTGGATCGTTCTGGACATATGCGATCAGAATCGGCAGGACTGCAGACACTGCCGAATAAAAGAACACGATTACAAGGTGCTTCAGGGCTTCTTTTGATGGTGTTGTCATAGTGGTTAAAATGTTCGCTTTATAATTTCCAATCCCTCCTCGATTTTCCTCACACCGTCCTCGATAGATGGATTGGCAGTTTGGGATGGTAAACCGGCAAGAGTCACCAGCTCGTCGATTATTGCTTTATTGCTTGCCGGACAATTGGGCTTCTTTGAGAAAATCTCAAAGTGGCCAATGATATGGTTTCGGTCAATCGGGATTTGCCATCGCTGGCAGATCTCCCGAATCAGGATCGCGCTTGCCTGCTTCATGGCTTCAGTCCAGACATCGTTCGGTCTGCCCTCATGTTCGATCCCGATGGTGTAGAGATTCGGATTGATGTTTGGTCTTATAAGCTTCCAAAGTGGCGCATCAACACGACCGGCGTGCCAAGCGGTATCCTCTTCTTTCACGTACTGGTGAACTTCGCCATTTCTCCCAATGCCATAGTGTGCGCTTACTTGAGAATTGGGATTGGCGAACCATGAATCGGTGCCGATGAGCGTGCCGTCCATAATGTGAATGACAACGCCTTCCGGCCGGTAACTCTTGCGTCCTACCCAGAAGTTGGACGACTTTTTTTGAATGATGTTCATAGTGATTTATTAATGGTTAGTAGCAAATTAATGATTGCGGTGATCAGGCCTCCTATGGATGCGGTGGCAATAATCCAAAAGAAACGTTTGAGCCAATCAACGTCAGTTCCGACCTTGGTCATGTCGGTCTGCAGGTGTACAAGATGATTGTCTTTTATTTCATTCACGGCTTTTTCTACACGGTCGAGACGCTCATCTTGTATTTTGTTTTGGTACTCCGTTCTTTCCATATGATTATTTCGGTACGTAGGCTCGCTCAAATTTATTGATCAGACCTCTACTTTCCAATGCTTGCTCGAGCCGGTCTTGCACCTCTTGATCTCGCCAGAACTTTTCTTTCTCGATATCTACAGGCTTTGCTTTCGCTCCAATCAGTCCATAAAGGAATTTCACTGCACCCGAAGACTTGTCATCGGTCAGCTTTCCGGCCGTGTTGTAGAATCTTCCCAACGCTGTATTAAGAAAGTGGAGCTTATAAGCATTGCCTCGATAACTCACTGAACCGT
>JACQLS010000016.1 GCA_016204005.1 Parcubacteria group bacterium | reverse complement strand
TTGACATATTTATAATTATATTGTAAACGTAAATAAGAGGTTGCGGAGTGGGGGGAATAGACACGTTGATTAACCAACAACTCTTGGAACGAATGACGCGCGAGGCATCGGCAAAGTACGCTCGATTGCGCGGACGGATGGGTCAGAAGACGACGCTCAAAAATGCAGTACGATTTACCTTGAACGAGTTCGGTGTGCGGGGAGGGCTGTGGGCACACTACTACCGCGCAGTGAGCCGCAAACTAAGCGAGCGCGGCGGAGCTGTAACGGCTAAACGGGCATCGCAAAGGGCGCGCGCGAAACAGACGGGCACAGGCCAATGACCAAACCAATCAATAAAGTGACTTTGTTCCTGCAGAAAATCGGAAAGGTTGTTCTCTTCCTCTTCTTTGGTCTTTTTGCAAGCTACTTTTTATATCTCTTGGCAATGGCGCTTCTGTACACAGCGCTCCCCGACTACCCACACCTAGAGCACCCGACAACGCTCAAGGTGTACATCGCGATCTCTGTTGTACTTCTTTTCCTCTACCATGTGAGCCGCGGCCGTGTCCTCGCTCGCGGAAGGAAGCGGGTGAAAGAGGTTTATACACGTTTCTGGTCTCGCATAAAAACAAAGCGATAGGGCCTGCGCGCCCAGACGGGTCCGGCATAGGCAACACCAACACGCGGTGTTCGCCTGATGTCGGATTTTTTTATTTCAACTCCCCTATCTTCAATCCAGAGCCCGGTCTTCCTGCCGAGCTTTTTTGTATTGAACTTTTTATCAATCTTTAATGCCTTAGTAAGCCGCGCTGGGCCGCTTATACCTTCCACGCCACGAATCAAAATTGCCGCCGGATATTCTTTCTCCCCCGTCACCACATTGAGCATCCAGTGCATGCCATAGGTGAAGTAGACATAGATAGTGCCCGCCTCCGCAAACATCACTTCATTGCGCTTTGTCCGGCCCCGCGCGGCATGAGACGCTTTATCGCTAAAACCATCATATGCTTCTACTTCAGTAATCATATGAGCGACCTCACGCCCGCGAACCTTTCGCACCAAAAACATGCCAAGGAGCTCTTTGGCAACCTTAGTAGTTGGGCGATTAAAGAAAGACGTTGGGATGATTTTTTTCATGGATGGGCAACCCTTTCCTTTCACTATATCAAACAAGATATTTATGGTTATGGCAAGGGTGTCTAAAAAAAATTACACGCTACAATGAGGCCAGAAATAAGGAGGATTTGTCGTACATTGACAAATCAGAGCGATGGCTAAGGAAAAGAAGTTGACGGTGTGGGATACTCCCCGATTGCGGGAGCGAGCGAAAGAGCTTATTCGGGATGGTCTCCTGGTAAAGGAGAAGAACCCGGAAAATGCGCTCCATAAGGCGCTTTGCGATGAGTTTAAGGGTGTCATGAAAGAGCGGGGCGTCACGTTGAGCATTGAAGCGCTCGAGGAAGAATTGCCGGCTCTCATTTGGACCGAAGGCAAGACAGGTACGTTGACGGCCCTCAAGGCCGTGGTGCGAAAGGGTGGAACACGCGGACGTCTCGAAGACTTCCAGAGTGCACACTCCCACATTCCGCTTGCGATGGTCGAGCAGAGGGTGCGAGATTTGTCTGGTATGACCAAGGTTGAGGCGCACGCGCCTCGCCTTTTGCACGGCATCAACCGCATCGGCGGCGAAGGCGGCATCAAGCGTGTTGAGGATTTTGAGATCCCAACAACGAGCCCGGGAAATCCTTTCGTGGTGACCCCAAAGAATGCTCAACATTGGCGATTCACAGTAATTAACGGCGCCAATATCGGCGTAAAGCATGTCCGCGTCATGGAAGACAATCCCGTTCGTCAAGCGCTCTCAACGGCCGAACGCCTTGGGTGTGATACTGTCTTTTTGACGAACTTGCTTGATCTCGATATGACGAAGGCAAGCGGACCCCTGAAGGCGCTTCGCGCGCTTACTTCGGGACGAAACGTTAACGTCGCGCTCCTCGACCCTTCGTATCGGGACGAGGCAACAAGAATCTTGAATACGCTTCCTGATGATGAGGTTATTTACGAAACCGCGAACGAGGTGTTCGAAGACCTCCTCACTGGTTGGGAAAAGATTACCCACCTCCCGAAGCGTAAGCCCTTTGAGGGGCGCCCGGAATTCTCCGGGAACGCCTACATCGTTCTTGGCCGCAAGGAAGAAGATTTCATAGTCGCCGCTGCCTATTGGGAAATTCGTTATGCCACCATCAAGAGACAGCAAGAAAATGAGATGGCCATAAAGACAGCACGAAGTGCCTTGGCAAGAGCGGAGAAGTCTGGTGATAGCTCTGAAGCAAAGCGACTCACAAAAGAAATTGAGAGACTGGCGAAGCTGAAGGCGCGTTTTGCCACAACTGCCGTCCGTGCGCAGGATTTCCACCGTAAATACATGGCTGTCCTTGCATACGTCATCCGACGCTTCGAACAGAGCATTCCAAACTGTAAAGTCATCGGTGTCGGCACGACGCACGTTGCTTTCGGTACGAAGACAATCGAATTCTCCATTCCAGACCATGTCAAAGTGTCTGACATGCTTCTCTCAAATCGTGTTGGGTATCATGGCGCACAGACCCTTCGCAAGGAACTTGCTGATGCGGTCATCGTATGCCACCCGTATCCCTTGAACGCGCGCCTTACTGCCCGCGAGCGTGATGCGGAAGGTAAGCGCGGACACTCATATTTCGCGGTAGCGCCTATGTGCGTTGATGGGAAGTTTTTGAGGGAAGAATTGAAGCACATCATCCGTAAGGTGCATCCGGTTAACAAAGCTGTCTTCAATGAGCAGTTCCAGCCGGGAGTGCTTCTGGTCGAGTGTGTGAATGGGGTCCTCGTACCTCCAGAGCCGATTTCGATCGCCGCGTTGGACAAGTTCCGCATGCGGACGAAAGACTTCGGCGAGGGCGGAACCTGGGGCATCCGAAACGCCATTCCCCCCGTATCATTCCCGGGCACCCGTTATATCTGGTACTTTATCGCGACGGATATCCACATCGGTTCGCGCAACCGCGCAATCGTCTGGTGCCCAGAGACAGACTCCTACCTCGGCATGTTTGAGGCCGTGTGCCATCTTATGCGCCGTGAAGGACTCTTCAAAGAAGGCAAAATGCCGCCGGTGCACATGTTCAGCTCAAATGACGACGTAACACAGGGTAACCATTTCGAGACACATCTTCAGCCAAACGTGCATGAACTTTCTCGCACGCAAATCGAAGACTTGTGGCGTGAAAAAATGGATCTGGCGAAGCGTGCTCACAGCAAGGCCGACGCACTCCAGATTTTTGCTGACATGCGCGAGCTCGTGCTCTATCAGATGGAAATCCGCGGCCTTGATTGGACACAACAGCAAGTCCTCGAGGTGTTTGAGCGATTGATTGAGCAAAACATTGATATGTATCGTGGTATTCTGCGGCGAGCGGCGCATGCGAAGCTCAAGGTCCGCGGCGTCTCTTCGTTTGCTGGGGTACCTTTTGATTCCCGCGACCCCGGAGTCATCAACATTGGTACAGGAAACCACTTTGTGAAAACGATTGACCGGAGAATGGCTGAGGGGCCGCTGTATGCGGACAAGATCCGTACACTTCTCCGGACATATCCCGAATTGAATGATCGGGGTGATCTCCTCCGAGAACTCGTGAAAGCCCCCCTTGATGGCAGCCGATTCATCAGCTATGGAACGGTTAAGGTCAATGGCGGTTACGAATGGGGTCTCGACATGCGCGATACCCCGACTGGCGGCGTTGACTGGAGCGATCCTCTGCGCCCGACGGTTGCCAAAGAAATGCGGCGCGGTAATCCCTCGCGCATTCTTGAGGGAAAGATGATCGTTCGAACGTATGGCGATAAGCACTTCCTTTCGTTCATTATGACGCCAGGCGCCATCTTCCTTATGGGTCCCCCGGGCACACATACGGACGTCTATGGCGAGCATGGCTTCCCGCCCAATAACACGGGCGTCGTCTTCCTCGGACTTCCGGTTGATGGCCCTGATGGCGGCCCGATTCTCGTCCGAGCGCTCCTCTATGATGATGTGAAGCGCATCATTGAAAGCAGAAAATCGTTTGATTGGGAGAAATTCCTCCCCAATCCGGCATAAAACATTGTTCTTTTAGCGTTTGAGTAATCCCGATCTTTAGATCGGGATTTTTTGTACATAAAAACCGCCAACTAAAGGCGGTTGAAACAATCATGACTTTACGGATTTTGCTTCGACATCCATAACCGAAACGAGAGATTTCTCAATGCGCATCGAGAGCTGCTGCGCCCAAAGCTGACCTAAAGCCGAGCCGAGCATCGCGAGCGGAATGAGGTCAACAAAGCGAGCGTTCAAGATGACGAACGTGCCTACCGAGAAGTAGACGATGCCGTGCGGAATACAAGTTACTGCGTGATAGAGCGCATTATTCCTGTTCCCCGCTCTGCTTGAAAGCGTATGGGTAATATTTGAGATGAAGAAAAGAAGACCTCCGATCGCCAAAGCCGATGAGCGCAGGATATCGCCCCCCAACCATTCGGGAAGTGCGATAGGTAATATGATGGCGCTTGCCCCAATTCCAAGGGCGGACAAAATCGATTCATTCCAAATGACGTAGACGAGAGAAAGAACGGCAGTTGCCCACAGTATCTTCCGATGCCACGTGACATCTTTGTAGACATCCTTACCACGCACATGCGCATCGGCCTTAAGCTTGAGCTTTTGCTCAACACCCATCGAGAATAGGGCGCCAAGATTACTGCCAACAACAGTCGCTATCGTGTAGGGAATGAGGAGTACGAGCGGCATCACTCCCCCGACAGTTGTGTACGAGATGAGGAACGCCCAGTGAATCATGAAGACGATGCTTCCTATGAGCCCCGTCACTACCGGCCATCCTGGATGGTCACGGTTTGCAAGACGAGCATTGAGCGCGTAGATGCCGTTCTGCGCGAGGCCTAACACCATCACGATGACGACATCGAGAATGAGGTGCGGCACGAAGAAGAGGTACCCCAAAAGACATACAGGCACCGACCAGAGAAGGGTCTTCAATGTATACGAATCAAGCTTGCGTAACCCCGCGGAGCCAACGCTTTCCGTCCTTACTTCCCATCGCGCCTCAACCCACTGCATCCATTGCGCGCCGACCAGTCGCCCTATAAGAGCGCCGGCGACCGCTACCGCGAGAAGGACGAGGAACTCCTGTCCGAAGGACATGCTCTTTAAGACATCTTGCGCGTACTGGTTTACCAAGTAGAGCTCGGAGAGAATCCACATCGTAATGAACCATTGCGCATTTGATGGGATGCTTGCGAGCGCGTGGAGGAATTGCGATTTTCGCTGACGCATTCGGCTGACCGCGACAAAGGAGAAGAAAAGCAGGCATTGGAAGAAAAGAAATTGCATCAGCACGCTTGGGGGTATCCCCGGAAGCGGCACAACAAGCGCAAGAACGATGATGCCAAGGAACGTCAGCCCGCATATAACCAAGCTTGATACGTCAAGCTTCCCTTTTGGCAGTAAGCCGATAAGGCCTACGCTTGCTATGCCGAGAAGTGTGAAGACAAAGAAACTGCCGAGTCCGCTCATTCGTCATCCTCCGCTCTCTCAAGAAGCTTACGAAGTTTCCCCTTACCCATACCTTCAAGTTTTCTGCGAAGCGCTTGCGCACCGAGCCGGTCTTCTGGACTGTCGCTCGGAAATCGCCTGTTAATGATTGTCTGAATGAGGCGATTGCGATCGCTCTCTTCGAGAATAGTACCCATGTGAAGGATCCTATTTTTCTCCCCGTATCGTATATCACTACTCCGGCTCTTGCATCATTGACACGACACAGACCCAGTGGTAGCTTCCTCTCCAGAAACACAAGGATAGGTTCTGAATCGGAAATGAATGCTTGGAATCGTGAACGAGATCTTCCAAATCTTAATGGCCATGTCCACTTTGAATCTCACCCAGGAAAATAGCAGGATCCGCCCCACCTTCAACGTGCAATATTCCCCAGGCTCCACGATCAAGGCGGGAGAGAGCATGATCTACGAGCACGTAATTCCCGGGGTAATCTACCTGAAATTCTACTGCGGTTGCACCACCTGCCGGAATAAGTGTTGTTTGTATACTTTGCGCGGGCGGACTCACAAGATCACCCTCTTGATAAACGCGGTCGAAGATTTCACCAATTACATGGAAACTCGAGATGAGGTTCACGCCGCCGTTTCCGATATATAAGCGGACCGTGTCCCCGACCCTTGCGGTCATGTTGTCAACGAGAGCGCCAGTTTTTCCGTTAAAGACCACATATTTTGGTTTCCCCTCAAGCATTGCTTGGACATCGAAAAGCTGCAATCCTTTGCGCCCCAACGCGCCTGAACTATAGAACTCCCCTTGCATCACATAAAATTCCTTATCAACCAACGGCAACCCACCTTTCGGTTCGACAAGAATGAGTCCATACATGCCGTGAGCCATATGAGTCGCCGCATTCGGATGGGCGCAATGATAGACGAAAATACCCGGGTTATGCGCCTTAAAGGTGATTGTCTTGCTTTCGCCTGGTGCGACAGTGGTGGCTGTAGCACCGCCACCTGGACCGGTAACGGCGTGGAGGTCGATCGAGTGGTGATGCAAACTGGTTACGTCGTTGTGAAGCGTGAGGCGCACCGTGTCACCCTCTCGCACGCGAAGGAAGGGCCCGGGCACTGTCCCGTCAAATGTCCAGTAGTTGAAAGCCACTCCATCCGCCATTTCGCTCACAACTTCCTTTGCGGTCATGTTGATCTCAACAGTTCGATTTTCTGGAGGATTTGCCCTTGGTATCTCCGAAGGGTTTCTGGCAATGTTGGATACTCGCTCAAACGTACCAAAATTCCCTATAAACCGGATTATGTTCGTAAAAGGGAGCGTGGGTCCCTCACTTGGCCCGAAGGTGCGCAAACGAAAAGGATATTCAAGTGATTTTGGAATGCCATTCGGTACATAAAACGCAATGGAAGCTCCAATAAAAATAATTGCCAAAACGGTAGAAATCTTCCAAGAATAAAAACGCCGAAGTACAAGAAAAATAAAAATGGCCGCAAAGACATACGCAATAAAAATGCCAAACACTTCGACAATGTATTGCCAGAGGTATGAAAATATTTCCATGATAAATATAATCAATAAGGAATTTTACAC
>JACQLS010000014.1 GCA_016204005.1 Parcubacteria group bacterium | reverse complement strand
TCTACACTCACTCCAATAGCATGACTAATCTCCAAAATAGAAATAATTATGGAAATCGGAATCAGGAGAAGTAGAATAACGATTGCGAGTTTGATATCTTCAGTGAGAGGAATTAACTTCTCATTAAAAGTAGCTACAACTAACAATGTTGCTGACAATGAGGCAATGGTCGGTAAGATGCTTGACCTAAGGACTAAGAGGGAATTTAGGAAAGCAAAATTCGTTCTCAAGCTTTCAAGGTTAGCTTGTTTTTGGGGTGATAAATTTTGAATTTGGTCACTCATTTTTAAAAGGTGCTAAGGGAGACGATTATAAAATCGTAAATCCTCACGTCGCCAGTCAATATCTCTTTGTTCCATTCTTTCATTTCTAATTTTTTCATAATCCCAAACAGCCTGCTGCAGTCTGAATTGTTCTTGAGATACTTCTATTTGGTTTTCTCCTAACTGAATAGTGACATACAGAGAGACAGAAGAAATAATAATAGCGATTATTGAAAACTGAAAAGCATTTTTCGAGCTTTGACGTGCCTCTTTTAGTTCATCGTAGTCAGTAACTTTTGACACCAACTCAAGCGGCGGGATCCAGTAACCCCCTTTTGCAGTTCTAGAATATGTACTGCCAAGCGGAAAATCAAGTTCTTCTTGGATGAATTGCTCGATGTGTTCGTCGCTCACTGAATATGCAGAGCGAATAAAGTTTTTTAACTCATCGTGTGTAAATCCTTTTTCAGAATTTTTCACACAATATCGAGCTGCTGCAATTTGCCATGGTTCTTTGCGTCTGTAATAATGGAAACTGGGATACATAGAATATTTTTCACAAATATCGTGATTGGGCCACTGATTTTAGGATTTAATTGTGCTTATCCCCATTTTCATCGGTCTCGTAAATTTATCAATCAAATCCCACGGTGGTTTTTGATTACTTTCGCTTTTTCATTTTGACGCTCCTCTGAGTGACCTTTTTATGTTTTCCACTCTTCTTTAAGCGAGACTGTCTCGTTGTTAAAGATGGGTTACTTTCTGGTTTTTCCGAGGGGGGCGATTCAGGCGGAACTTCTACATTTTCCTGTTTCTCCTTTTCTTCTTTAGCTTTTTCCTTTGCATCCTCTCTTGAACGTAACCGTTTCAACATTTCTTGATATGGTTCAACAGAGCATACCTTACTGAGTCCTGGGTGAGCTTCACCATATATCCTATTAGGTTTATATGCAGAAATAACACCACAGATTTTTACTTCTGCTGTCTGTGCATCAATATAAAATGCTGGTCCACCACTTACTCCATTTATTGCGACACCATCAACAAGGTAGTAGTCTTCACTTGATAAACAAGCGCTTATATGACCCGAGAAAAAACACAATTCCCCCTGAGGGGCGA
Organism: Parcubacteria group bacterium; assembly: GCA_016204005.1. Taxonomy (GTDB): domain Bacteria; phylum Patescibacteriota; class Minisyncoccia; order Phycocordibacterales; family UBA2135; genus JACQLQ01. The sequence goes on along the minus strand of JACQLS010000014.1, from coordinate 6,849 downwards.
TGTGTGGGAACCCACACCACCCGGTCTCTACACCTTGCTTCAACACTTTTTGTGGATCAATTAATCTTGGTTCCCCTTCTTCCAATGGAAGTAGCTTTTTTGAGAACAATATAAATGCTAGGTCATTTAAAGGATACGTAAAAATTACTCTGTCTTTTTCTTTTAAGAGAGCTGATTTCCCCGAGGTGTGGTGAACAATTTTTATTGGCTCCTCCCATTCTTCAGCGTGGTCAATTACGTGGTAAGCGGTAGCAATACCACAAAGATCTCTGTCGTTTGGATATAAAACCTGGAAACCTGTTCCCCAACCACCAGGAGTTAATACTCTAAAAATAAATGGATTAAGTTCATTCAGTGCTGTGTGCCAATTTTTTGCCATAAATTATTTTCCTCAAAGAAACGATACGCGCGCAATTTATTTTAAAAGTGGGTAGTGGAATTTTCTTGCCAACTCTAGAACACTTGTTAATCGTGTTTTAATCGTGACAGTCACGATTAAAACACGATTAATCCATGGGCGAGCGAATTAGAGATATGTTTTTTACAATATACAAAACCGGCCAGTCGCTTGAGGTCTGCTTACCACTTCTCTCGGCGGAATCGGACGGAGCCGCGTCTCGGTTTGCGGGCCGCGAGCATCGCCTTCTTTGCCGCCAAACGTTTTTTCGTTTTGGGAGAGTGAGACTTCTTGTTCTTAATATCCTGACTTGCTCTTTTTGCCATATACGCAATTGTACCTTATTCCAGGCATTAATTAATAGAAAATAGGGACAAGACTCCTGCGCTTGCTTCCCGGACAGGGATTCGAACCCCAATTCCCTCCTCCAAAGGGAGGTGTCCTGCCGTTAGACGATCCGGGAAGCAAAAGCACGAATCTGTTTCGTCTTTTCCGCTTCAAGTGAACCCATTTTACGATAAAAACTACCCTCCCGCAACAGTTACCGCTAAGTTCCAAAGTTCTTGAGAACTTTGGAACTTAGCGGTAGGAGATCTAAAAAATCCGTCCCTGCCAAAGGGCGGAGACGGATGAAACACTAGATGAAAAATTAGTCGCGTTCGTGGAACTCGCGTCTGAATCGTACGAGCCTTTCGCGAACCTTGGTTGCGTCCGGGTAAGCGAGATATCTCTCTGCCATTGCCGCAAGTTGTTCCTCCTGGTCATTACTCTGACACACCCGGTCCTCGCAATATGCGTCGACGAGAGCGATTACTTCAGCGGGCAGGAGGCCACGTCCCAAATATTCCCTAGCAGTTGCTTCAACTCGCCCAGTGAACCCTTGAACGGCGAAGGCAGTAACAACTTTTTCAACAACATCTGGTGAGGCGCGATATCGCAAGAAACCAGACACCTCGCTCAAGACATCGAAATTGCGCCTGTCGCTCCCCCACATTGCCAAAAGTTCGTTGATGGTGAAATCGATGATGGACTTGGAAATACCGGGCCTGGAGAGAATTGTGTGAACAGCTGCGTAGTTGGGTCCCTGCGTCGACTGAGCGGCACCCCCAAAGCGAACGTATGCCGCTTCTCCAGCAACAATCCTGTCGAGCCGGTCTTGCTCCGATTCGGCCTTGAGCTTCTCTGCTCCGAGCAATAACCGAATCGTGTTTCTGACCGAACGCTCGTCTGCAAGATCAACCGGCGCGGTGACTTCTTTGCTCATGCGAAAGCCTCTACGTTTCTGCACTAAAGATACGAGAAAACTGTGTGTTGTCAACTTTAGGTATTAAAAAGCGCGGATGGGTATCCGCGCCAAACGTCATACACTAGATCTTTGCTTCAAACACCTGTTAGACTTCCGGAAAAGTGAAGTCTTTGAGCGCGCGAGTGGCATCTTGGCGAGACTCAGGCGAGATACTGCGGTGCCCATTGAGAACTTCCTCCATAGCCCCGCGCAAAGCGGTTGCATGTTCGCGAGTCCACCTGCGATGGGCTGGGACTTCCCTTTCCACTTCCACGATAACCTTCATCTGATCGGGAGTGACTGAACCTCCGGACACCCTGTGCACATCAGCGATGACTGACGACCCAAACCACTGCACCAGCTTCACACGCTGCATGGTGAATTTGTGTGTTTCGTAGAGAAGGGAAGAGGCGGCACTAAGAGCCTTTTCGAGCACACATTCATACATAGGTCCGTGCAAAGAGGCTGCGCGCTTCAACATACCGACCACAAGGTCGACTCCGTCTGTCACGCGACCGCTGAGTTGGAACACCGAAAGGGCTTCGAGCTGGACATCCGGGTAGTCGTCTAGGAGCCCCTGCTCAATGATTGGGAGCCGCTCGGCAACATCTTGTTCGGTGCCGACCCAGAGATTCTGACCAGCATCTGCAACCGCCTTCTTTTTTCTTTCAACGCTATCTGATGGGAGAAACGGGGTCTTCGGCCCAAGGAACTGACGGAGGTCATCCTCTGGTTTATCTGGTTCGTAGAGTTGGTAGGCACGAGCATACAACTTCTTCAATACTTCAATGCCCTTCTCCTTGCGCACGAACACACCTAGCACCATAGGCATACCTTCGCCGAGCATCATCATTGCGTCGAATTTTGCGAGACTGAAACGAGGCGGGAAAGACAGAATGAGTGCCGCAAGACTTGAGCCCTGATGTTGGCGGAGGGAGAGACACCCGTCCACACCCCAACCCGTGAGATGGAACACCCACTCAGGCGAGTAGCAGACACGGAAGCGGTACAATATACCACCGGACGCAACTCCGCTTAAGAACGTAACGCCTTCACTACCAATCGAAAACTCGATCATCGCTTCTTCAAACGATGCGCCTTGCGCAGCGGCACTTGGGTTGATGCCGATATAGTCACCGTGTATGGACGTGTCACTAAGCTCCACCGATCGCCCCGGCACGCCGTGCAGAAAACCGTGCACAGCATTTCCGAGGTGGGCTTTCATTGCTTGTAGCATCGTCTTGCCACCCTTTCTCTGGTAACGTCCGAAGGAAAAGTATCACATTTTTAATGTACCGTCAAGTAACGTATCGCGCACTAAAAAGCGCGGATGGGTATCCGCGCCAGATAAACAAGGGTGACTACTAGGATCCTGAAGATGCGATAAGCCATACAGCAATAGCCAAACCTATCACAACGAAAATGAACACCAAAAATCCAAACAGGTTGCTCCGTGGACTTGGAATTAATCCGACCACGATTGAACCGATGATGTCGGCGATCACATCAACAATCACGGCGTCTCTCCTCTACCGAGATTCCAAAGTTACAATGTCACAATATTAAAGTTATGTCAATTTTTGTATTAGATAAAAAACCCGGCCAAAGACCGGGTTATTCTCTTGTTGCACGTTCAAGCAGATGCTCTGCTCGTACTTTTGTTTCTGCAAGTACTTCGCGTACCCGCTTTTCATCTTCGGGAGAAAGAAGTTTCTTCAAATGTTCGTTGAGCTTTTCGAGTGTGTCGACAAGTGCAAGGATAAGGCGAAGCGGGCCTTTCGCCAAAAAGGGTGAATCTTCATTCGGGAGCATCCCCTTCTCATAGAGCTGGAGGATTGTCTGCCAATACTTGATCTCATCCCACAAGACACGGCTCATGTTGCTTGCCACAAGCTCGCGTTCACGAATGCGCTCGCCACGAGCCATCTCATCCTGAAAGATATCCATGAGCGACTGCTGGCCGCTTTTCTGGTGCTCGATGTAGGCCGAAACTTGTTTGTTAAACTTCTCGACCGATACGCGCTCGATAATCGCTTTACGCGCCCACGAGAGGAGGTCCTGCGGCGCAACACCAAACGTGCCGAGTCGCGCAAGTTCAAGCGCGACACCGTAGGAAATCTTCCCCTCCTCAACGAGCACTTGAATATCCGGAGGCAACCCGACAAAACGTACCGAGTGCGAGACCATTTCAGCCGAACGGCCGATGTGCTTAGCAAATGCCGATTGTGACAACTTTGGATCTGCTTCGCGGATAAGCCCAAAGAGAAGCGCCGTCGCGCGGGCATCTTCATGAACCGGGACACGCTCGTGGTTATTCTCTTGCCACTGGAGAAGAAGGGCCGGGAACGGGTCGATGTTCTTCGCAATTGAGATCTTTACTGTTTCTTCACGATAGACGTGCCGGCGGCGCGCCATTCTGATGGCACGCATGCGCCGTTCACCGGCGATCAAGATACGCCACACGCGCTTGCGGTCTCGTATCGTCGAATGAAGATCGGCAATCGCAAAATTCGCGCCCCAGAGCTTGTTGATGACCGCGATATAACGCTCGCAGTTTTCTCGACCCTGCAACTCAGCGACGATAATCGGGTTCAAGAGTCCTGACTGAACGATATTCCACATCAGTACTTCTACCTCTTCATCGGGAAATGTTTTACGAGGCTGGGGAAGAACATTGATGGTCGCGAGCTCTCCTACCGGCAGAGAAATTTGCTCGAACGATGTTTTATCAAATGTATCCTGCCCGCCGAGGAGGGCAAGGAGTTTTTCGTGCTCCATCTGCTTCTCCACACGCGGCTTCTCTTGCTTTTATAGCACGCGAGAAAAAATTCGTACCATTGCCAACATACCCAAAAAGACGTATAACAACACAAGAATCTAAAAATAGAAAGAGGACCCATGGAGGTCGTCGTCAACAAACGACGCGCAAACCACCTCCTTGACGTCCTCGTCGGACGTTACAAGGAGAAATTGTTCCCCTTTAATCTGCCCAATGCGTATGTACCGCAGGAGCTCATCCCACCGACGATACGCAATGACGCGCTCACGCTTGGCCGCTTCCTATTCTTTGTATGCACGTATATGCGTGGCGGCATTGAAAGCCATACGGCATTTCGCCAGCTCGTACGAATGTGGGAAGCACACCCCGAGCTTTTTGTCCCCAAGGAAGCGATGACAATGAGCGTGGATTTGGTTACTCAAATACTTCGCGAATACATAGGATGGGACGCAGACAATGCAGGCAGATTCTGGCGAATGAACGCGGAGCGCTTGCACCGAGCGTGGGGCGGCGACCCGCGAGAGCTTGTCCGTAATCTGCATTTCTACGACGAGGCAATCCGCAGAATCATTTACAAGCCGAGTGTCGGAAAAAGTATTGCGTCGCTCGACCCGAAGGAAGACGGCTTCATTGGCTTCCAGCACAAGATGGCCTCTCTTCTTATCTACTTTTACGATTGGGAAGGGTGGCTTGAGCCACGGTTCCTATACCCCTCGCCCGCTGACTTCCACCACTATCGCCTCTTCATCGCGAATGAGGCAGTCGTGGTGAAAATGGATGAAGGGCGTGAAATCCGTTACCACGAGAAAATCTCGAGCGTCATCCGCGACCTGACTTTGGAGTATTTGGAGAGGACGGGAACTGATCCAATCCACCTCTCGGACGCCATTTGGCTTTACTCGCTACTGCTTTGCGGAGAGTCCCCGGCAACGGTTGTCCGCGGAACGCAGAAAGAACCCTTGCCACTCTTCGCGGAAGGAGACGACGGCCGCTTGGGGGAACACATGTGGACGCCACAGCAAATGCGACGTCTTGCCCGAACGTGCGGAGCATGCCCGCTTCAGGATACCTGTGTCCACGCTATTCCTTCACAGCCGTATTACCGAAGGGGTACGCTTCTCCTTTGGGAACGCGAGAGGCCAGCGCTCATCTTGCCACCGCAAGCGCGCGAGCCGAAGATTATCCCAAGAGATGATGATTCGGACGCCGAAGAGCAGAGTACCTTTTCTTTTAGCACGCATTAAAATCCCCGGCCTCATAAGCCGGGTTTTTTATACAAAAACACTCTATTGCCTGCCTCGCATGTATTTATTGGGGATCGACTCGGTCAATTTCTTCAAAACTGCCAAGGATTTCTGTTGCGCCATATTCTTTATGCCTATGGAGAACCGCCTGAATATCAGGAGGAGCTGCGTCGAGTTTTTTCATTGCAACATCGCGCAGTTCTTTCGATTCCCATGTCGCGATCGCAATTAACGTTCCTGGCTCATCGATTTTTCTGTATAGCACAGTGCCACCCGCACCTTCTGAAGCTTGAATTATGGCGCTACCCCTTTTCCACGCAGCAATATATTCTTCCACGGAATGCCCCTCTTTTATATTGATCGTGAAGATAAACTTTATCGGTTTATTTTTCATGGTGTTTCTCGCTTTTATCCCCTCAACGACATACTGACATACTTGAGAATGTCAGTATGTCGTGTGTGTCAGTGGTGTTATCCCAGATGCGCGTGGTCGTTCCATGTGATGAGTTGCCACTTGTTGGGGTTTTCTGCATGCGGATGTCCTTGTTGGCACCACGTAATGCCCGTATTTCGTGTCACAAAAAATTCGTACAGATCGGTGAAAAAGGATGGCGTAAGACGCGGGTCCATCATAACCCCAATTATCATAATGAGAAATGTTGAGTGGGTTACTACCAGAATGTTCTCCTCCGAACGCCCCTCAAGAAACGAGATCGCCTCTCCTGCTCGTTTGCGTAGGTCAGAAAAGTTCTCCTCGTCAGAATAATGCCACCCTGCATCATTCCAATGCTCATCGATCATCTCCCATCCACGAATGGTTTCGGGATCCGAATGAGATTTTTGAACAAACTCCGATGGAATCTTCATTTCACGGAAAAGAGGACTTTCAACAACGCTCTTCTTTGTCTTCTCGTTTATGGCTTGGGCAGTTTCAAGGGCGCGTTTATAATCGCTTGAAATAATGATGTCGAAAGACACGCGTGTGAGCCGCTCTGCGACAGTTTCTGCTTGCTTCTGTCCACTTTTGGAAAGCGGCTCATCATGCCCTTGGTGAATTCGATCAATATTTGAAGGGGTCTCCCCGTGTCGGACAAAGTATATGTTTCTCATGCTTCGTTTTGTGTTATTTTTTTAAATCTTTAAC
>JACQLS010000013.1 GCA_016204005.1 Parcubacteria group bacterium | reverse complement strand
TTCGAACCCGGGTTAACGGATTGAAAACCCGCTGTCCTAGGCCTCTAGACGATAGGGCCCTCCGACTACGATCAGGGTAAACCCCGAAACGTCGAAAGACAAAAATACTATATCATTTTTGTTGGAAAAAGCAAAAAATGGTATAGTGGTTGCGTTGGAGGAGTGGCTGAGCGGATCAGATAGAAACTGCTTTCTGTCTGATCCGACTGAAAGGAGGTGGCGGACGCTCAGCCACGGTCCCGCCTCGGGCGGGCGACAATTCGAGCCCCTTTAGAAGGGCGAGATATATTGGAGGAGTGGCTGAGCGGCCGAAGGCGCTGGTTTCGAAAACCAGTAGAGGAGTAATCCTCTCGTGAGTTCGAATCTCACCTCCTCCGTATTGATGAAATGTATTATCGTCTTGATAACACATTTTGGCAACCCTGAGCATTGAGGTGAGATTCGAAGAGAAGTCCGGGGGACTTCTCCGTGATTTTCCATAAGAAAATCGAATCTCACCCCCTCCGTTTTTTAAAAGCCGGTTCCTTGCGGGAAACCGGCGATTTCTATACATATTATTCTTTTGTAAACCACATCATTATGAATGCTCCGAGTGCCGCGATAAGCGTGATCGCCATGCTCGGTAGGTCAGGAAAGAGCCATGTGGCGCAGAGCCCAGTTACGACGAATCCAATAAGGCCGTAAAGAACAGTGAAAAGCGCTTCCTTCACGGGCATTTTCCCAGAGTTAACCTTAATCCATGATAGCGTGTGAATAGGCAAAAAGAAAGTCACACGTGCTTTCGGGAGGGGTGTGACCAGAAGGGGTAGATAATTAAAAAGTGCGGAGTTACCGCACCGCTTCTCAACGGGCAAGGAGCTTCTGAGCCTCTTCCTCGGAAATACTTTCGAAAATATAACATTCACAGGGCACCTTCTCACAAAAACATTCATCAAGCGGGTACCAAATTAAGTATTGCCCATTATCAATTTGAACAAGGTGATGACCTTCATGGTGTTGATGAAGCAGACATTCCCTCTTACTGATACCCACTTCTAGCGGGTTATTGGGTAATAGTTGGTCACATCTCACAGCCTATCTCCTTTGCGCGCGACGTCAGCCCTGCCAGTAGCGTATAAAGGTATTTAACTCACGTCAATCTACCGCTAAGGGGGCTGAGTGTTATATTGTAAAGACAGAAGCAGAGCTTAGGGGATTTCGAACAAACAATGAGATGTATCCTTACACGCCACACGACTACAGATTGGAACACGGCGGGGCGTATTCAGGGGCATACCGATGTCCCCCTTGGTTTGCGGGGAAAAGTTGAAGCTGAAGAGCTGGCGAAAACACTTGTTGGTTTCGACATACAGCTAATCGTCAGCTCTGATCTCAAGCGAGCAAGAGAGACAGCAGAGATTATTAACGTGCGTATTACTGTTCCTTTGGAAATAGATCCAAGATTACGCGAATGTGCGTTTGGAACGATTGAGGGATTAACAAGACAGCAAGCCATAGATCTGCACGGACCTTTGACCGCGCTGAATTGGGAAGATAACCATTACGCGTATGACTTTCGACCGTTCGGGGGCGAAGACCGAGACAGCGTATTCGCGCGCCACATGGAAGTTTTGAAATCGCTCTCCACTCGCAAGCAGGTCAGTACAATACTCCTTGTTGGGCATGGCAGGGGATTTCTCACCCTGCTCGCCGGGCTTGGGCAACCACCCCACCTCGAACGAGGCGAGTATCGAGCTATTGAATACAATCCCTAACAACTCAAAAGCCCCATACAGGGGGCTTTTACTATTGAGGATATATTCTGAGAAAACCTACGCCTTACTAACACGTTCAACGTATTCCCCAGTTTCGGTGTTTACCGATATCACGTCGTTCGCATTGATGAAGAGGGGGGTTCCGATCATGGCGCCAGTCTCGATGGTCACTTTCTTGCCGCCGCCCTGGGCTGTGTTGCCTCGCATCGAAGGCGGCGCTTCAATCACTTTGAATTCCATCTTTAGGGGGAGCTTGATGCCAATTACCTCGTCCTCAAACTTCATTGCCTCGATGGGGGTATTAGCTTTGAGGTAATCCGCCTTTCCGCCAATCAACTCCTCCCCGAGCTTGAAGCGGTTCTTTGGATTTCCCTCTTCGCAAAACCAGTATTCACCGCGGTTGTGATAAATGAAGGTAATGTTTTGGTAGTCGATTTCTGCTTCCTCGACGGTCTCGCTCTGGCGGAAGGTAATTTCAATCACCTTGCCATTTTTAAGACTTCGCAGCTTCGTCTGGTTCACCGGTCTTCGCATTTGCATATTGAAAACGTGAGAGGTAATGACCTCATAGGGATCGCCATTGAACAGAATTATTTTCTTTGGCTCAATTTCGCTGTAGGATAGGACTGCCATAAGTTAACCTTGAGAAACATAGCTAGAGTACACCATTTGAGTAAAAATTGCCACTATTTGCTACCGAGCATTTTCCTGATAGTATTGTTGAGCGGGCGTAGCTCTCAGCCAGAGGCTGATCCGCCTCGGGCGGAAGCTGGTTAGAGCGTTACGTTGACCTCGATGCTAAAAATTTTATGTGATGGGCGGTTAGCTCAGCTGGTTAGAGCGCAGCATTGACATTGCTGAGGTCAGAGGTTCGAATCCTCTACCGCCCACCAGAATCGAAAAACCACTCCGATTCGAATCGGGGTGGTTTTTAATTTGTGCGCACGGTCAGTTGGTCGAGCGCACCATTCCCACTAAATGATTAACGCGTCGGTCGTAAAACATGCCACGTTTGTAATCATGACTGTCCGGATCACCGCCGACCCGCCAGCCCTTCCAACGGTAATACCATGGCAGACGGTATGGTGCCTCTTTGCGGAGCATCTTCTTGGTGTAGAAGTGGTCACCGATCATTCCAACGATTGCAATCCCCACGACAGTCAAGAAGAGAAGGGCAAAGAGGATGGCGTACGCCATGGCAGTGGCAAATGCTGCGATCACGGCGGCTCCGAGAGAGGCTAGACCAATGAGCACCGCCAAAGTGAATGGATCCATTGAGTCTTCCACCAGGGGTTCATCTACTAGAGACACTATCGTTACTATGAATTATTTGCAACTGAACATTGATATTGGAGGAGCGGTGTGTTACTTTTGTTTCAGCATTTGAAATACCATGTAGAGGTTTGTGAGTGGGAAAGAGAAAAGTGTACATCGCTAACGATGTAGAAGCAGCGGGTGGATTGTTAGGAGTGCACCCGACATTGTCTCTTGGCGCCTGTGTTGTTACGCGTGAACCACTGACCTACAAGGAATACGCAGACAAAGGTCTCGTTTTTTATGCTGAGCTCAAACCGACTTCGTTAGCATTCAATCTGGCGGCCATGAGAGTCGGTTGCTTGCACCTCGCGTGTCTCGAGGGATTGAGAGAGACGGATTCGAGATACGACCCAACCCATGACGACTTTAATCCGGGTTTGGTTCTGGAACTGATGCAAAAAGTCTGTGAAGAACCAGCCTCGGCATTACATCGTTTCTCGGAATGGGTAGAGAAAGTTAGCGAAGGAAACCCAGTAGAGGGTGTAACCGATACGGTCTTTTTTGACAGCGGCCGTATCAATCTTTGTTTTGGCGTTCATATGGAAAGGATATCCCCATTCGGTTGGGCGGGACTCGATCTCAGTTCTTTGTATCGAGGGTATGTGAAAAAGCCGGACGTAAAACTGAAGGGTCTCAATCTACCCGACACCAGAGAAAAGCCCCATCGCGCAGACCATGATGCCGTGCTACTCGCGCAACTTGCGCGTGTGCTCTTATACGAAAAGTTGGGTTGGTAATAGGCGTGTGTAATGAAAAAGCCCAGTATCACTACTGGGCTTTCTTGTGCTTTGGCCCTTCCAAAAGTTTTAGGGGAGGGTTGAGGAGCGGAGGTGTCTTCCTCATGGTCGTACCCAGGAGGGTCCTAAAGCGCTCCATCTCTCCTTTGGAGATTTGGTAGAGGAATGAGGAGATGAGCGCTTGAATAACCGACTCCGACTTACGCAACTCATCTTCGCCCCAGCATTCAGGGCGAGCATCTTGCGCAGTACCGCCGACATCCCATGCGATCTGTATGTGCGTTTTGACGTTTCCGTCTGCCGGGAGTGAAGAGATGATCGTCTCCCACGCTTCCGATGCTTGGCCTTTGAAATATGTCGCTTTGTCCCACCACGAAGAAGATTCTGTCTCAAATATCTCCTTTACGACCTCAAAAGGCATGCCAAATTCAGATGCAAGTTCACGCAGTTTCTCATCCGAAAACGGAGATTGTTTCTTGCGTCTACGTTTGGGGTCTTTTCTGTTAAAGCTATCTTCTATCGTTGCCTCCGCGTACGCAAGACCCTCGCATTCAAGGAGAACGGCATGAGCCGAGAGCGTTTCTAGTAGGGCTTCGGGAGCTTGCGTTACGGGGCGGCTATACGGCGCTTCCGTGAGTGTTTCGATGATCCGAGAAAGCCACTCAAGATGACCCCCATCTGCGTGTCCATCTTTTTCGGCTTTCTCAAGTACTCCGAGAAGGACGAAAAGAATCTCTGTAGCCATTCCCACCATGTAGGGGAGTGCGTCGGGACAAATTGGCAGTTTCCCTTCATTCGGGTGATAGCGGTAATGAGATGCTGACGACAGGACGGCCGCTCCGCTTTCTCCAAAGGCAGAGACATTACATGCCCACGCCAAGCCGCTCTTTCTCAACAATTTGGCGCGGCCCTTCAGTTCGTGAGCAATCCTCAAAAGTTCTTCTCTGCGGTTCAAAGACCATGAATGCCAGAGATGATGCCCGCCAAGAAGCAGAATTCCCGCCTCTTCTAAAAACGGCGCAAGAGAGTATAGGAAGATCCGCTCGTGGCGCATCCTCGCTTCCCAAAAATCAAGCATTAAGACTCCTCCTCACAACAGATTTCTTTCGTTACCGTAACAGAGACGCACGAGGAAAGCAATTCAATTAAAAAGGCCGAAAAATTCGGCCCATATACATCTACTTCTTCGTAAAGGATTGCACTGCGGCGGCAAGCTCAGGGGGCAGTAGACAGTGCCTCGCCGGCTTATCGTCGCGAATGCGGACGAAGCGCGGATTGCAAAGGGCCGTCTGCACGCGCCCCCTACTCATCGCTCGCGGCGCGAATCGCCGCTCGTACTCTACTTGCACCACACACGGGTACATTCTGTCATTCGCAAAGATGTCACGTTCCTTGTCGCTGAAGCCAGTGCCGACTTCACCGCAAGGAATCTGCGCGCATGTCACGGGGTGTATCTGCGCTAGTTGCAGTTTTCCCATGCGATTCTCATGCTTTCCGCCATTGGAACCCTTCTCCCAGCCGATGGCGATGAAGTCATCTTCGGAAGTTGGCTTCCATTTCCAGCATCCATTGGGACGCGGTGGATTGTCAGGCCCCTCGGCATCAATACCATACGCGGTTGGCTTTGATGCATCGTAGATAACGAGACCCTCCCACTTATTTTTCCGCACAAGCTTTTGCGCTTCCGCGAACGGAAGCTTGATTACTTCAGCGGGCAAGACTTTGTTTGCTCTGTAAGTAATCATTTCTCGGACGATCGCTAGGCGCTCCGCATTTGTTTTTGGAGCGACGTCTTCGTTACCAAGGATCAGGGTATTGAACACCCGAAGACCCGCAAATCCTTGTTCAAGCTGAAGGATTGCCGCAGCGTCTGGCCTTGCCAAAACAATGCGGCTTACGAGTTCTCGATTGTCGCTTCCGCGATCATCGATGACAAGTTCGGCGCAGAAGAGAGAGCCTCCACGCGGGAAACGAATTCCCTCGAGCTCCTCTACGAGGTGTGGGAAATTGGCTGTAATATCTCGTGCAATGCCACGGGTATAGAGTCGCGCTCTGCCACCCGTTACGACAGCAGAAACATAATAGCCGTCGTACTTTCGAGTATAGATCGCCCTTCCATCTGCCTCGAGGGCGAGTACGCGCTCATCTTCAACGCTGTTTTTTGGTTTTGGAGGAACAAATGTCGTATCAAGCGGATTAAGCGCAAACGGTGGCGTTTCCCGCACCGGTCGTCTCCCCTTCGGTTGTCGTCACTTTCTGCGCTACACGCTAGCACATAAAAATAGATATGTCAAAGATGTTCATCATTAAAAAAACCTCGGTAGTGCCGAGGCTTTGTTCGCGCGTCTCGTAGGTCTTAAATTAACGAGCGCCCCAAAAGACCATTGAGCTTTGTTAATCGTTCGTGTACAAATTGGTGCCAGGTCATAAGTCCCGGCTGTGGATCGTTGAGCAATGCAAGTAATCTGTCTGCTTCATCATAAATGTCTTGAAACTTAAGTGGTTGGCTTGGTTCCAAAAGCCCCAATCGAGGGTTCCCAAGCGAGTCAAGCAATTTCTTGAGCGTTTGCTTCATATTCTCAAGAGGTGTGGTCTCTGTCTGGTTTTCATCCTCGGGTGTGTTGTCTTTTTCCACCAACTCCATCATTTTCGTGTAATTGTGAGCAAGTTCATCAACTCGCATGAGGCGCTTTGTCGTATCTGTCTCGACGCGATAAAACTGGGCCAAGCATGTTTGATGAGTTGGATTACCATCATGCCATTCGTTTTGCGGCTCGCCAACGAAAAAGTACGCATTTGCATTTGGCGGAGCGATAGCCCGCACTTCTTCGGTCCCGAATTTGAAAAAGCCATGATACCCACCGACAGTCGTCCGAAACAGAACGGGTTCCCCGATTTTTTCCTTTGCGGTCACGACATGCTCTGGCTCCCAGGTATCCATCCGTTCTCCGGCTTTTGGATACTGGGTGAACCATGTGTCGCCAATTTGCATGAGTGCACGGAATCCGACGGGATCTATGTTCGGCGGGAATATGGGTTTCAGCAAACTGCGCCAATGCTTCCTAAGAAGGTTGCGCGGGTTCGGACCCTTGTGGATCCCGGATGCTGCTGGGTTGCCACCGGCTTTGATGCCAACGAGTCGAACGCCATCCAGCCATTCATGGCATGTAACATCGTTCGCAAGACTTATCGCTCTATCATGGTGCACATGAGCCAACGCTCCGGTTGTAATCAAGTGAGCGATCGCGTATCCCTCCTCAATTTCACGATGGCCGGCAACAGGCTTGAACGTGTAGCAACAATTTGCAGGTCCGTTTGCGGTGATAATAAACGGATCATTCACACTGTCCCGCCAATGTTGAAGCCCCCTGCGTACGCACATCCTTGTATGCTCCGCTTCCGAAAGCCCATATGTGTTGTCCGGTCTATGCATTGACTGTTCGCGGTGCCACTCTCTTGCAAATGCCGCGTGAGTGAGCACATACGCCTCGTGCATCGGACCATGCCGGGCTTTGAGGACGGGGTCGGACAGAGCTTGGGATGCTCTAAGCATACCTCCAAAGGGATATTCATACCGTTGGCAATACGTCTCAAAATCTACAATCGTGACTTCGCCATAATCTCCCGCCTCAAGCTTCCGAAACTCATGCTGTGTAATTCTTCCACCGCGGCGGTTGCGCCCCTTATCTTTGTATTCCCAACTATACGCTTTTTGGATTCCCGCAAGCGTACACATGGGGCCTATGCCGTGGGCGATGATAAGTATTCTGGTGCCGCCTTTCGTAATACCAAGGTATTCCGCAGTTAGCGTAGTGAAGTATGTTTCCCAAGGTGTTCCCCCGGGTTTTGTTGCAAGTCGTGCCGCAACGACATCGGGAAGTGTCGCAAGACGCCCACCTTTGCCGGCAAACTCTTTCGCTTGTTGCCACGCGGCAGGAAGACCGTCTTGATGGTAGAATGCCATCGTTTTCGGAGATAGCGCTTCTTTTCCCATTCGAGTTCCTTTCCCTGTTTTGGGGTTTTGGGTTCTCAAAGAGCTTGAGCCACCTCAAGCCAAAGGCATTTTGGCATACTTAGTGTAGCCACGTCAATTTTGAGGAGTATGCAAATACAAAATACAAACCCCCGAGACTGTACTCGGGGGTTTGTTTAATTCAAGTTTATTACGATGAGCGAGGAGGCGAAATGAGAGGAGGCTCCCGTCTCGTCGGAGCAAGGCCGTAATAAAAGACGAAGCGCTTTTATTTTTTCCTTCGGAGAAACGCGGGTATCGCGGCATTCCAATCTTCATCACCTTCCTCAAGCCGTTCTCCGTTCACTCCGTTTTTTCGTTGAACAGTTTGTGGTTGTTTCGAGCCATTCATGGCGCTTCCAGATATACTGCTCCCGTTGTTGAAGGCCTCAAGAACATCAGCGGCAGTCTTCGGTTTCCTGTCCTCCTCGCGCTCTTTACGATTTCCGTCAAAGAGTTGGTGTGCCGTCGGTATGTCGGGAAAGCCGGTTGCAATGACCGTTACCTTGATTGTTCCCTTATCAAGACGGTTGTCATTGATTGCACCGAAGATCACCTTTGCGTCTTTGTCTATTGATTCAGTAACAATCTTTGCCGCTTCCTGTATTTCGTGCATCGTGAGATCAGCACCCCCTGCGATTGCAAAGAGGACACCCTTTGCGCCGTTGATCGAAAGGTCGAGGAGTGGGGAGTTGATCGCCATTCGTGCCGCTTCTTCCGCGCGCTTTTCGCCACCGGCTTGACCAATACCCATAAGCGCGGAGCCGGCGTTTGCCATGACCGCCTTAATGTCAGCAAAGTCAACGTTGATGATACCGGTTGTGGTGATGAGGTCCGAGATACCCTCTACCGCCTGACGCAGGACGTCATCCGAGAGTGCGAATGCGGTTTGTGCTGTTACCTCTTTTTTTACAATAGAGAGAAGTCGGTCGTTGGGGATGACAATCAGTGCGTCAACTTCGCTTCGGAGTTCGTCCAAGCCCTGTTGCGCGATTTTCCCGCGCTGTGTTCCCTCAAAGAAGAAGGGGCGCGTAACGACAGCGACGGTGAGTGCTCCGCTTTCCTTTGCGGTACGGGCCACGATGGGGGATGCGCCGGTTCCGGTGCCGCCGCCCATGCCTGCGGCGATAAAGACCATATCAGCGCCTTTAAGCGCGTCTTGGATCTCCGCCTTTGTTTCCTCTGCCGCGCGCTTTCCAATATCCGGGTTCATTCCTGCTCCCAAACCTTTGGTGAGGTTCTTGCCCATGTGCACTTTCTTCTTCGCCTGGGATTTGTGGAGATCCTGACCGTCAGTGTTCATAGCGATAAACTCAACCCCGCGGACGCGCGAGTTTATCATGTGGTTTACCGCATTACCGCCGGCGCCTCCAACGCCAATAACGTTTATGCGAGCAAATGCTTCTACATCTGGTTCAACTTTGGGCATGCAAAAAGATGATGAGTGTTAGGAAAAACAAAAACTTTAGTACCCCAACGATAGCAGAGCTAAGATAGCCATGGCAATATTGACATGGCGTCCATCTGTTTCGCTCTGCGCTATCTAGGCACATTCTCTCAAAAACCCGCTTTTGAGGCGGGTTTTTTGGAGAAACAGTCGCTAGTTCTTATGGGTAGAATTGTCGGAGCCACGAGCGTAGCTGTCTGAAGAAGTTTTGCGCTTCAAAACGAGAGGCGCTAAAGAGATCGCTTTGGAAGGAGGGTTCAAAACCAAGCACGCATAAGCCCACCGCGACAGCCCACGCTGTTTCGAGTGTCTCTTTTTTTGTGTCAGTGAAAGCGCGCGGCATTACGACTCTCGCGGGGAGCTTGAGCGTTGCTTTTGCGAGGTCTTCAATATCAATAGTTGCAAGACCAGACCCGCCACCAGTTAAGATAATACCCGCTGGGAGGAGCTCGCTTTTGCCGAGTTTCTTCAGATGGTTTTCGATAAGGTCGAAAATGTCATTAAGCCGAGCCCCAATAATTTCATCAAGTTTCTTTCGTGGATAGTCGGAAGCTGATCGATTTCCGGTCTTAATCTCCTCCGCCTCTTCAAGCGGGATTTTAAGTCCGAGTGCGATGTCGTTTGTAATATCTGTAGATCCAATGGGAAACACCTCAAGGGAGATGAGGCGATCATTTTCAAACACGGCAATTGAAACCGTCTCTGCGCCAATGTTTGCTAGAACACAGCCGGCGGTGCGCTGAGCTTTCGTGAGTGAGACCAAGCTCGCAGCAATTGGGGCGGCGACAACATCATCAACCTCAATCCCGGCATTTTCGACAATGCGAATGAGATCCGATAAGTGCTGTTCCAAGGCGACCACAAAGACGACGCGTACCTCGAGCTTTACCCCGCGCATGCCGATCGGCCGCCCAAGCACCTCTTTGCCGTCTAGCCTGAACCCCAGTGGTATACGGTGAAGAACACTTTTGTTGGTGAGTTTGAGACTCTCCTCGCACACCTCGATTACACGCGTGACATCAGCTTCCGTGATCTCACCGTCAATCCGAGAGATCATAATGGAGGCGGTCCCGGTTATTGACTCGAGACTTAGTCCACCAATCGCGACAAGCGCGTGCTTGATAGCCGTATCCCCTTGTTTCTGGGCACGACGAAGTGCTTGCTTAAGGCTTTGCGTTGCCTCCTCCTCGTTCACAACATAGCCGTGGCGTATCCCGCGCGACTCTGCTTGTCCCTTGCCCACGACAGAAAAACCGGATTCTTTATCTCCGAGCTCAAGAATGGCCACACGTGTCGTATGGCTTCCGATATCGATACCAACAGAAAGGTTGCGGGACACAAGTAAAAAATTCCTAATTTCTAATTCCTAGATGGAATGTTAGAAATAAGAAGTTAGAAACTCTTTCACAAACAACGCTCAAGTGCGTTACGTTGCGGAGGGGACGCACTAGGAGAGAATAAATTTCTTCATCCATTTACGTTCCTCCTTTGTCATTGTACTACCGTGTCTGCCTCCTTTCAAATGAAGCAACCCGTGGATAAATAGAAACGCAAGGTGGTTTCGGTAGGAAGACCCGAACTCTTTCGCTTCTCTCTTGCCGCGGTCTGTGTTTATGCAAATCTCACCCTCGTCTTTTGAGAGGGGGAAGGCAAGGACATTCGCGGGGGTATCCTTGCGGCGGTAGACTTTATTGAGCCGCTTTGCGCTCTTGTCATCTATAAACACGAGGCTCAAGGTATACGACGCGCCCAAAACAGCCCTTTTAATCTCCGAAAAAGGCAGGCGTGGTAACCTGCCCTTTGTCGCTCTGGTGATAGAGAAGTTTTTTTCCATGCTTACACTTTTCCGAGCTTTTTCAGTTTCTCGTATTTTTTCTGTTTGTCGATACGCTTGAGTGCCCATCGTTTTTTCTTAAATTGGGAATCCTCTCGGGTGTGGAAACGTATCTTTTTTGCCGCGTTTAAAACACCGGTGCCACGAAGGCGCTTTGAAAAACGTCGAACGAGGCTTATGTTCGTTTCGTTTTGGTTTTTGGTCACTTCGGCGTTTACGGTCATGATGCACTACTATATAGAATCTCTAGTGATTTTGCAAGCCCCCCACGCCTATTCTCGCATCTTTTTCTTAAGGTAATCGGCAAACTTGCTCGTCGGTACGGTTTCCTGGGAACGTGACCCCATGTCACGCACAATGACCGTCCCGTCTACGGACTCTTTTTGTCCGATAATAATAACAAAGGGGATAGAAAGCTTCTCCGCGGTAGCAAGTTGCACCGAGAGTTTATCTTTGGAGAGAGCGTGGGCAATGGGGATATGAGCCTTTCGGAGCATCTCGATTACCTCCAAACTTTTCAGTTTTGCTTCGGCACCGAGTTGGATGAAGTATACCTTCGGCTTTTTGATGATGCGTGGCGAGTGGGGCGAGAATTCGCTCGACTCGATAACGCGATCAACTCCGATCGTGGCGCCCACAGCAGGAACATCACGTTTTGAATTGAAACGCTTCGCAAGATCATCATAGCGTCCACCGCCAGCAAGGGCGAGGCGAGGAGCAACGACTTTCTCCTCCACTTTTTCTTCTGCCTTTGCAACGGGGTTTTCTTCAGTCGTTCCCCCTTCCTCATTTTTGCCCGCCTCTTTCACTTCTGCGACCGCTTCAGGTTGGGCGTTCACGGGGGCACCGTCCGTAACGATTTCAAAGACAGTTCGCGTGTAATAGTCGAGACCGCGGACGAGCGTGTGGTCGATGTGGTAGGGGATTTGCATCGCATCCAGATACTCGAGGACACCGGAAAAGTGCTCCTTGCACGCTTCGCAAAGATGCGCGACTGCCTCGGGGGCTTCGGCATTTATCTCGCGCGTCGCTTCATCTTTTGAGTCGAGAATGCGCAGGGGGTTGGTTTTAAGTCGCTCCCGATCAATAAGGCCGAGCTTTTGAATATGTCGTCGATAATAGGTAGTAAGATCACGCACATAGCCAGGGCGGCATGACTTGCATCCAATACTATTTATAAGAACCGACAGGTGCTTCAAGCCTGATTCAAGCAACATGCGGTGCATGAGGCCGATCGTCATTGCGTCTGCAATATTGTGTGAAGTGCCGAGGACTTCGATTCCGAACTGGTAAAACTGTCGGTAGCGCCCTCCCTGTGGGCGGTCGTGCCTGAAGAATGGCCCATAGTAATAGAGCATGACCGGTTGTGGTTGTGTGTGCATGCCGTGTTCAAGGTACGCGCGCATGACGGGCGCTGTTCCTTCAGGGCGCATGACCAACGCGTCACCCCCCTTAGTCTTTATGGAGTACATTTCTTTCTCAACGATATCCGTGTGTTCTCCAACACCAGAGGTGAACACCTCTTCGCGCTCCAGGATAGGCGTCTCTATCGGACGGAATCCGTAATACACCGCAATTTCTGATGCCTTTTCAAAAAAACCTTGGTAGTGATAGAACGTGTCGTTCGTAATGTCGCGCATGCCGCGGGGGTGCGCGAAGTTTCCCTCCTTCTTCTTTTTAGCAACACCTGTCTCGAGCGGTTTTTTCGATACTTTTTTCGTTGTTGTTTTTTTCTGTGGCATAGTTAGCGCGTTGCCTCTTCAGGGTTATATCTTCCTGGGTGAAGAGCGATGTCAGTTATGGGAAAGAGAGATAAGAATGCCTCGCCGACAATATTTTTTTCAGGAAGTGGTCCCCAAATACGCGAATCAAGGCTTGCGTCGCGATTGTCACCCATAACAAAGTATTCAGTACCATCGAGGAGCTTCTTCATCGTGGTATCCCGGAAGTCGTCTGGGTTGATGTAGGGCTCTGTAAGCACAAGGCGCTCGCCACCAACATTCGTGATGGTGACTCTGCCATTTTGTATCTCGACGGTCTCTCCCGGGAGTCCGATGACACGCTTAATGAGGAACTTCGAAGGATCTTGGGGGAGGCGGAAGATAATCACGTCGCCACGATCTGGGTCATTAAAGCGGTAGGTGAGTTGGTCAACAATGAGATACGTACCGCTCGAAAACGTCTCTTCCATTGAAGCGCCGCTTACGATATAGGGTTGCGCGATGAAAACGCGAAAGGGGACGACAATAAGGAGGGCAATGACGGCAAACTTTATTGTTTCGAAAAGAAACGCGAAAACACCACCCCGATCTTCTTGTCCCGACTTGCCCCGAGTGTCATCGAGAGGGCTATGCTGAGGGATGTTTTCTTCTTTTTCAGTTTCTTTTTCCCCGGTCATTGGAGAAGTATACTATAAGACGAACGAAAAACAAAAACAGATTCAGTAATGCTTCTATACAACATACAATATACCAGATACTATATAGTTATGTTTTATGTCGTCGGCCTAGGAAATCCAGGAAAAGAATACGAAAAAACGCGGCACAACATTGGGCGCGTTGTAGTGGAACATGCGCGCAGTAGCAATGTCTTCCCCGAGTGGAAGCAGGACAAAAAAGCCGTGGCGCTTCTTTCTGAGGGTGTAGTCGGTAGCGAAGCAACAACCTTTATTTTGCCGGAAACGTTCATGAATAAGTCGGGGGGTGCGGTGTCACGCTTCGTTGGAAGCAAAAAGGCTGTAGAAAAACTTATCGTTGTTCATGACGACCTCGATTTGCCTCTTGGAACAATCCGACTCGCCTTTAACCGTGGTTCGGCGGGGCACAAGGGTGTCGAATCAATCGTCAAAGCTCTTGGGACGAAAGCCTTCATGCGTCTCCGCGTTGGAGTGACGCCGATGGGAAAGGGCGGCGTGTTAAAGAAGCCCCACGGCGAGAAAGCTGTTAACGATTTTGTCCTCAAATCTTTTACTCCGACAGAACAGGGGAAAGTCAAAGACGTAACGCTCCGTGCCGAGGAAGCGCTCCGCGCATTCGTCAAAGAAGGACGCGAGCGGGCGATGAACAAGTTCAATTAAAAACCGGTCCTTGAAGAGACCGGGTTTACAGTATTACTTCGTTGCGGGTACCGCGGGAGATGCTGATGCTGTTTTGGGAGAAGCAGCTACCGCGCGGAGTTTTTCTGCCACTTTGATGTTCCCCATACCGCGGGCACACCGAAGGGCCTCACCGTTTTCGGCATGCACATCAGCACCAGCGGCAATGAGCATGTCCACTACCTCAATATGGCCGACTCGCGCAGCATTTTGAAGCGCTTCATCGTAGACGGCATGCACATTGGCACCTGCTCTAAGCAGTTCCCTTACTATTTCGGAACCGCCATGCAGTGCGGCAGCGGTGCGGAGCGCCTCGTCGTCCTGAGCATGCACATTGGCGCCAGCCGCAACAAGTATTTTCACCACTTCAACGTGCCCAGCGTAGTTTTCGCGGACAGCACGTCGAAGTGCATCATCATTTCCTGCGTGCACATTCGCACCAGCCGCAAGAAGTATTTTCACCACCTCAACATGACCATTAGAGGCGGCCTTACGGAGCGCACCGTCAGAAAGGGCGTGTACATCGGCGCCGCGCGCGAGTAACAGTTGCACCATTCTGATATGGCCCTTCTCCGAGGCATAGAGAAGTGCTCCGTCAGAGTTAGCGTGCACATTGGCCCCTGCGGCAAGTAGCGCCTCCGTCAGGGATTCTTCCTGGTAAAGGAGATGCGCTTCCCAATAAGGATCATTACTCGCACGCACCGCGCGCACTACATCAGACGCTTCCACACTGGCACCCTCTGTAAGCGCAGAAATTAAGCTGTCTTGTGCACCATGTGTTTTCAAAAGACCAAGAGTGATTTTCATCGTTGACTCCTTCTTCGTGGACCTAATAAAACTAAGGGACCATACACAAAGTTACTTTCAACGCTATGTGTTGAATATGTAGATTCTGTCAAAACAACCCCGCCTATAGGAGGCGGGATTGTTTTTGTAATTTAGTTTTTTGCTTTTTGTGCTTCGAGGTAGGAGAGCGTCATACGCTGCGCTTTCGGGTCGAAGAGAGTAATCTTGACCGGATATGCTTTTCCAAGCTCAAGTGCTTCCCGTAGTTTTGCCTCATCTCCAAACTCTGAGATGTGGACGAGCCCGGCAACTCCTTCCTCAATAGAGATAAGGGCGCCGTGTTTGTTGTATTTGATAACGACACCGGTTACTATGCTGCCCGACTTGTATTTCTTCTCGGCATCTACCCATGGGTTTTCTTTGAGTGCTTTGATTGAGAGTGAGATCTTGCCGTCTTTTATCTCGATAACCTGCACCTTCACTTTTTCGCCGACTTTGGCAAACGTGCGCGGGTTTTCAACAAGTCCCCAGTCCATCTCGGAGATGTGTACGAGACCCTCGAGCCCGTCCTCGATTTTGACGAAGAGGCCGAAGTCAACAATGCCCGTAACTTCTCCTTCAAGAATGTCTCCCACTTTGTAACGTTCCACTAATTCCGTCTTTTCTTTTTCTTCAAGACCCTTCTCACTAAAGATGAGCTTTCCTTCTTTTGGATCGACAGAAAGGATACAAACGGCAAGCGGCTTGCCGACAAACTTCTGGAGTTCGGAGAGAATCTCATCTTTGTTGCCGTCGAGAACGCGAGGATAGTGTTCTGCCTTGAGTTGAGAAGCAGGCAAGAACCCAACGATCCCCTGCCACTCGAGGATGAGCCCGCCTTTGTTTGCGTCCTTAACAGAGATCTCAAAGATACTCTTAGCGCGCATCGCATCCTCTGCTTCGCTCCAGATCAAAGCTTGTCGAGCCTCCTTGAGAGAGAGTTCGACATAGCCCTCTTCGTTTTCTGCTTCAACAACTTTGGCGGTGATGATATCGCCAATGTTTATCTTCTTTATGATTTCACGTGCGTTTAAGAATTCCCTGCCGTAGATGATGCCTGTGCCAAAAGGGGCAAGGTCAACGTACAGAGCGCCCTTTTCAAGAATTAAGACACGCCCTTCAACAAGGTCACCCTCTTCGGGGTGTTTAGGCGCCGCCTCAAGGATGCCGGCCATCGGATGCGTTGCCGCGTGTGCCGGTTTCTCCGTTTCAACTTCTTCTTGGTGGGATGTCTCTGTTACAGGGCGCACCTTCTTTGCTCGCGCTCCAGTCGCCTTCTTAGGTTTAGTTAGTTCCTCGGTTACTTCTTTTTCGTCGGTCGTTTTCGCTGAACGTGGTTCAGCTTTCGCTTTTTTAAGTAAAAACATGAATGTGTGCCAGAAGGGGTTCGTGCGAGTGTCTGAGCATAGCAACCGTTCCAAGAAAGCAGCCCGCATCGATGTTACCCTGTCGTGGCGTTATTAATATGTGTAATGGAAAAGTGTACAAGAGATGTTGGGATTTTGCAACCCTTTCTTTTTCTAAACGAATAAGACCGCCACGGGGGCGGTCCAAACAAACGTTGAAACAAAACTAAAAGGAACAAAACTGTGAATGAAAGAACGGACGGAGCGCGGCAGGTGGGCCCAAGGGACTTGGCCTGCCGCGCTCCGTATTCCGCCGTGGACCCTCGTGGGAGAGGTCCAAATCCACGGCGGTCGGGGCGACGCCCACGTCACGGAGAACCTCCGCAACACGTCGCCCCTGCGGCGCGTCCGCGAGCATGCCGCTCGCGAAGCGCCGATGAGGATGACCTTTCCTGGCTACGCGCGGGTCTTCTCCGCAGCCGGTCACCCTTACTTCGTCCCGCGTTCGAACCTCGCACCCGCGGAGCTGTACGGTGTGCTCCGCGGGTGCTGCCGGCGGCTCCTCTGCGATCGCTTCGCAGTAAGGTGCCGTGGTCGGCGACCTGCTTGGCGTGGTCGCCTAGTCGCGGTAGCCTTCGCCGGCGATGGCGATGGAGCCGGCGTGCTGGCCGACGTCGTGGTTGGTGTTGGCGTCGCAAAGGTCGATCTCTTCGTGCGGTTCGCGCTTCATGGTCGTGTTCCTCGGGCTGGTAGTTGGGTCGTTCGATCGTTTCAGAAGTCTATGCATTATACACCCCCCAGTTTTTTTGTCAAGCCCCCAACAAAAACCCCTTTAAATGAGGGCATTTTGAACCGACCAAAGTTTTTGCTAGAATGGGGGAATGATTATCACCTATTACGGCCTCGAATTCTTCAAACTCCAGGTGGGCGACCTTGTTATTGCTGTGAATCCGATTGCAAAAGACTCTAAAGCGAAGACGTCTCGCTTTGGGGCGAATATCGCACTCATCACGACCAACCATCCGGACATGAATGGAGCAGAACAAGTAACCCACGGCGACAAGAAGCCCTTTGTCGCGAATGGCCCGGGTGAATATGAAGTCGAGGGTATTCCCATACGAGGATTTCTCACTAAGACGAAGTATGGGAAAGTGGAACGACCAAATACGATCTACTTTTTCTCCATCGATTCGCTCGACGTGTGTTTCTTGGGCGCACTCGATGAGCCCACTATTTCACAAGAGATATACGAGAAGATTTACAATGTAGACATTCTTTTCGTCCCGGTGGGAGGAGGAGAGGTTTTGACGCCATCTGTCGCGTACAAGACGGCGCTGTCCTTTGAGCCGAAGCTCATCATCCCCATGCATTATGGCGATCCGTCCTCAAAAGAATTGAAGACATTCCTTAACGAAGCGGGCGCCGAGAAAGCGCGCCTCGAAGATAAACTTACGCTCAAGAAGAAAGATGTGGAGGGGAAGACGGGCGAGGTCGTCGTGCTGAAGCCAGCCACCTCGTAAGTGCCATGTTTGCATTTCTTGCACGTCTCCAAAAAAAGCCGCCCGCTGTGCGCCTTCGCATTGCTTTGGGGGCGGCTTTTGTTGTCACGCTCGCCGTCGCGCTTGTATGGGGCTTCGGCTTAAGTACGTATCTGATGCAGGTGGGCGATGGCAAGGGGAATGAGGATGGGGGAATCTTAAGTCCTTTTGAAATTATTAAGAGTGAATTCGAGAGTGTTTTGCAACGTTGAGCTTCTTGAATACAGGGCTGTTTTTTGGTATGCTGAAAGAGCATAACGTTTTCCTATGGCAGATGAAAAAGAGCATGTAAAAAGTGGCGCCGAAGGACGCATTATTCCGCGGAAAATCGTCACCGAGATGCGCGAGTCTTATCTTGACTACGCAATGTCGGTCATTAC
>JACQLS010000012.1 GCA_016204005.1 Parcubacteria group bacterium | reverse complement strand
GTATAATACATAGAATGCTATAGCATTCTATGTATTATACTTCTGTAAAAAAATCCATGTGCGCATCGCAAGGTTTTGCTGTAAACAACATACTGACATACTGGAGTATGTCAGTATGTTGTTAGGGGGATGTTTTCTTTAGCTCTGATTAGTTCTGAACATAAAAAAACCACTCTGGCTTCGGAGTGGGTCTTTGTGCAACTACGGTCTTTCCGACACGTGGTACATGTGAAGCTGTGGAGGGTCAACCGCCAGCACGCGCTTCCTCGGCTTCACCGCAATCGGTTTTCCGCGCAGAGTGCGTATCCTGCCGAGTCGGTCATTTCCCAAAACGTACTTGGCGCGTGCGCCGTCAACTTTTTTCATCACTCGGTGTTTTGTTACCGGACCGCGCCTCTCTCCCGATCGGAATACAAACAGCTCTCCAATCTCGAGACCGACGAAGGTGCGATTGGCAATGCGGGAATTGCAAATACCCCTTGAGGGGATTACTTTCGTTTCCTGCGAAAGATCACGATACACGGGAGGGCAAAGTTCCAGCACTCTTTGCAGTCTTGCTTTGCCCCTTGAGATTTTGGTCCACGGCCGTCCGTTTGAGCGTGGGAGTGTGAACGAATCACCGACACTCAAATCTTTGAACGTTACCATTATCTGCCCCAGTAATCTCTTGTTGCAGGCTACCTTCCTTATGTAAAAAGTCAATAGATATACTACATGTAAATCACCCCCGTGCTCGCCCCCCTCATCATGTGTTACAATTTCTCTATGAGTATGGAAAAACCAAGTCGTGCACGCGTGGAATCGAAGGCGGAAAGTCTGCCGAAGGCAGAGTTTAAGGTTAGTATTGATAAAAAGAAGCTTCGCGCTGTCGATGTGGATGCCATCGTTGCCACCATGGATTTTGGTTATGGAGAAAAAGATGATGCCCGTGAAGCAAAAACACAAGAATTAAAGTCGATGATCGAAAACTTCGCACGGCTACCCAAACAGCTTGAGTTTACCCCAGGGACGACCATCATTGTCGGGCCGAACGGTTCGGGCAAGACGACGCTCGCTAAGGCGCTCTACTACCGCACCATTATAGGAAAGGTTCTCGCAATGGAAGGGGGGTCTGGTTCGAAACTGACAAAAGCCGATGTAGAAGAACAGATACTCAATCCTTCCCGAAAGAGCGGGGCGGGCTTTTCGCTGTTTGCCCCAAAAGTGGAAAGCGATGGCCCGGTAGTGGCCCATATTGCCCGAGCGCTGGATGCTGTTAAAGACAATGGCAGTGTCGATCCATCCCAGTATTGGGATCTCGCCAAAGAAGCTGGGCAGGAGGCCCTCTTCACTGCCAATCGATCCAGAGGCTTGCAAGAAGATCGGGAGGGCGGCTGGACCAGCAACTTTAAAGGCGAAATGAAGTTCAGGGCAGGAACCGGTTCGAACGTGACAAGTGTCGCGACGCACTCGAATCGTCAAGTTCTCGACAGAGGAGCAATTCTTAAAATCCTTCAAGGAAAAGACTGGGCGGAGGGGAAGCCACAGCTCGGCTTTTTTGATGAACCGGAAGCGGGCATGGATCCGCGCCGTCACATGGGGTTACTTCACGAAGTGGACGCTTTTTCGAATCCCGGTTCTATACGGATTGTTGTGACAAACTCACCTATCCTTTTTGCAAACCCTGACGTGCCAAGGATTGACCTTGCTTTTCCGGAGCGCGGCATCTTTTATCCAAGGGATTATCCGGGGGACATCGCAAAGACAGAAACGCCCGCTCATTAGCTAGAGCTTGTTCAAAAACTCTTGACGGCTGCAACCTCATGCGGCGGGCTACGCGGGGAACGATTCGGAAAGCTCAAAATATCTCGGATATTCTTTGCTTTCCTCACCGCCCGCTCGCCTCACCGCATGAGCTTTCGTCTATGTCAGTAGTTTTTTCACAAGCTCTAGTGCGCTATCGTGTACGCGCGCACTTTCTTTGCTCCTGCGGCGCGGAGTGTTTTCGCCGCTCCTTCGAGTGTTGTGCCGGTGGTGTAGACATCATCAAGAAGGATGATGTTTTTCCCCGTCACTAATTCCGGTTTTGTAACACAAAAACAATCTTTGATATTGCGCAGACGCGCGGCGCGTTCCATGAGCGATGTTTGGGGCTCCGTGCCGCGCGTCTTTTTCAAAATCTCGGGAGTGTAGATGAATGAACCACCGTTGTCGAGCGAGGCGAGCACTTGCGCAAGCATCTCTGTTTGGTTAAACCCACGCATGCGCCTCCGCCAAAACGCGAGCGGAATGGGCACGAGGAGAAAAGGAGCATTTCCCGAAAACAAAGCCTGGTCGCCAAGGTCTTGCAGGAGTTGGTCATAGAGTGCTCGTGCGAAAATGTTCAAAATATCCCTTCTGCCCTTGTATTTCCACAGCCATATGCCCCGGCGGACTGTTGGATCCCTATAGTCAAAGACGGCTTCGATAGGGAGGCCGCTAGGCCGCCGGCTCCAGTTTTGCGGAGCCGGCGGCAACTCTGGGAAGCACTCGTCACATACGATAGAGCCCTCTTCGTTACAGCGGAGGCACTTCGTCGGGAAAAGGAGATCAAAAAAACGAGAAAACATGGTGTGGATAAAGTATCCCATGGCTCAATATAGAAGGCAAAAGAGTGTGCTACAATGAAAACAAAGGACAGATAATAATATGGCGTTTGACTATGGCAGAATTTTTTTCTTCCGGCACACAGAGCACGCTCGAACGCGCGAAGGGTTTCGTACTTGATTTTGTTGATGATCTTCTGAAGAGAAAAAGCTCGAGCGTCGTGGGCGTTGATATCGGCTCTTCGTCAATCAAAGTTGTTCAGCTAAAGAAAAGGAACGGCAAGGCCGTGCTTGAGACGTATGGCGAGCTTTCGCTCGGACCGTATGCCGCGCTCGAGGTGGGGCAGGCGACAAAGCTCCCCCAGGAAAAGGTGAGTGAGGCGTTGAAAGACCTGATGCGCGAGGCAAATGTGAACGCGGTCGCCGGAGGGCTTGCTATACCGCTTTCGCAGAGCCTGCTTTCCATCATCGAAATCCCCATGGTTTCTGAGCGCAAGATCGCTGATATGGTTCCGCTCGAAGCGCGCCGCTACATCCCCGTCCCCATCTCTGAAGTAACGCTCGACTGGAGGGTCGTGCCCGAGCTCGACAGCAGCTCGAGGAGCGCCGAGGGCGAGAGTGAAAAGGATACCGCCGCAAAGAAAGTACGAGTGCAGATCGCCGCAATTCACAACGAAGTCATCGGTCGGTATTCAAACATTGCATCGACGAGCGGGCTGGCAATAGATTTCCTGGAAATTGAGGCATTCAGTCTGATTCGCGCACTTGATATCCGAGCACGGGAAGCGGTCCTCATTATCGACATCGGCGCGGGTTCGACAAAGGTAGTGATTGCGGAAGGGGAGTTACCGTTCCGTTCGCACATCATTAATCGCGGCTCCCAGGACATTACACAAGCACTTTCAAAATCTCTTGGCGTGAGCATTCTCAAGGCAGAGGAGATGAAGCGCACGGTAGGGCTTAAGGACGGTGTCGAAGTGGAGAATCAACGCGACGTGATACGGCTCATCATGCAGGGTATCTTCTCGGAAGCGAATCGGATACTGCTCGACTATGAGCGCACCTACTCTGTCGCAGTCAGCCGCATCGTGCTCTCGGGCGGGGGTTCGCTCCTACGCGGAACGATTGATCTCGCAAAAGAGAACTTTGAAGTAGAAGTTGTGATGGCGCATCCGTTTGCAAACGTCGATATTCCCGCGTTTATGGAGGGGACACTCAAAGAAGCGGGTCCAAGCTTTTCTGTCGCCCTCGGTATCGCAATGCGAAAGCTTCAAGAGATTGAATAAAACATAGTCGCTTACACCCCCTATTTTATGGCAGAAGTCAAAACAGCTTTTATACCAAAAAAGACAATGCCCACAGTTGGCGCTCGCAGAAGCGAACCAGTTGGTTTGGTCATGGTGGGGGGGCTTGTCATCTTCTTCTCCTCACTCGTCATTGCCGGAGGGTTGTATTTCTACCGAGCGCTCCTCACGGGTCAAATCGAGAGCATGAGCGCAGACGTTGTCGTTGCAAAGGAGGAAATTCAGCCGAGGCTTATTCAGAGCATCACCCGTTTCGACAAGCGCATCACGAATGCGGAGACGCTGATTCAGAAGCACCTTGTCGCAACTCCACTTTTCCAACTTTTGGAAGAAGCGACACTCCCTACTGTTCGGTATGACCGTTTCTCGGCCAATGTTGATGACGATGGCGCTGTCATCCTCTCTCTTGCCGGAGAGGCGCGCACGTACAAAGATCTCGCGGTGCAGGCAGATATTTTTGGCAAAGATGAAAACATCACCGAACCCATTTTCTCCGGTCTTCGCTTGAATAATTCGGGAAATGTCGCCTTTCAATTTACGGGAAAGATTAAACCCTCATTCCTGCTTCTCGAAAACAATCTAACACCGAGAGTATCAACGCCGTAACCGCTCTCTTTGCTCACTAAACCATGGCTCGCTATTTTTTTCCCATCATACTCGTTTTGATCGCTGTCGGCGTGTATTTTGCCGGCATTGATCCTTTATATAGCGACATCACCGACCTCTCCGAGAAGCGTCGGACGTTGAGTAGCGCGCTTTCGAACTCGCGACAAATCGCTGAGCGACGCGATGAACTTTTGGGAGCGTTTAACAGCGTTGCTTCGGCAGATATTGAGCGTCTCCGCAGAGTCTTGCCTGACAACGTGGACAACGTGCGGCTTATCCTCGAGATAGACAGCATTGCGGCGCGGTATGGCATGGCACTCCAAGATGTCGTCATCGACACAGATACGAGAGCGGG
This sequence comes from Parcubacteria group bacterium, assembly GCA_016204005.1. GTDB lineage: Bacteria > Patescibacteriota > Minisyncoccia > Phycocordibacterales > UBA2135 > JACQLQ01. The sequence goes on along the minus strand of JACQLS010000012.1, from coordinate 5,282 downwards.
CGAGGGCGCGCTCGGTCCTGACATGCACCCCTACGGGACGCTCGGTCTCCACTTTACTGTCACGGGCTCATATGCCGCATACATGCGCTTCCTGGAAGACCTTGAGCGAAGCTTGCGTCTCGTTGATATTACCGAACTTTCATTTGTCGCCGGTAGCACGGACTTTCACCAATATGAAGTCGGCATCAAGACCTATTGGTTGAAATAACCCACACGATTTATATTTATGAGCAAAACAGTCATCAACATTGTCCTCATCGTTCTCGTCGCTACAGGTCTTTTCTTCGGCTACAATTTTTTCTTTGGCGGTGAAAGCACGGACTCGCTCTTGACCACGGTGGGGCAAGGGTCAACCGAACAAAACGCCGCCGGCGAGCTTCTCGCTATACTAAAAACATTAGAGCAGCTCAAGCTCGATTCGAGCTTTCTTGAGACGAGCGTCTTTAAAGCGCTCCGTGACTTCAGTGTTGCGTTGCCGGAGAGTGTGCCGGGACGGAGGAATCCTTTCGCGCCTTTAGGAAATTAAGGAGCGAATGGCGCGTGCATTCTTTGACGGGATATTTGACAGAAGCGGGCAATGGCACCGAGCACATAAATCTTGAGATTTATGTGCTCGGTTGCGCATAAAATATATTCGCTCCCGCTCATTATTTTATGGCATTTCTAGACTACCTCCTGCAAAAAGGAGTCATAAAGTCGAAAGAGATTGAGACAATCCGCTCTGAATCTGATGAAAACGGTGAAACGCCGGAGAGCGTTTTGATGAGGCGCGGCATGGAGCGAGACCAGCTTCTTAAGCTCAAATCCGAGTACTTCAGCGTGCCCTTTAAATCGGTTGAACCAAGCAAGGTGCCGCTTGATGTAATGAAGCTTATTCCCGAGGAGTCGGCGAAACACTATAAATTCGTACCCGTTGGTGTTGAGGAGGGTATTTTGCAGGTTGGGATGGTTGAGCCGGACAATATTGATGCCAAAGACGCGCTCCAGTTTATTTCTGCAAAAGTGGAAATGCCGTACAAGATATTCCTCATCGGCGAAGATGATTTTAACGCAGTGTTTGAAAACTATAAGACCCTAAGCGGTGAAGTAACAAAGGCCCTTTCAGATCTTGAGATAGAGGGGGCTCCCGAGGAGAGAGCTGTCAAAGAGGAGCCCGAGAAAGCCAAGCCCGGGGTAACGATTGTAGAAGAAGCTCCGATCACAAAGATCGTTGCTGTCATCTTGAAGCACGCTGTCGAAGGGGGTGCCTCCGACATCCACATTGAACCGACAGAAGAGAAGGTGCAGGTACGCTTCCGTGTCGGGGGACTCCTCCAGACAAGCCTCCTCCTCCCTCGCGATGTTCTGAACGCCGTCGTTGCGCGCATTAAGGTGCTAGCAGGACTTCGGCTCGATGAAAAGCGGAAGCCCCAGGACGGGAGCTTCAGCGCGCGCATTGAAAAGAGGAAGATCGACTTCCGTGTATCCACACTCCCTACGTATTATGGAGAGAAAGTAGTGATGCGTATTCTCGACCCCGGTATGGGTATTAAGAAGCTGGAAGAAACCGGACTCACCAAGCGCGGCATAGAGATGATCCGAAGCGCGTTACACTTGCCCTTTGGCCTCATCCTCCTCACGGGTCCGACAGGTTCGGGGAAGACCACGACACTCTACGCCATGTTGAACGAACTTAACCGAGAGGTGGACAACGTTGTCTCTCTCGAGGACCCGGTTGAGTACTTGATCAAAGGAGTCTCGCAGTCACAAGTGCGGCCGGAGATCGGCTATACTTTTGCAACAGGACTTCGCTCCATCTTTCGTCAGGACCCAGACATTATTTTGGTAGGTGAGATTCGAGATAAGGAGACGGCAACGCTTGCTATTCAAGCCGCGCTCACTGGCCACCTCGTCTTGTCGACAATCCACACCAACAATGCCGCTGGTGTTGTGCCTCGGTTGGTTGATATGGGTATCGACCCGTACTTAATCGCGCCGACCCTCGTCCTAGCGGTTGCGCAGCGGCTTGTGCCCGTGCTGTGCGAAGAGAAAAAGGCAATCCCCGTTGAGGGCGCAATGAAAGAGATGATCGATCGGCAGTTCGCAGAGATACCCGCTGAGTTTCGGAAGGATCTTCCGAAGCCGACACAAGTATACGAAGCAGAACCCTCTTCCACGTGCCCCTCAGGCACTCGCGGGCGTGTAGGCGTGTATGAAATGTTCGCAGTTGATAAGGAAATGGAACGCGTTATCCTTGAGAACCCCGTTGAGGAGGAGATCTTGAAGGTTGCGCGGAAGAAGGGAATGCTCGCTATGAAGGACGATGCGCTCGTCAAGGCAATTGAAGGTAAGATTTCTTTTCTCGAAGTGAACCGGTTTGAGTAACATGGTAGAATAATGCATATGGATAAAACCGTTCTCATCGTCGACGACGACAGATTCCTTCTCGATATGTATGCCCTCAAATTTAAGGAAGCGGCCTTTCGAGTTGAAACAGCCGACTCGGGGGAGAATGCGTACGAAATGGTTAAGAAAGGCGGACAAGATGTTGTACTCCTGGATATTCTCATGCCCACGATGGATGGCTTTGAGCTTTTGAAGCGCTTCCAGGCAGAACATTTAGGGAAGAACACGAAATTCATTGTGCTCTCGAATCTTGGCGAACCTTCTGACATTGAAAAGGCGAGGGAGCTCGGAGCCGATGGATACATTGTGAAGGCAACCGCAACTCCGACCGAGGTTGTTGAAGTGGTCCGAAAGGTTTTGTCACCGGAAACTAAGAAATAACGCAGAGATACATATGGAAAATCCGCACATGACAATTGAAAAGCTTGCCGACATCGTCTCGAAGGAGGGCGGCTCTGACCTCCACCTTCATGACGGGGGGCACCCGATTATCCGTGTCTCGGGGTCGCTTATCCCTCTTGTAAAAGAGCCGGTACTTTCTGTTAAAGACATTGAGGGGATTGCGGAATACCTTTTGGGTAAAGAGCGATACGAACGTTTCCTTCTTGAGCGTGAAATTGATTTCTCTTACACCACAGCCAAGGATGGGGTGTTAGAGAAGGCTCGTTTTCGTGGAAACGCGTATTTCGAGCGAGGGAGTATTTCAATAGCGCTCCGGCTTATTCCGGCCAAGATACAAACGCTTGATGAGTTGAACTTGCCAAAGACCCTTGAGATGTTTGCACGCCGAGAGCAAGGGTTTTTCTTGGTTGTTGGCCCGGTTGGTCATGGGAAGTCGACGACACTTGCCTCACTTGTCGATACGGTAAACCGAGAACGCGCGGCGCACATCTTGACCATCGAAGACCCGATTGAGTTTACCTATATCCCGGCGCAATCATTGATTGACCAACGTGAGGTGGGCATTGATACTGCTGATTTTTCCTCCGCGCTAAGAGCAATGTTCCGCCAGGATATCGACGTGGTGATGATCGGTGAAATGCGCGGGCCCTCAACTATCTCCGCGGCAGTTACAGCTGCAGAAACAGGACATTTGGTGTTTTCGACACTACACACCAACAACGCCGCGCAAACGATCGACCGTATCATCGACTCGTTTCCCGGAGAACAGCAGAACCAAATCAAGAGTCAGCTGGCTCAAAGTTTGGCGGGCATTTTCTCACAGCGCCTGATTCCGCGCATCTCGGGAGGCCTCATTCCTGCGTACGAACTTTTGATAAACAATAGCGCAGTTTCGAACCTTATCCGAGAAGGCCGCGTGTATGAGATTAACGTTGTCATTGAAACCGGAGCGGCCGAAGGAATGATCGACATGAACCGCACCCTTGCAGAGCTCGTGCGCCGAGGAGAAATTACCGTCGAGAACGCGCAATTATATTCACCGAACCCGAGCGTTTTGGGAAGATTAGTTTAGACATATGTTATTTGAATACAAAGCACTAACAAAAGAAGGGGAGGCGAGAGACGGTTCGATTGACGCTTTGAACCGGGATATAGCGATACGTTCGCTTCAGGAGCGGGGGCTTACGATTGTCTCCATTTCCGGTGGGGACAAAAAGCCCTTTTGGGAGATACGCCTTACATGGTTTGATCGTGTACCGAATCGGGATGTCGTCATTCTCTCTCGCCAGATCGCGACACTTTTTCTTGCCGAGGTTTCTGCCCTTCGTGTATTTCGTCTTTTAGCGGACGAATCAGAAAATGTGCTCTTGCGGAGTATTCTTTCCGATGTCGCGCAAGATATTCAGGGTGGTTCCTCCATCTCTGAGGCCATGTCGAAGCACCCAAGTGTTTTTTCGAACTTCTATGTCAACATGGTGCGGGCCGGAGAGGAAGCCGGGAAGTTAAACGAGACGTTTGCCTATCTAGCCGATTACCTCGATCGTTCGTATGCCCTAACCATTAAGACGCGGAATGCCCTCATCTACCCAGCCTTTGTCCTCTCGGTTTTTGTGGTCGTTATCGTGCTTCTTTTGACCCTTGTCTTTCCGCGACTGACCTCAATTTTGACCGAAGCGGGCCAAGACATCCCTGTCTATACACAGATTGTCATATCAATTAGCAATTTTCTCGTGAACTACGGCATTTTTCTCCTCGTACTTTTGGTAGCAGGCGGGATTTGGGCGTGGAAGTTCGCGGCAACCGACCGGGGGAAAATGTACTTTGGTCGCCTTCTTATCACGGTACCCGTTTTGGGTGGTCTCACACGGAGGCTCTACCTTTCGAGAATTGCCGATAACATGTACACGATGCTTTCGAGCGGCATATCCATAGTGCGCGCGCTCGAAGTTACCTCTACTGTGGTGGGCAACGCCGTTTATCGAGAGCTCCTTCTCGAAGCAGCAGAAGGTGTCAAAACAGGACGTTCGATCTCTGAAATGTTCACTGGTCACAAAGAAATTCCCAATATCATGGTGCAGATTTTGAAAGTTGGAGAAGAGACAGGAGAGCTTGGCAACATCTTAAAAACACTCTCAAATTTTTATCAAAGGGAGGTGAACGACTCGATAGATACCTTTATTGGCCTTATAGAACCAGCGTTAATTGTCGGGCTTGCCGCTTGCGCGGGGCTTCTTCTTTCGTCAGTCCTTCTCCCGATTTACAATCTTTCTTCAGGAATCTAGCGCGACGCTTGTCCACACTCCCGTTGCATTGAAGGGGTGCCTTGGTATACTAGTACCAGTGAAGGGATTCTATCTCTTTACCAGAAAACATTTTTTTGGTCGAGAATGACACATTAATGGATAATTTTTAAACTATGTTTTACTCACAACGAAGACAAGGAGAAGGTCGCGGTTTCACGCTTATTGAGCTTTTGGTCGTTATTTCTATTATTG
>JACQLS010000010.1 GCA_016204005.1 Parcubacteria group bacterium | reverse complement strand
ATTTGCTTCATGATTGCGCTTACCTCGCCGATACCAAGACTGTTTTCCGCCGCGTAAGCACTCGTGCTTATGGTAAAGAATGTCGTGACAATGAACAGGGCAAAAATTTTGGCAAAGCGCATGGCGCACTCCTTCGGAAAGCCACACCGTAGTATCTATTTCGAGTATACAGCAGATCCAACAAACACCTAGGTAACCTCAAAACAAAATACAAAAAATACCCCCTGTAAAGAGAGTGCTGGGCCGTGAATACGCCTACCGGTCACCTCGCCCAAAACGCTATTGGGAAACGGACGCAAAGGGAAGTCCCGCAAATAACTGGACGATAAAAAGCTGATATTCAAGGAGGGCGTATGTTAGAAACGCAAATGGCCACGCTACAGCATCCCCCACAAAACCAAGAACTGCTGTGAGGAAGCCAAAAAGCATTGTATAGGGAATCGTGGGGAGGACAAGAATATTAGTAAGCGGCGCAACGAGCGATACTTGTCCCATCATGTAGATGAGGAGCGGCAAGACAAAGAGCTGTGTCGCGATTGTCGCTGTTGCCGCCTCTCGAAGTCCGAGGCGCGTTGGCATCCAACCAAAAAATTTCTCAATACGCGGCGCAAGTTGTATGAGCCCAAGTGTTGCGAGGAAAGAAAGTTGAAAAGACGGATCAAACATGAGTGTCTTCGGGTTCCAAAGCAACATTCCGAAACCGGCGACAAAAAGTGCGACGGTAATTTCATACGCGCGGCCAGTCGCACGGGCAAGGAGAATGATGAGCGCCATGATGCATGCGCGTACCACGGTCGCTCCCGCGCCAGTCATAAGCGCGAAAGCAATGATCGTTAATCCAGAGGCTCCAATGCCGAAGAATCGCGGCCCAACCAATTGAAAAGCGCGCGCAACGTTTTCCGCGACGATAGTGATGTTGTAACCGGACAGCACAACAATGTGAATGATACCCGCCGCACGGAATGCTCCTAAAAGATCATCTCCTAATGATTGCTTCACGCCGAAGTTAATGCCCGCAAGGAGAGAGTTGTGCGGCTCTGGCAGAAGACGCGCCGTGTTTTGGATCATCTTTTGTTTGAGGGAAAACAAAAAACCTTTTATGGGATTACCTTTGTCGTGCGCGACGAGTTCGATGCGCGAGTAAAACATTTGGTAGTAAATGCCATCTTTCTCGAGATACGAGACATAGTCAAAGGGCCGGCCGGGTTCGTCTTCACCTTTGGAGAAGTTTGTCGGCTCTTCCAGTGTTCCACGCACAATGATTTCGTCGCCATACTGAAGCGCTGGATAATGCTCCGCAACAAGAAGGATTTTCTCTCTGCTCTTCACCTTAAACAAAAGCTTTGTGTGTGTTTCTCTGATATCTGGCTCATCAATGATGATCCCTTGAAGGGTCACATACTCCCCCGTCTGTTCTCGAAGCGCACCATCACCGCGCGCGTAGTCTCCAACGTCAAACCGAAACATTCCGCACCCCGCAGCAACAAAAAACAAAGCGGCTAACAATAGCGCGTCGTAACGTTGCCTCGGAGAATTCTTAAAGATAACGGCAAGGAGCAAAAGGATAACGCCAAGAAAAACCAAAAAGAGCGAAAACTCAACGCCAAAGTCATAAAAGCTTCGGAATGCAATGCCAACAGCAAAGGCGGCAATAAACAAAAGAAGCCACGAGCTTTTATTCATGGGCGTACTATACCCCGTTAGAAAGATGGCTGTCTACTTTATGCACATCAAGATTGTTCTGGTGTTATACTGCCGTCTTTCTGTTGGGGTTGACTTTACCTACTCCCCAGAACTATGCTGGGGCTAGCTCTAGGCATCTTGACACACACGGAGGCTATACCATGCAGCAGTTTTTGGGCGCCAGAGATCGCGGAAGCGGCACGAATACGAATTACGTCATGTTCATGCGGATGCTCGCCTTAAATTCGCTCTTCGCCGCCATAGTGTTTTGGGCGTATCACGAAGGGTGGATCGGGGCTGTCGTCGCGGCCGATACAGTCTACATTTCCCGTGGCATTGCATCCCTTGGCCTCTTGGGCCTCATTATGATTTCTGCACGCATCTTCAACGTTTCCCGAGAACTCAATATTGCCAGAGAATATCATTGGCGTGCTAGACAGAAAACAGAAACTGCAAAAGAGGCGGCGAATGCATGGCTTCAATCTACCAATTCGCGAGTTGCTGAATTTGCCAACGAATATCGCCGTGCCAAAGCGGAAGACAAAACAGTTTTACTCGAGCAATTCCGTATTGCCATGACAAGCAAACTACACATTTTCAGCGCAATTGCGGAGTGGCTGGTCGTTCTGGGATTAATCGGCACCGTGGTCGGCATTCGCATTGGCACCGGAGCAATTGATCCTAGTGCGTTCCGAGATATTAACCTGGTCGTGCCTCTTCTAAAGGAAGTGATTGGCGCCTTCTATATCGCCTTCGACACGACGATTGTGGGAGCCTGCTCCGCTTTGTGGCTGGATGCAAATCTGAAGTGGATTTTGCGTCCCGGCATGGCACAATTTGTGAATGAGGCAGTGAAAATTGGAGTCAGCCGCAATGCATGACGAGGAACAGAGCGGCGGTGTTTCCGGAATGCTCATGCGCGATCTGGCGTTCGCGATCGCTTTCGTTTTTATCATCTTTTTCATCTTTCTCGTCCCGTTCATTAGTCCGTCTAAGGAAGAAGAGGCGACGGTACAAATGCCAGGGAACGTCATGGTATGGATCAGGTGGCAAGACGGGGTTGACGTTGATGTTGACCTCTGGACACGCGCGCCAGGCGATGAAGCGATTGGTTACTCAAACCGTGCCGGCAATACCTTTAATCTCTTACGGGACGACTTGGGCTCCATTCGAGATACAACGGAGCTCAACTATGAGGTTGTGTTCGGACGCGATATGCCGAACGGCATGTACACTGTGAACGTGCACCTCTATCGAAACGGTTCGGAATTGCTTGAAGTTCCCGTGGATGCTGATGTTTTCATCATCAAGGGAAGCACAACCGTTCCTATCGCCAAAAGGAGAGTTGTTCTCACCTATGCGCAGGAGATCACCGTTGTAAACTTTACCCTGGAGAATGGAGAACTTGTCGGGGAACCGGATGATATCTTCATCCCGCTACGAAGTCGCGTTGAGTAAGGAGGTGCCCTATGAGTGAATACGCGCTTAACGTTGGCCCTTATTTCTTTGGGGCGCTTGGTATCGCTTTTGCTCTCGCCGTCGCTTCAGCGTGGTGGAACCGCTCTCTACTTTTGAAAGTTGCGGCGTTTGCGGCGTCGGTGGCAATGGTCTATCTTGTGTTCACGGCGGTTGGTGTGATGAACGAGAGAATAGATTATGTCGTAAACAATCTTCTCTCAAGGCCAAAAGTGGTTACCTTTGAAGCGCTACAAGACATGTTGCCCAAAGGACATCCCGGGCACCTTGTGCTCTATGGGGAGATTAAGAGTGACGTTGGGATTTATCTCCTTCTTCGCTCGCCCACTATTGCCGAGCCCCGTTATTATCTCTTGCTCGCGGATGAAAAAACACAGCAACAATTTCAGGAAGCAAGACGCGAAGCTCAAGAAAAAAGAACCCAACTTCTTCTTGGCGGAAAGCCAAAGGAAGAGGGTTTAGGAGACGGCAATGAAGGCGCAGCCGATGAAGAAAATCGAGACGACGCGGACGACGCCGAAGGGGGCGGTGAAGTTATGGAGGGAGAGAATGTTTTTCACCCTGCTCCTGTAGCGGGCGGACCTGAAAAAACTTCACGTCCGCAAGACCAACCGCTCATTCTTGGCATGCCCGGCGCAAATGCTCCTTAGTGTGGATATATAATCCGAATCCTTCGGCAAGCTCAGGACAAGAT
>JACQLS010000009.1 GCA_016204005.1 Parcubacteria group bacterium | reverse complement strand
GGATATGGCCAATGACTTGGGTACTGCCAATTCCGTTGTGTATGTAAGGGGGCGGGGAATTGTCATTCAAGAACCCTCGGTGGTTGCTCTGAATCAAAAGACCGGGCAGATCCTTGCTATTGGAGAAGAGGCAAAGCGCATGGTAGGCAGAACCCCAGGCCACATTGTTGCCACGCGCCCTTTGAGAAAAGGCGTTATTTCCGACTTTGAAGTCACGGAACAAATGCTCCGCTATTTCATTGAAAAGGTTTCCCATTCAAAGATCCTTTTTCATTTGGGGCCCAGGGTCATTGTGGGCATTCCTTTTGGAGTTACCGAAGTTGAAAGAAAAGCAGTGCGTGACGCGGCCTTGAGCGCGGGAAGCAGGGAAGTCTACCTTATTGAGGAACCCATGGCTGCCGCCATTGGGTCGAGGCTCACGGTGCAGGAAGCAGGAGGCCATTTCGTGGTGGATATTGGGGGAGGAACCACCGAAGTCGCCGTTATTTCTTTGGGCGGCATTGTGTTAGCCAAATCTTTGAGGATCGCGGGCGACAAATTGAATGAGGATATCATGCAGTTCGCGCAAGAGGAGTATAAACTGCTGATCGGGGAACGGACCGCGGAAATGGTGAAAATAGGAATTGGGTCTGCGTCTCCCTTAAAAGAGAAAAAAGAAACCGCGTTGCGGGGAAGGAATCTGGTCACCGGGTTGCCCGAAGAAATCATGGTATCTGACGAGGATATCAGAAAAGCCATGGAAAAATCAGTTCGGCAAATAGTGAACACCATTAAAGACGCGGTGGAAGAAACTCCTCCCGAACTCTTGGCGGATATCATGAGCAGCGGCATTTATTTGTCTGGGGGCGGCGCGTTGTTGCGCGGGCTCGACATTTTGATCACCAAGGAGACCAAGATCCCCACAAAGGTGGTGGAAGACCCATTGACCGCGATGGTGAGAGGAGCAGGGCTGGTGCTTGAAAACCTGGATGAGCTGAGCGAAGTATTGGTTGAAACAGAAGATTTAGAACCACCTCGATAATATGGTTACCCGAGAACAGGTTGAACACATCGCAAAACTGGCGCGCATTGAGCTTACCGATTCAGAGCTGGAAAAGTTCCAAAAAGACTTTTCTTCCATTCTTGACTATTTTGAAGTTCTCAAAAATCTCGATACGTCAAACGAGTCTCCTTTAACGCACGCGGTTCTGCTTTCGAATGTCGCGAGAGAAGATGTTGCTAAGGATCCCGACATCGACCTAGCGCAGGAGCTTTTGGATATGGCTCCCACGCAAGACCAGGGATTCATACAGGTAAAAGAAGTATGGAAGCGAACACCATAGAGCAAATACAAAAGGGCCTGCGTGAAAAGAAGTTTTCCGCAACAGAGCTTGCGCGCTCGTCTTTTGAAGCAATTCGGGAAAGAGACGGAAAACTCCACGCGTTTTTAGAGGTTACCGAAGACCTTGCCTTGGAGCAGGCAAAAGCGGTTGACGAGAAAATAGCAAAGAAGGAATCTGCAGGAGTTCTCGCTGGAGTGCCTCTGGCAGTAAAAGACGCGATTCTTGTGAAAGGAGTGCGTTGCACCGCGGGTTCTCGCATGCTGGAACACTATGTTGCGCCGTATGACGCAACGGTTATACAGAAAGCAAAAGACGCAGACGCGGTTATCGTGGGCAAGACGAATATGGACGAGTTCGGCATGGGAGCTTCCACCGAGAACTCCGCGTTTGGGCCAACCCTGAACCCAGAAGACGAGACCAAAGTTGCGGGAGGAAGTTCCGGAGGATCCGCGGCAAGCGTTGCGGCAAAAGAAGCGCTTATTGCTTTGGGAGAAGACACTGGCGGCTCTATTCGCCTCCCGGCTTCGTTTTGCGGGGTGGTGGGGTTGAAGCCAACATATGGAAGTGTTTCCCGCAGCGGCGTCATTGCGTTAGCTTCTTCTTTTGATCAGGTAGGGCCGTTCGCGCGCACCGTAGAGGACTGTGAAACTCTCTTCAACGTCATTCGCGGTAAAGATCCCATGGATGCAACCTCAGTTGAACTTAGGGACTCGGTCCCTAAGTTCTTAGGGACCGAGTCCCTAAGTAAGTTACGGATTGGGGTACCTAAGGAATACTTCGGAGAAGGGTTAGACCCTGCTGTTGAAAGCGTTATCAAAAGCGCGTTACAATCGTTTGAAGAAGCTGGCGCAAAGCTTGTGGAGGTGACGATTCCCCATGTGCCGTATGCGCTTGCCGCGTATTACGTCATTAACACGTCTGAGGCTTCCTCAAACCTCGCGAGGTATGACGGCATTCGCTACGGGGCTTCAAAAGAGGGGACAACACTCTTGGAAACATATCTTAGAACACGGGGAGAAGGTTTCGGCCAGGAGGTGAAGCGGCGAATAATGCTGGGCGCGTACGCTTTATCTGCGGGGTATTATGAGGCATACTATGTAAAGGCCCAGAAAGTGCGCACGCTGCTGAAGCAGGATTTTGAAAAAGCGTTCGAGAAGGCAGATATTGTTGCGGGGCCCGTAAGCCCAACGCTTCCTTTTTCTCTAGGGGCCAAAACACAAGACCCGCTTTCGATGTATCTGGTGGATATTTACACGGTTCCCGCAAACCTTACCGGGCTTCCCGCGCTCTCTGTTCCAGCCGGCAAGGCAGGGAGCTTGCCCGTAGGCATGCAGTTCATGGCTCCCGCTTTCAGAGAAGACGTGTTGTTTCAAGCGGGGAGCATGCTGGAACATTTTCAAAAGTTATAAATCATGGAAACAAGTTTCCTCACAAATCTTTTACACCAGGCTTCTGCCATAATCAACAATCCTGGAATTCAGGCTCTGCTGTTTTTCCCAAAGCTTTTTTTGGCGCCCCTGGGCCTCTTTTTTCTTTTTTTCATCGTGTTCGCGCTCGTCAAAAGCAGTTTTCTCTACTATCTTCTCTGGCTTGATGCCCGCGAATTCACGACGTTCCGCGCGTTTGGCGTGCGAAGAATGGCGCAGCGCTGGGAGCGTGCTTTGGGGCGCTTGGAAACCGCGAACGAAGCGGAATACAAGCTCGCGATCATTGAGGCGGATTCCATGCTCGAGGAAGCCTTAAAACGTCTGGGGTTTGCCGGAGAAACCTTAGACGAAAGGCTGCAGAATGTTCCGCCAACCGTATTGTCTAATCTTGCCGAATTGAAAGAGGCCCACCGCACGAGAAACAACATTGTGCACGACCCGAATTTCATCTTGAGCCTGAACGTGGCACGAAGAGTAACGGGCATTTACGAACAATCCCTCAAGGAACTTGATTTAATCTAGATTTTTTGGTATCGTAATCACGCGGAGAAGTGGTTCGGTAACCATCCGAGGCCCATAACCTTGGGATCCGGGTCCAACTCCCGGCTCCGCAACACTTCGATTCAGCCGCCCTTCAGGGCGGCCTAGGCCGGCGTAGCTCAGTGGTAGAGCGGAGTCTTCATAAGGCTATGGTCAGAGGTCCGATCCCTCTCGCCGGCACAGGTCAGGGTAAAAGTGTTGCGG
>JACQLS010000011.1 GCA_016204005.1 Parcubacteria group bacterium | reverse complement strand
CGCAGCGGTAGGGCGCGCGAATCCTCCTTGCGTCAGATTCTTGTGCGCGCTATCCTACCACTGCAGCTCAGTCGGGAACGTCGCACACACTGGGCAGTTGTACGAAATTGGCTTTCCTTTTTTTAGGAAAAGAACACGACCTACGAGGTTCCCCAAGTAGGTCGTTTCGAATGAGGCGGCGGGGCGCTACTCCATCGAAGCCAGCGCGTAGCCAAGAGCCATGAGTGCCGTGATGTAGATGACTCGCTTGGTTCGCGAGGTCTCTTTCTCGAACTTGATGCCGAGAAGAATCTGGAGACCGGTCACCGCAAAGCAGCCAATGATCAACACGATGAGTTGAGACAGAGAAATGAGCACTTTACCCCTCCTTAGGCATGGTTTGCCTATGTTTTTGAGAATATATATTTATATCATATCTCGCCCCGCCTGTCAAGCCAAAACGGAAAAGCCAACATCGCACAACACCGCGTACGCGGTTCGCTGCCTGCGCGCACAATGTCTATCATTGCTAAATAAGATTGAAGTGATAGAATGTTTGTGCTATGAAAGTATATAAGACTAAAACTTCAAAATTAGCGGGTACTGATTTCCACGAAGTATATCAAAAGGCGCACGGTTTTTATGAAAATATCCGACGAAAAACTAAGAGGCGGCCATACGTCAGATCAGAATACTTCAAAAAGGATAAGATATTTCTGCCCCTCTACTGGTCACACTTGCATGCCAAGAAAAATTTTCGTGACAAAGTGCGACGGATGAAATATTTTCCTTGTGGCATTGAGCTTATCCAACATACACGAATTGACCCCATCTCAAAAGAAGACCCGAATAGAAAATCAGAGATTCTTCACCGATTTGCCGGAGTTACGAAAGACAATGACCTTTTCTTCGTCCAAGTGAAGGAAGATAAACGGACGGGGCAGAAATGGTTGATCTCAACGTTTCCTCTCGATGGAAAATAGAAAAAGACCTTCCGCTAATTTGTAGTTTATAAACTACGGCCGAGGGCCTTTTTCTATCTTTAACTTACAGCAAGGTCTTTTACCTGTCAAGTACTTTACTAAAAAACGACTTATATTAGCGCGCAGACCGCTCTCCTACATTCCCTTCCTCGCCACTAGTGGTAGGGCACGCTAGCTATCCTTGCGTCAGCTTTCTGTCGCGTGCTATCCTACCACTGTGGCTCGTCGGGAACGTCGCATACGCTGGGCAGTTATGCAAAATGCGCTGCGCTTCCATCAACGCCAACGGGGTGATTCGGGCATGCTCCTTTTTTAAGATAGAAATCGCTTTTCGTATGGTGAGTCGCATGCCCTGCGCCATACGGCATGGTATACTGTAGTACAGAAGACAGGCGCATTTTGCATAACGGCTCGCGGTACCCGCTGTTGTTCTCGTGCGCTGCTGCGCACTTCGCACAACAGCGGCAGCACGCCATGTCGCCTCCGCCTGCTGGCTCGGCGTCACGGCGCACTGCCGCGAGCCGTTGTACGAAATTGGCTTTCCTTTTTTGAGATAAAGAAGACGACCCACGAGGTTTCCCAAGTGGGTCGTTTTTGAATGGGGCGGCGGGAAGCGTTACCTACGAGAATTCACCCGTCGGCAGAACTCGAACAGGGCTTGAATTCGTACCCTGGTCGAATTGCTGACGCGACCACACTCGCGCGGAGGACACTCTAGATCTTGCAGATTGGTTGTTGCGAGGAGCGCTTTGACACCCCGCGCGTTCCGTTTTCCAAGAATCAGAACCAGGAGTTCTGCGTCAGAAAGCGGCCCCTTACGGATGCTGCGGATCTGGAACTTGTAACAAAGTTCTTTGATGTTTGTTTCCATATGTCGCCACCTCCTTATACGACTCTCTCTTATATCACAGGCGCTTCCCGCCTGTCAAATCTAATGGAAAGCCAACATCGCACAACACCGTATGTGCGGTTCATGGCTGGCACTTCTTTAGACTTTCCAGTTGAGTATGCCAGCCATTTCACCCAAATTGCTTGCTCGTCTAGGCACTCTTGCGCTCCACTACCGTTCCGCGCATAATTCTAGTGCCTATCCGAGCTGCGCAACTTCGCACATACTGGCCAGTTATATGCCATAGCTTCAGCCTCTATGGTTTTTTTGATTTTCAGGTTCGGCTTTGCTACAGCATATAACACCGGATATGAGACTACGAGAGATAAGGTTTTGCTTTGATAGATAAAAAATTTAGGGGCCGTTTCTCGCGTTGTTGCGAGGCGTGCCCCTTTGTAGCGCTAGTTTTCCGACTTGACCTCTCGCTGCAGGTTGGTGATCCTGCGCTCGAGGAGATCCACCCTGCTGTCGAGGTAGTCCGCAAGCTCCTTGCGAAGCGTGGTGCTGAGCCGCAGCTCGAGTCGCTGAATGGAAGCGTCAACGTACTCGCGGAGCTCCTGCTTGATCTGCTCAGCAGGCTCCAGCTCATCCCACCTGACTTTCAAATTGACCTCGCCACGGAGTTGATTGATGCTGTCCTTCGAAACCGAGATACCAACGAGAGAAAGCCACTCGGCCACGTCCGAGCCTGTTGCGATGGCGAGACGAGCTATCGTGCTGGCGCGAGGCGGATTCTTCGTCTGCTGTGTCTCGATGTGGCAGATCGTCCGATGGCTAATTCCGGATCGTTGGCTCAACTTGTCCTGAGTCTCCGCTCCACGTGCCCGCTTGAGTCGCTCCGCGAGTTCCGCTTTCCAGCTGCTACTGCGTTGACTATTGACCATTGGCTTCAGCCTCCTTTGTCTTTGAACGTAAAACGAATATATATATCACCTGGCAATATAAATGTCAAGGGCACGCCCAAAAAATGGGATTGAAAAACCTTATCTCTCTTCGTCCAAATTGCTCGCTCGTCTAGGTGATATTTGGTATAATTTTATCACCCATCCGAGCGTCGCAACTTCTCATATCCCTGTCTGTTGTACGACATTGGCT
>JACQLS010000007.1 GCA_016204005.1 Parcubacteria group bacterium | reverse complement strand
GTAACGCATATACAGAGTGCGGCAGAGGCGCTTGGGCGCGGACCGCTTCCCGATGATGCTGTACGTGCCCTCAATTTGCTTGCGATATCAGATCCTGAACAAGTTGATCCGGCGCGCTGGCCCGAGAGCGCCGGCGGCCACGGGCGTTAGTGTCAAATAATATGACGCTACCTATCAGTTTAATCCAAGGACGTTTGACTCCAAGTGTCGGACGAGAAATACAGTTCTTTCCGCATGGGTTGGGAGAGTGGAAGAAGGAATTCGAACTTGCATCAGCGGCGGGTATTGCTCACATTCAGTGGGTATGCGAACCGGACAATCCGTTGTTCGGAAAAGAAGGGCAGGAGGAGGTGCGTGCGGTGATGGAAAGAACCGGCGTTACCGTGCGCAATATGGACCTGCACGAATTGCTTACCAAAACAGACATCGTTGACCAGCCGGATGAACTGTTCGAAAAGATATGTTCCGGTCTCGTTGCCATTAATGGTGGCACCGTTGAATTGCCCATGGTAGAAGCTTCGTCGCTTTTGCCCAAAGAAACCTACGAAGTAAGAATAGCGGCATTGCGCAGATTTATAGAAATAGCAAAAAAATACAATGTTCCTGTTGCTGTCGAGACCGATCTAGGCCCCACCGCGCTCGTAGCGCTCGTAGAAGCGATACCGGGCATTTCTGTGGTGTACGACAGCGGCAATAGCGCGGGAATGGGTTACGATATGGAAGAGGAGCTCGCGGCGTATGGCGAGCATGTTTCAAACGTACATATAAAAGACAAACCAGTAGGTGGCACGACGGTCCCGCTTGGCACCGGGAGCGTTAATTTTCCGCGATTATTCTCGCTCCTGCACGATATGCGCTACACCGGAGCAGTGACGCTTCAAGCCGCACGCGGAGAGGACGGCAAAGAAGTTGAAACCATTACACACTATGTCAATCTAATTCATGAGTGGTGGGAGGCCGCTCAGCAATCATAATTTATGAACAATCTTTTCGATATACAAAGTAAAGTCATCATTATTACTGGTGGAAGCGGTTTTCTTGGCACACAGTACCGTGCATCGCTTGAGGCCGCGGGCGCTGTCATCGAGAACTTTGATGTTGATACCGGTGTTGATGTTACCGACGAAGCATCGGTAGTACGAGCAGTAGAAAAAGTAAAAGAAAAGCACGGTCACATCGATGGACTTGTTACGAATGCCGCCGCAAACCCAAAGGTTGATGAAGGTGGAGCGGGGGGACCGTGGGCGCCCTACAGCGATTTTTCTCCTGACCTTTTCCGCAAAGAAGTGGACCTTAATCTTACCGGCTCTTTTATTGTCGCCAAGGCGGTATCGAAAATTATGGTAGAACAAAAAAGCGGCTCCATCGTCTTTATTTCTTCAGATCTCGGAATTATCGGTCCGACCAATAGTTTGTATGACAGCGGAAAATATAAAGATATTGCCTACGGCGCATCAAAGGCGGGTGTTTTGGGCCTCATGCGTTTCTTCGCGGCATATCTCGGTGCCTACGGCGTGCGGGCGAATGCGCTCGTGCCGGGCGGCATGATGCGTGGCCACAGTCCGGAATTTGCCAAGCGCAACGGAGCGCTCAATATGCTCGGCCGTATGTCGCGGGAAGGCGAATATAACGGGGCGGTGCAGTTTCTCCTTTCGGACGCGTCTTCATATATGACGGGCGCGTCGCTGGTTATTGACGGTGGTCGAACTGCGTGGTAAGTTCCTTTGGTTTTTATAAAAAAGAAAAAGCGCCGAATGGGGCGCTTCAAGGACTTCTTGTTTTCGTTCAATAGGCGATAGTGTGACCTTGTGCGGTGAGGATGTATTCACATAATTCGCGAATTGCGTGTTCGCCGCCGCGGGCTTTGGTCGTGTAATGGGCAATCTCCTTCGCGAGATAGTGTCCGTCCGCAACTGTCACAGCGAGTCCGGCAATTTTGAGTGCCGGTACGTCATTGATGTCATCACCGATGAACGCGACCTGCGAGAGATCAAGACCCGCATTCAGCGCAACCCTTTTCATAATCTCGGCCTTACCCTCACCGGAGTCCACCGCTTGGTCGTATTCGATCCCCATCTTCTTGCAACGGGTCGCAACGACTGGGTTGGTTTCCTTTGAGATCACATGCACGCTGATACCAACGCGCTTGAGCATGTTAATGCCCAAACTATCGCGTCGGCTACAACGCACTGACTCTACGCCGTTCTGGTCCGTGTAAACCATAGCGTCAGTAAAGACACCATCGAAATCGGAACATACGAGGCGTATGCGGCTGGCACATTCTGTTTCTTTAGGCGAGTTCATCTTGAATCTCCTGTGTTTTGAATTCTATCATGGAACTCCTGAACCGATTTTATTCCCTGCACAGTATACTACACATAGTTTGTATATCTGTCAAGGCCAATCCCAGGGTGCCGCGAGAGCGTTTAGATAGACTATTGAACCGTAAATATGGTCATATCCCATGGGCCACCCTTACTTCCACCTGATCCTTTTACATCAAGTTCACCCAGGATTTCATGACCCTTAAATATTGTTTCTCGCCAAAATCCGGTGGTCCAGAAATTTCTATAAATTCCATTCTCGTCCACGTTATTTTCTGGACAAGAGGTCGCCTTAAATGTTTGAAGTGTATTCTCTGTTAAGACCGGAATCATCGCAATAATAGTTTTAGCGATTGCAAATTGTTGGGGGATAAGAGTATTGATTAAATGATTTCGCTCAAAATGTTCAAGAACTCCGTAACTCACAACCGCCTGAATGCTTCTTTTTAAGAAGTCTCTGTGCCAATTTGGATCATAAAGGTCTTTCAAGACAAGCGTTAATCTTTCAGGGTGCTCTGAGAACTGACTATTGTGTACACAAAAAGGGAAAAATCTTGGTTCATTATCGATGCCAATAACCGAGAAACCACGGTCTATAAGTGGGATGGCCGTTGCACCAAAACCGACTCCAAGTTCGATGAGTGGGCCATCGTCCGGTCGCAAGTAGCGTTCATGGAAACCGTCATAGTAGGAAGCGAATCGTTTCATTCGCGCTGTGTACATCATTCGATCCCAAAAAGGATTGCTTTTCTTTTGAAAATAATTAAACCAGGAGCCGCCCTCTACCAACTCCGCTGTTCTCGCTTGAGAATTGTCTGGTTGCATCATGTAATAATTATACCAAAAATATCTCATATCGAACAAATATTCGTTAGTACGAAGCATCGATCCGTTCATACCCCCATCACAGTAAGGAAACTGTTCTACGGACGTATTGTCCGGTACCCCCATTACCGAGTCATTTTTTGTTACACTATCCGATAAGACCTATGACCGAACGCCCATCATTTCTGCGCAATTTGCCCCCAGAGGAGAAGAAACGTCTGGCGTATATCGAAGGTCGGGATGACCTTTTCGAAACCAAGGTATTTGAAATTCAAGACAGTCCTGGGGCGGAACTTCCAAGAGAAGAAAAGAAAAAGGTGCTAGTCATTTCCCGCGATCCGGGCAGTGCGAACGCCTTATGG
>JACQLS010000043.1 GCA_016204005.1 Parcubacteria group bacterium | reverse complement strand
TTGGATATACCAAAGGTTACTCATATGAGTCGTTTAAAAGATTTTTTCAAGAAGAGAAGTGTCTATTCGGTTGTGCTCTCGGCAGTTCTGTCGCTTGTATTTGTGACAATCGCAGTCTCTGGTGCGACGACGATAGGCTCAAATATTTCAACGGCAGGTACGATCACTTCCAGCGGAAGCATTTTTGCATCGAGTACAGCAAATGCCGTCTTGGTTACAGGTCAGGCGCGCTTCTATGACCAGTTGGTCTTTGACAGCGCAGCAGCAAACCCGACAGCAGATGCGAGTGGAGCAGTGTATTTTAACTCCACTGAACGAGTGCTCAAGATGTATGATGGTGTGAACTGGGTGACCGTCGCTTCATCAACAGACGCAAACGGTGGTTTGATTCTCACAAATGGTATTGGGGTGCGCTTCAATTCGGTTGATACAAACTACATGGCGCTTGGTACTACGACTCTTCCTGTCGCAAATCCAAACTCTGGCAACGCGCTTCTGTTCCTCAACGCAACCACATCAGCTAGCGTTCCGCTTGTCATTGGTGCGGCAAAAGGAAGCCAGACAGGAGACTTGTTCCGTATTGTTGGCCCTACCTTCTCCGAGTTGTTTGCAATTGACTCACAAGGTAACGCTTCGACAACCATCCTCTCAACGTCAGCGCTTGTAACAAATGCACTTTCTGTTAGCGGGTTTGCAACGACATCTGGCGCAACGGGAAACATTGCTACTGAGGGTACACTCGCGGTTACTGGAGCAACAACACTAACTGGAGCATTGACAGTAAATGGTGCAGCCACGCTAGGTGATGCTGCGGGCGATGCAATTATAATCACCGGTAACGCTACAACCTCGAACGCTCTTACAGTGAGAGGTCTCTCATTTGATGTCGCTGGGCTCGCCACTACTACAGTGAGTCTCGTTAACGGTGCGGCGACAACAACCCTAGGATCAATATTCGGAAGCGCGATTGGTATTGGTACGACAACACCCGCACTCTCTGCAAAGCTTGGTGTTGTGGGTAGCATCCACGCTGGTGGTACTGGAACGACCTCTCTTAAACTCCACTCAAGCGGGACAAATGCGGGAACATGTATCCAGATGCGCACCACAAACGGTGTCATCATCAGGATTTATGCAACCACAACTCCAACTGCGGGCGCAGACCTTACACAATCCCTAAGGGTAGAAGCAGGGACTTGCGAGCCAATATAAGGCAATTGATTACGTAACTTTAGTTAGCTAATCAAAAGTAATCACATGAAATTTTCTTTATCAGTCATTCTTGCCTTACTTCTCCTGCCCACCCTTGTCTTTGCGGCGTCTGACGATGCAATCCTAAACAGCGGAACAGAGCTCTCGGTTAATGGCATTACGCTCACCGTTGCTGCTTCCGCCGTGTCGTCAATTACGGTAAACGCAGACAACTTCACGGTTGATATGTTGGGAGATTCTGGAATAACGGTCACTGCTGCTAGCCGAAATACGTTCACGGTAAGTCCTACTTCACGCATTGACTCATTCACCTGTAGTTCTTCCCAGTCAGTTTTGAAATTAAGCGGGAATCCAAACGCAGAAACAGCCGAAACGGTAACTGTTACACCAAGTTCCACCGCATGTGGCGCTGGTGGTGGTAGCGGTACTGTCGGAGGAAGTGGTAGCTCAGTAAGCTCTGGGGGTTCGGGTGGTGGCGGTGGCAGCAGCTCTTCTGTTGCAGCTGTGACAGCAGCTACGCCGGCTACTCCAGCAACCCCGTCTTCAGTATCTTCGAGCGGCGAACTTGGTCAGCTTGTCGAACTCTTTATCGCACTCGGTATTATTCCCGCAGATAAAGCAGTGCAAGCGCGAAGTGTCGTCGTAAAAGAAACCGCGAGCGGTGTAACCGTAAAATTCTCACGCGGTCTGGGACTTGGTTCCCGCGGTGATGATGTGAAGCGCCTCCAGGAAATTCTTAACTCTGATCCTGACACGCAGATTACCGTAACCGGCCCAGGTTCAAAAGGTAATGAAACAGACTACTTGGGTTCGGCAACGCAAAAAGCACTTCAGAAATTCCAGGTGAAGCACGGCATTGCAGGACCAGGTGACCCAGGCTACGGCTTTGTTGGTCCGAAGACGCGCGAGAAACTGGAAGGCATAACGGTTGGCGTCCCAGCGGCAGAAGTCGCAAAGCCGTCTCCGGTTGCGCAAACAGTTTCCCCAGTCTTTAACCGTTCACTTACTCTTGGCGCAAGAGGGGAAGACGTGAAGCGCTTGCAACAACTCTTGAACTCTGACCCCGATACGCGCGTCGCGGCATCCGGCGTCGGTTCAGCGGGCAACGAGACAGACTACTTTGGTCCAGGAACGGGTGCGGCACTTCAGAAATTCCAAGTTAAGTACGGTATTTCTGGGCCAGGCGAGCCGGGATATGGCTCTGTCGGTCCGAAGACACGCGCGAAGTTGAAAGAAGTATTCGGCAACTAAACAGAAAGATAGGAAGTCGAAATTCAAAAACCCGCTCTCTGGCGGGTTTTTGAATGTGTGTACATAAAAAGGCCCACATGGGCCTCTACTCAAATGCTATAGTTGTGTCGCGCCGACGATGATAATGAGGACGAGGGCGGAAATGCCGAGCATCACAATGATGGCCGTGCGCCTCATGCTGTTGTTTTGCTTGTCCATGTGCTTCACCTCCGGCGAATGTTCGCCGCTATGACTCTAACATATATTGCATACAGTGTCTACCACATATTAATAAGGGCTGGCGCAACCATCGGTCGCGCCAGCCCTGTGCCCCGTCATGGGGCTTCTCTTGGAACTATCTTGAGCCCGGGAGGCGAGATCTTCTCGCTCCTGCTCGAACCTGCTACGTCCTCTACGGCGGCGACGTAGAAGAAGTACATGCGACCCGGCGGCTCCCCATCGGGGACACCCTGGAACACAAGGGTTCCATTTTCTTCTACGTCCACGAACTGCCCGCGCCTGAACGACTTTCGCTCAAGCCGGTCTGGGGTCGTACCTGTCGCCAGCATGCAGTTGGTTACAATGGGCGGCATGAACGCGTAGTGTTGTCGTAGCACATACCCGCCATGCCCTCGTGGCGCTATCATTCGGCACTCCTTACGTTGGGCCAGCGAAGCCGGTCATGTTCTTCGGGTGCCGCAGGTCGCCATCGGTGCAGACCTGCAGCTTCGAGTCGAGACCGAACGCAAGGCAGGCATGCCGGATCCTCTCGGAGAGGTCTTGGGAGACTTCCGTCACCCATGCCTCTGTGCGGTTCTTCTCTGGTATGTCGTGGACGAACCAGACCACGGTGACATGACCGTCGTTCAGCGTACCGACGATGTGCGGCCACACGTCCGCCTCTGTGATGACGACGGTGGGGTGGTTGTCTCGCTGCTTCGCGACGGTCATGCGTATCACGGCGTCAAGTGCGGCGACCAGTTCAGGTTTCGCGTGCCGCAAAGGAATGTAGACAGGAACAGACGGCATCGGGATCTCCTCCTCTAAGGGTGAGGCCGTTCAGGACTATGATTAAATTATATCAGATTTTGCACAAAAAGTCAATATTCCCAAGGGGCCACAAAAGAAGGGGATAAAACCAGAGAAACGTAAACAAGGCCAGAAATTAACCAGAAAATTGAGCATAAAATAACTAAATAACAGGAGGTTCAACCTTTTCCATAGTTATCCACACGCTGTTCTTTTCTGGCAGGGTGGAACGGAAACTATCAAAAACAAATGGACCCACAGATAAAAGCCTTTAATACAAAGGCAAACAAAGTACCTCCCTCTATACACGAAGGTTCAACCTTTTCGAGAGTTATCCACAGGCCTAGGGTTTACAGGAAACGCCCCGCGGGTAGTATGAGTGGGTGCTATGACCCAGGCAATTTCCTTCCAAGTCGGCAATTTCTACCATATCCACAACCGCGGCGCGGACAACCGGAGCATCTTTACCGAGCCCGTTGACTATGAGCGCTTCACGGCTCTTCTCTATGCCGCAAACGACACCGCGCCGCTCGATATGACCCGCTTTCTTGAGGAACGCCGTCCGCGCCCTGATGCGTTTTCTACACCAAGAAGTGAACAACTTGTCAACATTGGTGCCTATTCGTTGATGCCAAACCATTTCCACCTCCTTTTGCATGAGGAAAAAGCTGGGGGCATTTCCGCCTTCATGCACAAACTAAAGACCGCGTACGTTATGTATTTCAATGCACGAAACCGCCGACGCGGCACGCTCTTCGAGGGTCGCTTTCGAGGTCGCCATATTCTTGAAGACAAAGATCTCGAACGTATTTTTGCATTTATTCACTTAAATCCGATTCGTCTCATTGACCCAACATGGGAAAGTGAGGGGATTCGCGACATTGAGCACGCAAAGGACTTCATAGACCGCTACCCCCATTCGAGCTATCAGGACTACATTGGTGTTTCGCGTCCGCAGAGCTCCATATTGAACCGCAATCTCGAACTTTGGCGGGATACTTTTAATAAGTTTACTGACTTTCGCGACTTTCTGGCATCGTGGTTGCACTAGTCTAGTGATGGTATGCGCGAGTGTGTGATATACTACAGCCAATGGAACCCCTTGCAACAAAACGGTTTTGGAAGTTTGCTTTTGGTTTTCTCCTGTTGGTCTCGCTTGGAATAACCGGCGCCTTTCTCGCCGGAGTATATGGTTCGAAAGCAACCCCCGCGGCGCCCTCTCTACAAAATGAAAGTGCAAAACCCTAGTGGTTTTGCATCTTTTGTTTCTGGGCAACTGTGGATAAGTTCAGAAAAGGTTGAACCTCGTGGAGAGTTATCAACATTTTAAAAACAATGGTCAAAAGTCTCAAGAAAATTGCGAATAGTATGTTTAACAAAACAAGTTTCAAATTTATCGGCGGCTTCACGGGCATCATCGCTCTTGCGCTTGTCGTATGGTACGTCGCCGCGTATCTTTCCCCAGAGGCGCGACAAGAGCGTGACGTGCTCGAATACTTTGCGGATTTGGAGGAGCAATACGAAAACGACACGTACGGGGGCAAAACACCCGAGGAAACCCTCGCGCTTTTCATTCAGGCCCTTGAATCTGGCGACATCGAATTGGCGAGTAAGTATTTTGTTCCGGATAGACAGGAAGAACAGTTAAAATATCTGAATGAGATTAAGATAGCGGATAACACGAAAGTCTTCGTCGAGGAATTATCTTCTCCCTATGAAAAGCGAGATTTCAATGGGCAAGGAAATTACTTCGTTTTCTTCTTCGACGATCCGCAGGGTAACGGCTCTATGCAAGTGAGCATCGCTCAGATTCCAAGCGGTGTATGGAAAATTTTAGACTTATAGCCACAGGCGCAAGCATTTTAGTAATGGGGACATTTTTTAGCCTCCCCTTATTTACAAGTGCCTATAGTCCCGAAACGACCCACCCTGCGCTTACGAACGAAACGGTTAAATTTTTCAATCTAAATTATCCAAACCTTTCCTTAACATACGGAGAGAAAACGCTTCTTATGAAAGGGAGCACTGATGAGGACCACGGCACCCGCGCCCTCCAGCATTTCTATGACCCCGTTTATAACCGAGGACTCACTATTGGGAGGGAGTTCCAAAAGTCTAGGGAGTGGGCGGGGGACACGCTTGCGCAGGCATCGTATGCTTTTAATGCTGTTAGTATTCCGTTATCGGGAGCATTCTATGGCACGGTTAAAGAGTTTTACTCTAGCGAAACCGATCACTCATGGGAACGTGCTATCTATGAATACACATGGGGTGATAAAAAGCGGGGTCTGGAATCGTTGGGGCACATTCTTCACCTCATTCAGGATGCTTCGGTGCCGGATCATACGAGGAATGATCCGCACCCTCCGGTTGGTGAATTTGGAAGTCCATTTGAGGCGTGGACTGCACAATTTACTCCCGACAATTTTACAATGTCACCGAAAGGACAACCCGTGCTCCTTAGCTCGCTCGATAGCTATTTTGACAGCATCGCAAAGTATTCAAACAACAATTTTTTCAGCCAAGACACCATATCCAATAATGAATATTCCAGTCCGATTGTTAAGCTAGAAAGTGGTCGATATATTTTTCATACACAGAATGGAGATCGTTACCCGGTTGGGTACATAAATAGACAAATAAATCTAAGATCACCAGGTGCTCCAGTAGAAAAAGAAGTTTTTTTGGTTGATCCCGAAGGGGTCGTGCTTGTCGGTTACTGGTCTCACCTCTCTCAACAGGTGATTCTCCATGGCGCGGGGGTGATTAAGCTTTTCTTTGATGAAGTGGAGAAGGAGCGGAAAACGGGGGAGCTTAAGAAAAAGAACAGGAATTGGTTGCAGAAGATTTACGACGCAACCGCGGGAAAGATTTACAATCTCGCCATGAGTCTGTACGGCGGTAGCGTGCCGTATGAAGAGCTAGTTCCCAACGAGGGGCAGACCGCGGCCCTTGGTAGCCTTGGTCCGAATGGTCCTGGGACTGGAGGTTCGGGCAGGGTTGTTGAAAACTCTGTGGACAACTCGCTCCGAGGTTCAACCTCCAGTAGAGATATCCCCAATATCTTGAGCACCACAGATATTTCTCCGAGCGATAGTGTCCCCAATGATCTTTCTGGTGCTGATGACTCTCCGAGCGGAGGTGGTGAGGGTAGTGGACTAACTGAGGGTCAAAACCAAAAGTCAGCGTATCGCGGTGGCTACACTGGCGGTAGTAGTGATGCCAATCCGGCCGGGCAGACACAGGGAAGCGACACCAGTACACCGGCAGATACAACGGCCCCCGAGGCGCCCGTCATTCAAACACCAAGTGCTTCGCCGTGGCAATTTACCGCCACATCTGCGAACTTTGCCGGCACGGCGGAGGCGAGCTCCCTCGTCACCGCAACGTACCTCGATGGCGTCACCTCGATGACGGGAACAACTACAACATCTCTTGCTGGGGCATGGAACATGGCGCTTACTCTCGGACAAGGGACGACGACAGTCTCATTCACAGCAACCGACGCGGCAAACAATGTCTCTTCAG
Organism: Parcubacteria group bacterium; assembly: GCA_016204005.1. Classification (GTDB taxonomy): domain Bacteria; phylum Patescibacteriota; class Minisyncoccia; order Phycocordibacterales; family UBA2135; genus JACQLQ01. The sequence goes on along the minus strand of JACQLS010000043.1, from coordinate 11,585 downwards.
CAGCCACAACGACTGGTTTCGTTGATTCCTTGTCTCCCGACATCTCACTTACGGCAGATACGTGTACTAACACACTCGCGACATCAGGATGTTTGGTTGCGACAACCACACTCGCGTTTTCATGGAGTTCCTCGGCAACAGACTTCTCATACTATGTTTTGAACCAAAATGGTGTTGCGACCACAACCACCGCGACAACGGCAAGTGTTGTTGCGCCCGACGGCGCAACATACACTTTCAGCATCAGTGCCATCGATATCTATGGTAACCAATCAGCAACGTCGACCGCGGACGTAGAGGTATCGACTGCTCCCGTCGTCATTAACGAAGTCGCATGGATGGGAACGCAAGCTGACCCTTCTGATGAGTGGATTGAGCTGTATAACCAAAGTGATAAAACGATCTCGCTCACTAACTGGGTGCTCTATTCCGGAGACCTCGCGCCATATATTCCGCTTTCCGGCACAATCGCTGCCGGCGGCTATTATCTGATTGAACGGACCGGCGACACCACTATAACCGATATTACTGCTGATATTACGACCTCCTTTGGCGGAGTTGGGGCGAGCGGTCTTGCCAACGGGGGCGAAACACTTTCCTTGGTTCGTGTTGCTTCGGGTGCCACAACCACGATGGACTATGTGCCCATGTGCAGTAACAACTGGTGTGCCGGCATAAACACAAGCGCTCTAAACCGCTACACCATGGAGCGTGTTCAACCCGATGGCGCAAGTTCCGATTCAAGCAACTGGGCGTCCGCACTTGGTGAGTTCTTCCTCAATGGCACCGATGTAAACGGCAACGCTATCAAGGGTACACCCAAATCAAGAAATTCGGTCTCATACCTCGTGAGTCCGACAGCGATACTTTCGACAAACAAAACACTCACCGCCTCAAGTTCGCCATATTTGGTAGGGCGTGACAGCTTAACGATTGCCTCTGGGGTGACGTTAACTCTTAACGCGGGTGTTGTTGTAAAGCTTGTGTCACCAAACACGCCGTCAATTGTCGTGAATGGGGCGCTCATTGCGAATGGTACGGCAGATAATGAGGTTGTTTTTACCCCGTTTGAAGACGATACATACGGGGGCGACATGAATGGCGACGCTACCTCAACCACGCCGTCTATCGGGACATGGAAACAGCTAAAGTTCACTTCATCGGGGAGTGGGTCATCCCTTAACCACACACGTATCCGGTATGGCGGCCAAATATCAAGCGGAGCCTCCACTGAACGCGGCATGCTTTTGGTGGACGGAACAGATGTGGCGATGGATAACGTAATCACCGAATATTCTGCAAAGCACGGGCTTGCGCTTGTCGACAGCGGGAGCCAGGTACAAAACTCGACTTTTCAACATAACGATGCGGAAGCAACGTCCGCGGGTGTCTCCATCGTCGGGGGATCGCCAACGATTACCGATAGTACGTTCACTGACAATAGCTATGGTCTCCTTGTGGGGCAAAGCTCGGGCGCGACTATTACAGATAATACGTTTACCGAAAATAGCTTGTATGCAGTCTACATTAGTGGGACATCCGGAACGTTCAGCGGCAACACAGGAAGCGGAAACGGCGAAAACTCGATTGTTCTCGCGTCCTTTACAAGTGCTACAAGCGCCACAACAACACTTGCCGCAAACCCACTCTCGTATCGCATAGAAAATGAGGCACGGGTCATCTCTGGGAGCGCGCTCGCATTTGGCAGTGGCACCGTGATTAAAGGAACGTCAGGAAGTCAATTAACCGTTGAAAACGGCGGTACACTTTTCCACAGCGCCTCGAGCGTTTCCGATCTCATATTCACTTCCGTCTATGACGACTCTGTTGGCTCCGATGTGACGAGTGCTACGACTTCCCCCGCGGCTGGAAACTGGGCAAGAATCGACGTTGAGGAAGGGGGCGTTATTAACCTTTCCGGATTTACGCTTCGCTATGGTGGAGGAACCTTAAGCGGGGGATCGACTAACAAGGCGGGAATTAAAATTGTTACGAACGCGACCTCGACCATCGCCAATGCCCTCATCGAACACAACCTCCACTATGGAATGAGAGTCGAGGATGACGCCACCCTTCAGATGTCGAACACAACCATTCGCAATCACACCGAAGGGTCGGGTGACATAGGGAGGGGAATGCGTATCAGGAACTCAACCGCAACGCTTTCTGACATCACCTTTAGCGGGAATGACACTGATATTGAGGGGTCGGGGACCAATGTCATTTCCTGCACCAACTGTGGCACCCCAGTCACCGAACCGCCGGGCTTGCTCTAGGCAGAAAAACACTGTCGGACAGCGTTGACATGAAGCACGTTTTCGATTATCAATAGACCGTGAGCCAATGGGGGCTTACGCGATCTTTGAGGAGAGCCGGATGACGGAATTAAGTAAGGAACGGATGGGCGAGATTGCCCTCCTTGCTCTAATGGCCGCCTTTAGGGAGGATGTTGCGGCAATGCCTTTGCGCGAAGATGCTATCAGGAGGCTCGTCAGCGACATGGCGGAAGACCTCGGCCTTGGGAAGGAAGAGGTTGCTGTCTTCATGAGGCAGATATGTATGGAACTGGTAGGTGAGGCTTTCGACCTTGACTATTCGGTCGATCCCGAAGATTCTAGTCTCGCGGAGGAAGACACTGCCGGCTTGGAAGATCGGGTTCGCAATGCGATTGAGGAACTCGGGTCTGTTGTCCAAGAAAGATTCCCGCGTCTTCTTAGTGCCGCATTGACCCGGATGGGCGTTAAGGTCTCCCAGGAAGAGGGTCCTCATGGCGAAGTCGGCATGGAAGTGATTGACGGCCTTGATTCTGATGATGGTCCCGACCACGGCCCCGATTGCCTTGTGTGTCACCCAACGGCTGATGATTTGAGCGGCGACACCAGCATTTCTGAGAACCCCGATAGATTAGTTGAGCGGCCTGATGCCCCGCAGAGTTTCGATCAGCCTGTGTCTAATCCCAACAACGAGGACGGACGCCCGATACCATAAGAGAACTTCAAGTTTTCAAAGATTTGGGCCCAGAGCAACAGCTCGGGCTTTTTTTTTGTTTCTAACTATTTTCTGTGGCATCATACAGGGATGCATGAAGGGGCTCCAACATTTGAACAAACAGAGCGATTTCCCACTCAGAAAGAGGTAGAGGATCTTTTTAAGGAATTAGCAGGGCCAGAGGGGTTTCAAACACTCCGTCAGGAAGAAGACAAGCAAGGTCTATATCTTTGGGAAGCTGTTGCTGGGGCAGATGGCGCTACGCAATACGTGTATATGAGAAAGGGGCGGCATGACAAAAATCTCCAGGCCTCTGCGACAGCAATACGCGTCGTCTTCTCTGATGAAGGGGGCATACCAATCGGTGGACATGTGGCCGCAAAATATGAAGGTGGCGCTTGGAAGCGCGTAGAACACACATCATAAACCTGCCCGCTTCAAGCGGGCGGGTTTATGATGTGTGGCGTTGACACGGGATACTGGAGCGATATAAGGTACGGTAAGTAGTAGAAGGGGTGACACCACGTGTCGCTCCAGGAGAAACCAATGGTTGCGAGCGCAGAAGTTAGGGTTGCGTGGTTGGAGTGGCTTCAGACGGAACTTGTTAGGATCACGGGCGAGGATTCGGTCGCACCCGATCAAGAAAAGCAGCCGCACGAACACGAGCTTGGCACTCTTGGTGTCGGTCTTCGGAGACTGTACTATCTTTCTCAAGTAATGTTACAGAAGTCTCTTAGGGCCAAGGCAGATGCCGTCACACTTCGTGGTGAAAAACAAGATGGAAAAGTTCAGGAATCCATTCTTCTTGGTAACCAAGCGCAACTGATTAACGCTAATTTTTGGGAAGCCTGTCGGCATGAATTTCCTCAAATATCAGAAAAAGAAAATATTGGAATGCGGAAGGGGTGGGTGATGGTTTGGTGGTCTGACGCGGAAGGATTTGGGGCACCCCCAGACGCGTCTTCTGCAGATGGAAGCGGTGACACTGATTCTGGTCATGGAAAGGTGCGCCCCGCTCCAGGTTCCAAGCGTCTCCACTAGGAGTATCCAAAAACGAGTCTCGCGACTACCAGCTGGTGGAGCGAGACTTTTTATTGCCCGGCACACGCTCGCACCCCATTCTAGACAAATGAAACAAAATATGGTAGAAGAAGTTTTAGTGTCGCATAGTCAGCATCTGCATGGTGGCAGATGCCGCACCTTGAGAGAGGAGGCCAAGCGAATGAAGTACTACCCGTTCCTCGACTACCGAAAGGCGCGTGACGTCTTTGAGGCATTTGTGCTACCCGGTGTCGAACGTGCGCTGAAGTGCGGGTACGTGAAGCGGCCGCACATCCACATCGTTTCCCTCGATCCAAGTGTGCCTTTTATGGTGGGTCGCGATCTGCCTATCCTCTTCGAGCATTCAATCGGACGGGACAAGTGGGAACACCCCTATGACAGAATTGCTCGCAGTAAAGCAAGCATTTCGTGGAGAACAGGCTTGCCGTCGCGTGAAGTGGCGCTCGAAAAGCCGCATCTTCTCCTTCCGGGCGATACGCTATATTGGGGGAGCGCCGTCGTTGATGGTATTGTCTCCGCCGCGAGCGCTGTCGAGCCGTATTTCGATGAGATGTTCGCGCGCACGATGTCCTCGGCACTTTCCGCGGCAGCGCAACACCAGCGCGCACGCTTTATGGAGCAGGAAGGCGCACCCGATTTCCTCCCAAAGCATTCCGGTAACGTTGCCTACATCGATGCTCACAATCGGAGGGGTGCTGTTCATTGCCGTGATGTGTGGTATTTGATTGAGCATGGCAACACCGGCAATCCTGTAATGCTTGGCCTCGCCGAGCGCAGCACGTTCTTTTCGGACCTGCAAAAGCATGGAGAGCCAATCGTACAGGTTGATGCCGGCGCACTCCCTTTCTTGGACGCTTATGAGGTCCTTCGGGAAGAGATCGAGCGTCTAGAAAAACAGCGCGGCAATGAAGCCGCTCCAGCAAGCCGGTAGGGGGCATGATGTCGCCATACACCATCACTGTTCTGGTTTTCATCTTTTTCTTTCTTGCGGGCGGAGCGACATTGAACTATGCCTCCACTGGTAGCGTGTGGAAGATTCTTCCTGATAGGAAACTTTGGTTTTGGGGGAACGCTCTGGGCATGGCTACGTTCGCCAGTCTTCTTATTGGCATGATCGTCTTTCTTTCCGGAGCATCTTAGGGGACAGCTATGGCCATTAACCCAACGACCCTCGTCGTCGTAGCAGAGAATGCGCTTAGGGAGGTTGGTCTTCCACCAGATCCTGAGGGTAGAGCTTTCATTTTTGGTGATGGTGACCACTCCGTTCATTTCATACGCGGAACCATTACGGCCGTGGGGTATGGCCCCGAGGAAGGAGTGACGCTCCGTGTCTCTACGCCACGTTTCCGCGGCATGGACATACGGCGCCTCGCGTTTCGGGATGGAAGTTGGGTCGCACTTGGACATAAAGAAAACGAATACAGAACGGGCACATTTGTGCTCGTGCCGCCTAAGGAATAATTCCTCGGGCGGTTTTTATGTTTGCGTGCTATGCTGATGTAAGGAATCCGCGGAGCGTACTTCGTGGTTAGGTGTGTTTACGAAACGGATCGCGTCGTATACCCAAACGAGCGCCGGTTTATTGAGGCGTTCGAGAAAACGCCAGAGGGCGAACTCCCGCTATGGCTTCTTGAAGTCAGGATGAGTAGCAAGGCGGAAGATCACGAAATGATTGACGTCTGCGTCGTAACAGACGAGGGGACATTTTTCTGCCAAGTGAAGAACAGCGCAAAGGGGCGCAGTCGTTTTGAGGAACGGCTTCACGGACGCATTCGAGAACCCGAAAAGCAACGTCGTTACTTCTGTATCGTTGTTAGCGCCAACTCGTCATTCCAGAGGATACGGGAGGAAACCATCCGGGTACTCTCAGAAAAACGAGCGTATATTTTGAAAGATAAAGTAAGGAAAAAGTGAAGTCGCTCGGCTCTGTGCCGGGCTTTTTCGTTATCCACATTCAATTTTTTTATTTCGTTTATTATAATAAGCAGAGACCGTTATCAAAACAGCGGGTCCTAGTAGGACTTCGTCTGGGATAACATATCGCAGGCTCTTGGAGGTATGCTCCACCAGTCGCGATGAGGCAGAAAGCAATAGCTTCCTGACCCGCCACACCCCGCCCTAGGCGGGGTGTGTGCGTATAGGGGAGTCCGGCTTTATAAGCCAAAAACAGCCTTACCCGCATGGGTTTTTGAGGGTATTGACATTTTTGATGAAAGGAGTATAATTATAGGTGGAAAGCGCACGATGCGCTACCGGGGCCCACGAAAGGGATCCGGATCCCAGTGAGAGTCCCTGAAATCAACCCTCTGGAGGAAACGACGATGTTTGGATTACTTTGCGTACTGTTCCGCAAGACGATGGGTATCGCGTACATGCAGAGCTACCTCAAGAACCTGAAGGCGCTCGGCGGCACCCCGGACTCGAATCACATCGCGTCCATGCTCGCCGCGAGCAAGGCCTGGGGCATCCCCGTCACCGTCGCTGAAGAGATCGCCGAGGCGAACGCCGAGGCCGCGCGCAACATCCGCGCTGCGGAGGACGCCATCCCGACGGTCAACAAGACGGCCGACGCGCAGGTCCAGGAGCTCGAAGCGCGGATCGCCGCGATTCGCAACGCGCAGCAGTCCGAGGTCGGCGCTCTCACGGGCGAGATCACGGCCGGCACCAACCGCCAGACGGAGCTCGCGGAGCTGAAGGCGCTCCTCGCGCCCAAGCCGGCGTCGGCGCCGAGCGTCTAACCGCGCTCCACCAACACACGAAACAAATAATCGAACGACTTCCGGCCACCCCTTGGGTGGCCGGCTCTTTTTATTACGACGAGCGAGAAGCGAAACAAACTTTTATATATTAAAACCCCCACTATTGGGGGTTATTCTTGCTCGTTTTTGAGTTGTTGCATCCGAACTATATTCCTGACACTATTACGTACCTTTCGAAAGGCCAATGCTTCTATTTGCCGTACTCGCTCTCCCGAAATGCCAAGCTTATCGCCAAGTTCCCCCAATGTCAGGGGTGCGCTTTTTAAGCGGCGCTCGGTAAAGACGAATTTCTCCCTCTTTGTGAGTTTTGCCTTTGCAATTCCCCGTCTTAGCACGGCCAGCATCTCCTGTGCTTCAATACCATCATCTGGATGTTGAATGGACTCATCTGGAATCGTTTCTGCCAAAGTACGTCCTTCTTCGTCGTCGTTACCATGCTTGGACATGGGATGATTAAGTGGGAACAAACCACCAGAAAGGAGTGCATCGACCTCAACTATTTCTTTGGGCTGTAAGGTTCTGACGCCCTTATCTTCCTTTTGGGCGGCAGCTACCGCTTCTTCGTACGTAAGCGCGCCCTGTATTGAGAGTTTTCCTTTTGTCCGCGCAGTCCTGCGGAGGACCGCCCTCACAACGTTTTCTGGGATAGCGATGCCACCTTTTTGGTCATGTCGTGCAAACTCTACGCAGGACGCAAGCACCCACCACCGTGCGTATGAGTAGAAGCGGAAGTTTTTTGACAGTTCAAACTTTGAAAGAGCATCAACAAGCCCCATGGTGCCGACCGAAAAAAGATCCTTGAAGCGCTCATCATCGTTATCGTTACGGCTATAGCGCCGTGCAATCTTGGCGACAAGCGGGTAGTGTGCCGTGATCAAACGATTCAGTGCTTTTTCATCCTTGGATTCTTGCCAACGGGCAATGAGATCGCGCTCCTCATCTTTTTCGAGGAACTGCACTTCTACCTCTTTTATTCCTCTTGGGTGCTCATCTGAAATGGCGCACGGGATCCTCACCGCTATGCGTTCCATGTCTTCTCCCCACGTTTGCTTGTGCGAATGTACAATTTTTATCAAGTTTAGTCAATGAACGTGTGAAAAGAGGGCGTGAAAGGCGCACGGACAAAAATAAAGCCGCGCACCTGCAAAGCGAGCAGGTACGCGGCGGCTCTTTTTGGCCTTGCCGGCCTAGAAGAGCGGGGAGACGAGGTTCCAGAGGATGCACGCCGCGATGACGAGGGCGAACACCTTCGTCCACAGCATGGTCTCCTGCACCTTGGGGTGGTTCATGAATTCTTCGTCGGTCATGCGAATCGCAGTCATGAGTGTGGTACCTCCGTGTAAGAGCCTACAGAAACAGTATACACAATTTTTAATGTTTTGTCAACCTCAACGCAAGTGGTGGTGTTGACACAAGCTATCTTTCGTTTATACTTCAAACACAAGGCCAGAGACAACAGGCATCTGCCGATGGGGCAGAAGAAGTCCTGTTTAGGCAAGGTCGTAGCTATACTTCCGTTTGTTGGCGGAGCATAGCCTTTCTCTGGTCCCAGAAATGGGATTTTTTAATTGATCAACGTAAGAATCTAAAACTCGAAAACATGTCCAATGCGCGAGTAAAGAAAGAGGCGATAGTAAACGAGTTAGCTGACATTGTCAGCAACGCCGGTTCCGTCGTCTTTGTACACTTCAAGGGGCTTACCGTGGCGGGAGTAAGCAAGATGCGTCGGGAGCTTCGCAAAGCGGGGGTCACGTTCACAGTAGTGAAAAAGACGCTTTTGCGTCGTGTGCTTGGCGGAAGCAAGGTTCTCGGGGACGTGCCCGCACTCGAAGGTGAAATTGCTATCGCATACAGCGAAGATCCAGTTGCCGCCGCAAAGGGGATCGCCACATTCCAAAAAGAATTGGCCGACGCGGTGGTTCCTGTTGGAGGCATCTTTGAGGCACGCTATTTAACACAAGCAGAGATCAAAGCACTTGCAGCCATACCAGGCCGCATGGAGCTCTATGGTCAGCTTGTTGGCCTCTTAAATTCTCCGATACGGGGCACTGTCGTGGTGTTGAATGGTGTGACAAGGTCATTTGTCGGCGTCCTGGATCAAATCGCAAAGTCGAAGTCATAATTATTAGTTTGAACCCTTAATTTCACATATATGGAAAACCAAGAAAAAGTTGAGGTTCCAGAGAAATTCAAAGCACTCGTAGAGCAAATCGAAACAATGAGCGTTCTTGATCTCTCCGAACTCGTGAAGGTATTAGAGAAGAAGTTCGGTGTTTCAGCCCAGGCGGTTGCGGCAGCAGCACCAGCAGCAGGCGATGCGGCACCTGCGGCAGCGGAAAAGACCTCCTTTGACGTAGAGCTCTCCGCAGCTGGCGACCAGAAGATCCAAGTGATCAAAGTGATTAAGGAGTCTCTTGGACTCGGTCTTAAGGAAGCAAAGGACCTTGTTGATGGAGCCCCGGCGATGTTGAAGCAGGGGATGAAGAAAGAAGAGGCGGAGGCACTCAAAAAGAAAGTTGAAGAGGCGGGCGGAAAAGTTGAACTCAAGTAGATTCCTGTCTGTTGATAACATTGTTGAGAAACAGCACCAAGGTTAAACCTCGGTGCTGTTTTTCTGTTATCCGCCATATTTTTCTTTATGGGGCAAGTAGCAGGGGGGCAGACTAAGCGTACAATGATTTCATGGAGACTCTCGGTAAACTATTTGGCAGCCCAGCGCGCGTTAAGATTATGCGCCTCTTTCTCCTCAATCCGGATCAAGTATTCGAAGTAAGGAGTATACGTACCAAGAGCAATGTTGATGCCTCGACTGCGCGACACGAATTGGTACGTCTCCGAAGTATCGGTTTCATTAAACAGAAAAGTGCCTCAAAGACGATCGAGCAAAAGCGTGGAAGGAGAAAGGTGGCCACCAGGAAGACAATTCAAGGCCTCGCTCTTGACCCAACCTTTCCTTACATAGCGAGTATGCGTAGCATGCTCACATCGAGCGCGTCTTTTGATCGCCGGAGTATACTGGCTCGTTTCCGTGACGTAGGGAAGCTCAAAGTACTCATCGTCTCGGGTGTTTTTATACAACAAGAGCATAGTCGTGTTGATATACTGCTCGTTGCCGACTCGTTTCGTCGCAAGGCGCTTGCGAATGCGCTTAGGGGTCTCGAGGCAGAAATCGGAAAAGACATAGAATACACAGCGCTGAAGACATCTGACTTCACCTACCGCTTAAATATCTACGACAAGTTTGTGCGTGACGTGCTCGACTATCCGCACGAGCGACTTATCGACAGATTGAACCTTCCACGCCGCCCAACTCGCTTGCCCTAAGGTAGCGCGTTCTCCTATTTTGCCTTTACGAAGAGGGTAATTTGGCTCTGATTCCATCGCTGAAACAGACCTTTTGTGCGCTTTCAGTTATCCACAGCACAACGTTACGGATAACGTCAAACGATGGTATCATTTTTGTAGTGGCTTTTTATCTTTGGTCGAGTAAAATAAGCGTTTTTCTTTGCCTGCGCCACTTCTTTGTGGTTCATCTGGCAAGCCGGCGCTTTCAATAGAGTTAGTACGTGCCAAGGGCGCTTTTTCGCTTTAGGTACAGGTCATCATTATTAGATTTAAATTATTTTTAATCACAAAACAGGGCTTTGTCCCCCAGGTAATAGTGAAGGGCGTAACCTTGTTTTAAACGATACATATGTTACTCGAAACTTGGAGTGGGGTTCTCACTCAATCATTCCAAAGTGTATGGATGGGGATTGCTGATTTCATCCCCGAGCTTGTTGTAGCTCTCATTATCTTTGTTGTCGGTTGGGTTCTGGGGGTGTTACTTGGCCGCGTTACGGGTCAAATCATCAGCTCCATTAAAGTAGACATAGCGCTCCGTAGCGCTGGTGTAGAGGATATCTTGAACCGAGCCGGATTCCGACTTGATTCAGGGCGCTTTGTCGGTGAGCTCGTGAAGTGGTTTATCATTGTTGTCTTCTTGGTTGCCACTCTCGATGTCTTGGGGTTGACGCAGGTAAACGTCTTCCTTAGGGAAGTCATTCTTGCGTATCTCCCGCAAGTCATTGCTGCAGCCCTTATCCTCCTCATCGCGGCAATTGTTGCTGACGCATCGAGGAAGGTTGTCATCGGTGCCGCAAAGGCAGCCGATGTCGAAGCGGCTGGTCTCCTTGGAGGACTTACAAAGTGGTCAGTATGGATTTTCGCCATCTTGATCGCGCTTTCACAACTCGGCATTGGTGAATTTTTCGCGCAGACAATCTTCACTGGTGTTGTTGTGGCACTTTCTATTGCCCTCGGCTTGGCATTTGGCCTTGGCGGGCAGAATGTTGCGGAGAAGTTCCTTGAAAAGCTCCGCAAGGACGTAACCCACGAGCGCTAGATTCCCTTGAAATATAAAGCAAAACCCCGCATTGCCGACCAGCAAATGCGGGGTTTTGCTTTGTCCACAAGCTAGAAATGCCCATTTTGGGTTGACATTGATTAAGTGTCGTATATAATGGAGCAACATGATAAAGAAAGGAATCAGAAACACAAAAAGGCGGATATAACGACCAGGTGTTTTAGTGGTTGTTGTCGCCGCCGAAAGCGGCTTTTTTGTTGCCTTGATAGGAAGAACGGACTTTGACAATTACATAACGAATGCGTTTTTTGAAGAAAGGGTCTTTAAACGCATTCGTGGGTAACCGAAAAAAACAAAGTTGATGTTTCGCATCACATACAAACACGCTAATGTTTGTATTTCGACGCGGAGCATCAAGGTGACTTTTAGAT
>JACQLS010000041.1 GCA_016204005.1 Parcubacteria group bacterium | reverse complement strand
TCTATGGCCTGGTCGCGTTCATCCCGAATTTGGTCGTCGCAATCGTCATATTCATCATCGGCTGGCTGGTAGGGGTCGGTCTTGGTCGCGTAGTCAAGCAGATAGTGGACGCTCTTCGCGTTGACCATGCGCTTCGGTCAACGGGCATTGAGCGCGTATTATCTCGCGCCGGCTTCGGGCTTTCTTCAGGGAAGTTCCTCGGCTTCCTCGTCGAATGGTTCTTTATTATCGTCTTTCTGGTGGCATCGCTCGATGTACTCGGTCTGACGACCGTGAACCTCTTTATCAGCGACGTCGTCCTCGGGTATCTGCCGCAAGTGATCGTCGCGGTCCTCATACTGCTCGTCGCGGCAGTCGTCGCGGAGGCGGCGGAGCGCGTCGTGGTGGGTTCGGCGAAGGCCGCGTCGCTTCACGCGGCCGGCTTCCTCGGCAAGGTAACGCGCTACTCAATCTGGATATTCGCTCTCCTCGCGGCGCTCGCACAGCTGAATGTGGCGACGGCGTTCGTGCAGACTCTCTTCACGGGTGTCGTCATCGCGATAGCGCTTGCCGTCGGCCTATCCTTTGGGCTCGGCGGACAGAGTGCGGCCGCCCGCTACCTCGAGCATCTGCAGTCGGAAATCAAGGACTAGTATGGACCCTACGGATGTATAGCTTCTCCTCCAAAACCGCCCCGCTTCTCGCGGGGCGGTTTTTCGTTTGTGGATAACGAGAAGAGCGGAATGGTATACTAGCCGCCTATGTTGACTCCTGCCGATAAGAAGTGGATTGAAGAAAAGCTCGCTAAAGAAGGGAAGCCTGTTCGCGACAGTATCGATTTGTTGCGAGGAAAGATGACGACAATGAATTTCGAGAAATTTAATTTCGATTCCCGACTCGATTCAATTGAAGCATCTAACATCCGCACAGAGGAGAAAATCGATAAAGTGTTAACCGTGCTGGATGGTTTCGCCGGGAAGGTTGCCACCATTGACCAGGAAAACAAAATGGGCTCGGTAACGCTTCGCCGACACGATATTCAGATTCACGAACTCGCCGCGGCGACGGGAACAACCATCTCCGAATAAAGCCTGCCCAACACCAGGTGTGTGCATAAGTTCCGACGCGGGAACAAGGTTTTGTGTTAAAATTATTGCATGAATAAATTCACCATCACTGGATTGCTAAAAACATTACTCGTTATTATTGGTATATATGAATTATCTTTAGTCACCAATTTTTTACTCGCCGCAGTGTTTACTCCAATTATGTTTCTTATGGGCTCGGATGCTAACCCTGAAGGTGTCAACTTGACTTCAGTTTTTCTAGGGCTTGGTCTGATGATCGTTTTCTGGGTTTGTACCCCTCATTCATTTTTCGCAAATTGGTATATGGTTTTTTCTAAGAAGACAGAACACTCTAAATGGCTCCTTTGGCTTATTCCGTTGCCGTTTATTGGACTATTAGTGTTTAGTCTTACTGGTCTTGGTATTCGACCGTTTATTCCTTTCTCCTTCAATTAAAGAAGATTTTGATCAGAGAAGTCTTCTCGGCATGATCTATGGCACAAAATGTGTGTTGACAGGGATTTGACCCTACCCTATACTCTCAAATACGTGTCTACAAACAACAAAAACCTTATCTGTAACCAACTAGGGATGGGCCATTAGGCCGTGCGTTTATAACGCAAACCGTCCCGCCGTTGGCGGGACGGTTTCGTTTTGTAAGAGACGCGCGAATCTTTGACATACGAATATGCCCTCCATCGTCCAATCTAACGAAAGGACTATGCAGGGCGAGTAAAAGTAAAAAGCCCTCGTACAGGAAGTAATTTCTGTGTGAGGGAGTGTGAGTAATGATTGTGCTATGTAGGTCTCCGTGCGGGAGACATAAGAGTGCACGGTGGATGCCTTGGCCTAGGACGGCTAAGAAGGACGCGACTAACCTGCGATAAGCTTCGGGGAGGCGGTTTGTAGCCTTTGATCCGGAGATTTCCGAATGAGGAAACTCACCCGTCACACTTTCGAGTGTGGTCGGGTACTCACATAGTAACGTTTGTGAGAGCGAACCCTGGGAAGTGAAACATCTCAGTACCAGGAGGAAAAGAGAACAATAGGTGTT
>JACQLS010000008.1 GCA_016204005.1 Parcubacteria group bacterium | reverse complement strand
GTATCTTGTATCTAGTATTTGGTATGTCGTATAAACATGTTCCGTTACGTTTTTATACAAAATACAAGATACTAAATACCAGATACCCTTTTAATATCTGCTCCAACGGCTCGCAATCGCTCCTCGATCCTCTCATATCCCCTATCAATGTTGTAGACATTATGGATGATGGAGTCACCTTCTGCAACAAGGGCAGCGATAATGTAGGCGAGACCCGCACGAAGATCGGGGCTTTCAAGCTCCTTGCCCTTGAGAGACCGGGGGCCACGCACTAAAATCCGATGGGGATCGAGAGACATAATATCCGCCCCCATCCGCACAAGCTCATCAACATAGCGAAATCTTCCCTCAAAAATAGTCTCAAAGACCAACGCCTCGCCAAGAGCCTGTGTGAGAAAAACCGTCATGGGTGCTTGCAGATCGGTGGGGAAACCCGGGTATTCATGCGTCTTCACACCGACAGAGCGAAAAGGAAGCGCCTGTTCACCTCTCACCCGTAGGGAGTCTTTGCCGATCTCAATGGTCACACCCGAGTGCTGGAGGAGTGTTACAAGTGATTGCAAATGAGAGGGGTCGCATGAAGCGATGGTTACATCGCGGGCGAGAAGCGCTGCAAGAATAAGAAAACTTCCCGCTTCGATCCGATCGGGTGGTGTTATATAGTTCTTTCCACCGGCCTTGAGAAGTCCGCCTCCTTTAATAACAATAGTTGAGGTTCCTGCTCCCTTAATGTTTGCGCCGCATGTATTGAGAAACTTCGCGAGGGCAGGAATCTCCGGCTCAAGCGCCGCATTGGAAAGTACCGTTGTCCCCTCCGCGAGGACAGCCGCCATCATCAATGTTTCCGTACCGGTGACACTTTGTGTGGGAAAGAATATATGTGCGCCTTGAAGTTTACCATCGCGCGCGTGTAGGTCATACCCGTCCTTGCGTTCCTTCACTTCTGCTCCCATCTTTTTGAAGCCATCAAGAAAAAGGTCGATGGGGCGCGCGCCGATGAGACAACCCCCCGGATGCGGGAGGGAGACACGTCCAAAGCGTGCGAGTAGCGGACCCGTTACAACGACCGACATGCGCATTTGTTTTGCGAGGGCACGCGGGAGTGTCGTTTCCAAATCTCCTTTTGTCGAAAGCGAATAGGTGTCTGCCCCCGTCTTTTTTGTGTTGACACCAATCTTTTCCAAAAGCTCAACGAGTCGCCCAAAATCTTCGATTGCGGGTGCGTTCGCAATCTGAAGAGGGTCACGAAACAAAAGCGAGGCGGCAGCCGCTTTGGGTGCCGCGTTTTTCGCTCCGCGGACATGAAGCGTGCCCTGAAGCACCCTCTTACCCGCCGAACCCTTTATAAGGAATCGTTCCTTCCTTGCCATTACCACCATAGTACGGCTTTTTCATTCCGCGTACAAACGCGGTCCAACAGGACCACGATATTCAAAAAAGGCAGCTTGAACGGGACCACCCATTCTGCGACAATTAGGACATCATGAGGATTGTCGAGGTGATACCGATAACGCGAAGTGTATATAAGAATTCCCTCACCTATTACACGACAAAGCGTGCAGAACCAGGCACCCTGGTTTCCATACCGATCCGAAATCAGACCATCCCCGCGGTCGTCGTCTCTTCCACAGAAGCTGCAGAGACCAAGGGCGACTTAAAAAGCGCAACGTACGGCCTTAAGAAAATCACCCACGTGGGTGGGCACTCTCTCTTCCTTCCTTCGTTTTTAGAAGCAGCGAAACGTGGAGCGATCTTTTTTGCCACAACGCCGGGCGCAATAATCAGTGCGTTCGTGCCCAAGGTTGCGCTTCAAAATGCGGACGCCTTTGGAATAGCAGAGATAGCCCCGGAAAATACAAAAAAAGAAACAGGAGAACGAGTGGAGCCGCGGAAGTACGAGAAGCTTGCCTTTCAAGCGGCAGATGACGAGCGCTTTGCAGCGTACAAAAGTTTGATCCGAGAATCCTTTGCAAAAAACCAGTCTGTCTTCTTTTGCCTTCCGACCATCGAAGACATTGAAGGAAGCCGTGCAACTTTGGAGCGTGGAATAGAGCAATACACCTTTGTCCTTCATGGGGACCTCTCAAAAAAAGAGACCATCGCACGCTGGCAAGCCGCCATCGCAGAAAAACATCCCGTACTTATTATCGCGACGGGTCTTTTTCTCTCCATCCCAAGAAAGGACATGAAGGTAATTGTCTTGGAGAAGGAAAGCTCCTCGGCATACAAGCTTTTGACGAGACCATACGTTGACATCCGTACAATGGCCGAGTTCTTTGCTGAGGCGGCGGAGGCAAAACTGATCTTGGGTGACATGCTCCTCCAAACAGAAACAATATACAAAAAAGACGCGGGGGTACTCGAAGCATTCGCCCCCCTCAAATTTCGCTCGGTCTCCCGCGCAGAAAACACGCTTATTGATATGACGCGCTACCGCAACGAAGCTGGCGGAGAGAAGTTTAGAATCTTGGGCGATGAAATCCTTCACATCATAGAACGCCTTGGAGAAAGGAACGAGCGAATGCTTCTCTTTGTCTCACGTCGCGGCCTTTATCCGGTCACCACATGCTCTGATTGCAACACGGTTGTTCTGTGCCGCCACTGCGAAGCCCCCCTCGTCCTCCACACTACGGGGAAGGGAGAAAAGGGGCGCTACCACGTGTGCCACACATGCGGAAGAAGTCAGCGCGCGGAGGACCGGTGCGCCACCTGTGGAAGTTGGCGTCTCGTCCCCATTGGCATTGGGACAGAGAGCGTCTTTGAGGAAGTGAAAAACCACGCAAAAGATGTGTCGGTCTTTCTCCTCAGCAAAGATGCGGCGCCAACCAAGAAAAAAGTGAAGGAGATCATGGGGCAGTTTACCAATGCCCCGAGCGCAATTCTCGTCGCAACAGCCATGGTCTTACCCTATCTTCGAGAAGAACTCCCCAATGTAGCGGTGGTCTCTATTGATTCCCTCTTCACATTGCCTGACTTCAAGATCAACGAGCGAGTCTTTCGCATGCTCGCCTTGCTCAACGCGCGGACGAGTAGGCGCTTCTTGATACAGACACGCCTTCCCGATACCCCGCTTTTTCGCCACGTGCTTCTTGGAAACTTTCTCGAGTTCTATCGTGAAGAACTTGCGGACAGAAAGGAATTCCACCTTCCTCCGTTTACCGTGCTTGTTAAAGTCTCCTCAGCCGGAACAAAAGAAGCGGTAGAGCATACCGGAGAGAAGCTTAAAGAGCTGTTTGCCGAGTACAACCCAACCATCTTCCCGGGTTTCATTGCAAAAGTAAAAGGAAAGCACATCCTGCACATGCTCATTCGCGTTCCTGCGGAACATTGGCCCGATCTCAATCTTGTCTCTATGCTTCGAGCCCTCCCGCCAGGGTTTAAGATACAAGTGAATCCAGAATCGATACTTTGATGTATGATGTAAGATACAAGATTAAAAGTATGGTCGCTATATTACAGAAGGAAAATGCAAAACTTCGGGAAATATCCAAGCCAGTTCCGCTTGGCGATATTGGTAATAAGAAAATAACGAAGACAATCAAGGACATGCGCGACGCAATGCATAAAGAAGATGATGCGGTAGCAATAGCAGCCCCGCAGATTGGCGTTCCGCTCCGGATTTTTGTCGTAAGTGGGAAGATGTTCACAGAGCCCGAGGAAAGAGAGGACGAGGGGCGGATTCGAGCGCACGACAAGGTCTTTATTAATCCAGAAGTCAAAAAACGTTCTCGAAAACAGCAGGAGATTGAAGAGGGATGTCTTTCTGTCCGCTGGAAATATGGTTTCGTGAAGCGTGCAGATAAAATCACCGTCGAGGCTTACGATGAGAAAGGTGTTCGATTCACTCGTGGTGCTTCTGGTTTACTTGCACAAATCTTTCAGCATGAAATCGACCACCTCGACGGAACACTTTTTATTGACAAAGCGAGAGATGTGCGCGACCTCCCGCCACAGGAAGATAAGAATTAGCGCAAACAAAAAACTCCCCCAACGGTACCATCGGGGGAGTTTTTTGTTATGGAAAGAGTGAGTAGGGCCAAGGCGTTCCAACCGAGAGGAGCATTAAGATTGCGCCGAGAAGGGCAATATTCTTCAAAAACTGTATGCGCGCCATACGGCGTTCGTCGGGATCAGCAACCTTCCAAAATGCGTGCATGTAAAACGTCACCGGGACGAGAAAAACAATAAGGGCTATAAGGGACCACTCCGGATAAATACCCAAAAGGACACCTGCTCCACCAAGGAGAATGAGGAGCGAAGCGACAAAAACAGAGACAGTTGTAAACGGCACCCCATGGGAGGCGGCATACCCCACCATGCTTTTCAACTGTTTCAGGTGCATCACGCCATTAAAGAGAAAATATCCTCCAAGGAGTACGCGTCCGAGAAGAAAAGAGATGATGAGGATATCCATGTTGATTGCGAAAAATTGTGTTGTCTACTAATGTGGATAGTATACTACACCTATGGCCTCCCAATCCAACATTGCATTTGCCTTCTTTGGCACTGATGAGTTTTCGGTCATCATACTTGAGGTATTAAAAAGCGCTGGGATGCTCCCTGCTCTTGTGGTTACCGCGCCCGACCGTCCTAAGGGTCGCGGACTAAAACTTACTCCCCCGCCCGTTAAGGTGTGGGCACAAAAAAATGGCATTCCCCTTCTCCAACCCGAGAAACTCGACGGGCATTTCTACTCGCTACTCACTGCTCACTACTCACTTGATTTGTTTGTTGTTGCCTCGTATGGAAAGATTTTGCCAAAAGAAATCATCAACATACCAAAGCATGGAGCCCTCAATGTTCACCCTTCACTCCTGCCGCTCTATCGTGGCGCATCCCCGATCCAAGCACAAATCCTAGAGGGCACCCCAGAGACTGGCGTCACTATCATGGTTATGGATGAGAAGATGGATCATGGCCCGGTAGCAGCTCAAAGACTGCTGGGGGGTGTGTCTCTCCATAAGGTTCAAAATCTGCCAGATGCAGAAAAGCTTAAAGGGTTGCTCGCACACCTCGGTGGCACGCTTCTCGCAGAAGTCATGCCTGGTTGGCTCGCAGGAACCATCAACCCAAAAGAACAAGATGATACGCATGCCACATACACAAAGAAGATTTCCAAAGAAGACGGGCTCATCAAGCTTGAAGACGACGCAGAAAAAAACTTCCGTCGCTTTAAAGCATTCATCGATTGGCCTGGTGCGTACTTTTTCGCACAACGAAACGGGGAGAGCGTCCGAGTTAAAATTACCGATGCCGCGCTCGAAGACGGAGCGTTCGTGGTGAAGCGCATCATTCCAGAAGGAAAAAAAGAGATGTCGTACGACGATTTCCTCCGCCAAGTGTAACCTTGCCCTCCTCAACAACATACTCACACACTCGAGTATGTGAGTATGTTGTTGTAGTAAAAAGGTCCGACAAAGCGGACCTTAGGGATAGAGCTTCGCGCACTCGCGCATCGCGCCCTTAATGTGTTCGGCAACATCGCCGATGAATGTGTACTTCCCCAAATTTTCCTCTCTTACCCATGCATAATCTGTCTGTTCTCTGCCCAATTGAACGACGGGACGGTTCGGGAGAAGCCCCCAAAAAGTCATAACGAGGGTTGGCGTACCATTCTGACGTATAAAAATGACGTCTCCATCTTCATATGTGTGGAGAGACGAGGGGTCAATAAGAATCCCCGACTCTTCCTCAGCTTCTCGTACAGCCGCCCGCTTTAACACACCTTCCCAAATGACGTGGCTTCCGGTTTTGACCTGTCGGCCCCAATCCTTGCGCGAAACCTTTCCACCGTTAATTGTCCATAAGCCGGGACCCTCGCCGTCCTTATCGCTTCGCTTGAGGGCAAGCGCGGCAAAACTCCGATCGCTTTCCCTGGAAAGCAAGACCAACGTCGTCACCAACACATAAAGATTCTGTGAAGCCGTAGGCGTTTCAGCCATGACTTTCTTTCTTGATTCACCTTCTGCAAAAAGTGTACCACAGCCCCTTTCACACACGTCATTGATCTCATAAAAAAGCCGTGGTGTATCACGGCTTTGTAACAACGATGCGACCTCCTTTACGCAGTTCCTCGGGAGAAAACCAAACGGCCATCTCGCGCTCCGCTTCCGCAACAGAGTCAGAGGCGTGAATGAGATTTCTCGCGGCAAGAAAATCTCGCGGACCTGGGGGGGCGGCAAAGTCGCCGCGGATGGTCCCCTTCTCCGCTTGAGAGGGTAGTGTTTTGCCAATCAATTTCCGTACACGAGTGACAACGTCTTCCCCCTCGAGCACAACTGCTTCAAGCGGTCCAGACGCATAATAGAAACGGCACTCATCTGCGATCATTCTCCCAATCTGGAGTGGGTCCGCGGCACCATACACATTAACCGGGTCTTTCCCCAACGCTTCTACCCGCGCTACTGCCCTCACTCCCATATCCCCCATCCATGCTTCCGTATTGGGGAAATGGCGATCAAGATGATCCTTTGTCGCAAAAAGTCTTTTTGCGACAACGATGGCAAGGCCCTCACGAGCAAAACGCTTCAAAATCTCATACTCGAGCTTTCGCTCGACAGCATCCGGCTTCAAAATGACAAGCGTACGTTCACGCTGATTTCCACCCATCTCTAGGGTTCTCCCTTCTCCGTCCAGGACAAATTCTTCGCAGACTGTAGCACGCATCTTTTGATGAGTCAATGAACTGCGGTAATAATAATGAAAAAGGACCGCCCAAGGGCAGTCCATAGTTACATTAAAATTTAAGCAGCGCTACCTCCGTGACCGCGCCCAGATGAAACGGGCTTCGGGCCAAGCTCGGCTTCGGCAGTACCACTGTGGAGAAGTCCCGGAATGGGAATACCGAGGAGACGCATGCAACGCGTTGCGCATTGCTCTTGCGTGTTCTCGCCACGCCTTGAGAGGAAGTGGCGGAACAATCTTTCGGACGCTTCCGCGTCTTCATCTGTTCCGTATCTGCGATCGTACACGGCAAGCGCATACGCCGCCTCAACAAGAAGCGGTAGATCCGCGACAACGACTTCCGGGTCGTTCACGAGCGCACGAAGATCATCAACCCTCATTGCACGCAACACCTCTGCGGTAACAGAGTGGTCAGTTTTCATTGTCCTCTCCGACGACTGGTTCTAGAAAGAGTATAGAGAACCCATAGGTAAAACGTAAGATTGACAAATGTCTAATTGTGTGTACGCTTGAACAAGCAGTGCGGCAAATCGGAGAAAGAGAGCGGAACATGAACAAAAAAAGAACGCCTCCTTCGGTACTCACGCTAGGCAGTATAGGCACGGAACTTGCCCTTCTCGACATTGAAGGATGCCTCACCGTAAGAAAGGGTGAGCCGATTCCCATTGATGAGCTATTGTATCTCATCGACACTATCTCGTTTGTGCCCCTTGCTCTTTGTACAGGAAGGCCCCAACCGTATGCGGAAGCAATGATCCAGCTTCTGGGTGAGAAAGCATTCCGAAAGCCATCGATCGTTGAAAACGGTTGTTTCCTCTATGACCCAATGGCTGATCGCCTTATTCCTCACCCAAAAATTGACGCGGAGGTAAAGCGCACCTTCCGAGCGATCAAAGAACATCTTGAAGAGAAATTTCCCGAAGTGGGAATCGAGCCATGCAAAGAGGTCTGTCTTTCACTCATGCCGCCGAAGAGTGTTTCTGTTGAGAGTCTTTTTGAACAAGTCAGGGTGGGAATGGGAGACTTCGAGGATGAAATCTTCCTCGCGCATAGCAATTCAGCCGTGGATATTACACCAAAAGGTATCGACAAGGGCGCCGGAGTTCGATTCCTTTGCGAATACCTCGGTATTTCTCCAGAGAGCGTCGTCGCAATCGGTGATTCAAATGGAGATCTGCCGGCATTGCGCATTGCAGGCCGAATCGGATGTCCTGGCAATGCGACGCCCGCCGTTAAGGAGTTGGTTACGAAAAAGCGGGGGCACGTTGCCGGGCGCATGTACGCCCAAGGAACGACAGATGTCTTGAAGCACTTTGGTATCATTCTCTAGATCTATATACAAGCAACCGCCTCTCTGGGGCGGTTTTTCTGTGAAAGAGAGACAACAAAAGATTGAAGTGGCTATCACCAACTCCATTCGCGAAGCATTTCCTTGAGGCGGCGCGCTCCCCTGCGAACAAAATCAATGCTTTTGTTCTTTGTCTTCCGGAGTTCACGATCCATTTCATCTTTCGCCTCGTCGATTGCTGCGTAGAGATCGTCTTGCACTGCCTCGGAGCGCAACCGAACCGAGCCAGCAGAGAAATTAATCTCGGCGCGAAAAACCAACCCTTTACGGTGGTGGTCAGTGATCTTCCCCACCTCAACGTCAAAAAGCATCTCTTGTGTCTCACCGGCGTAATGCGCTAAATACTTCTCCAACATTTTTATCTTTGTATCAACATACCCTCGAAGAGCGGGTGTATCTTCAATTCCGGTAACGAGATAGTTTATTTTGTAGATAGCCATAAAAACAGGTTATAGGTTACAGGTTATAGTGACACGCTGATGAGCTTTTTTGGATGGTGGTGACCATTTACAATCCGGACTCCTTCCACTACTACTCCAAAGTGTTCTGCGATAATCTCGCGAACGCGCGTATTTGCGCGGTTTTCCTTTGCTGGCTCTTTTACTTTGACAGTAAAGTAAAGCTCTTTCACTTCTACCACCTCCTCTTTCTTTGCATTTGGCGTCACTGTGACATGTACATACATAGCCAGATGCGACCAGTATACCACAAAAATTGCCCAGACTTTATGTCCACTCCAAAACTCCCAAAATGAGGAGTATACTTTTTAATAGAGAACGTGGTGTTCTTCAAGGGGAGAACCGCCATGCTTGCGCGTCTCAAGGAACCGTTCGAGGCACTCCGAGGTGCCAACGGCGCGTTCATTGCCGCGCCGCATGTGCATTACGAAGCGTGTTGGTTGAGAGATCAGCTCTACTCAACCTTTGTGTACTTTTTCACGAAAGAGGAGCAAAAGTTTAAACAGGGAATGTGGGCTGTGTTTGATATCTTTCACAAGCACCGCGGAAAGATGAAGCGGATTATCCGCCGCCCGCCTCGTAACGGACACGAGTTCATCCACGCAAAATATGACCCCATCACATTACGTGAGGTCGTGGACGATTGGGGGCATCACCAGCTTGATGCCATCGGGCTTTTCCTCTTTCTTGTTGGCCTCGCCCACAAGAATGGAATCTCGCTTGTGAGGGGGAAGGCGGATAAAGTGATACTCAATCTTCTCGTACTGTATCTCGCCGCGGTACGATATGCTGAGCTTCCTGACAACGGCATGTGGGAAGAAGCAATGGAAGTCCACACATCTTCTATTGGCGCTGTTACAAAGGGGCTTGTCTTACAAAAGGAAGTGGGGCTCGTAAAAGTTCCTGAACGACTCATTACGAAGGGGCGAAACGCGCTCGATATCCTCCTGCCCAATGAATCTCCGACTCGTGATGTCGACATGGCGCAACTTTCGCTCATTTGGCCGTACGACATCGTGACTCCAGCCATCCGTAATGAAATTCTTTTGAGGACGGAACGAAAGCTTGTCCAAAAACACGGCCTTAACCGCTACTGGGGAGACGAATTTTATCGCTCTCGAGTAACGGGCATCTCCGGACAGTGGCCCATGGGATTCTTCTGGCTCTCTATTATCGAAAGTGATTTTGGCAACCATGAGGCGGCACAAAAATGGTTTGACCGAGGTGTATCCGAGATGACACCCGATGGTATCCCCGAACTCTACACTGACGACACACCGAATGAGCACTCGCCCCTCGCCTGGGCGCACGCACTTGCAATCATCGCGTACATAAAACTAGACTCCACAAAAAAGAATGCGGTATCATAACTGCCCCGACACTATGTCGGAGCAGTTTTTTAATGAAAAAGCCGCAGGGGAAACCTACGGCGCAATACCATTGGGAAGCGTCGCTCGAAGAATCGCATGGGCGCGAATGTACTTGAGATGGCGTTGGAAGTCTTCTTCGGTGTACTTTGGCATTCTCGCGAGATTCATGTTGTCTTCCAGATCCGCAACCTTCACCCTGCGAGCGATGAGGGGGCCATTCTTAATCCTTTCGATAAAGGCGAAGTATCCTTCATCACTACCCTCTTCTTCGGGTCGCTTTGTCAAAAAGTCGAGGGCTTCAATCACCTCTTCATCATACCCTTCCGCTCGCAACCTCTCTGGGGTGAGTTCACCGTCTTCCTCCCCATCATGGAGAAGTGCGGTGATCCATTCGATTTCTGTCGTGAGAATCGGATTGGCCATAACGCGCGTCGGATGAAGGAAGTAGGGTCGCCCTCCTTTATCTTTTTGGCCTGCATGAAGGGTGCACATGAGCGCGAATGCATCAGCTACGGTTGGCTTAGACATATTCACGCCTCCTCGACCTTCACGCATTCACCGATGTCGTAGGGATAGTTGAGGGTTGTTGCAATAATCCACCCACCTTCCTCGTTGACGCTCTTGCACGTCAGCAACTTTGGGCCCGTGTTCCGCTCGGCAACATAGAGGTCTCCGACTTGGATGTTGCCCGGTGCCATCTTCACCATCGTCCCGGCGCCGATATCGACGGTCTTGCCGCTACGAAGCGCCTTCAACGTGGGGTATTGTGGAAGTGTCATGTCCCACTCCCTGTGCGGGGTTGCTGTCCGAAAATAGTATACATTCTTTTAAAGGAGAGTCAATTTAGAATCCGAATTAAAAAACCCGTTGATATTATCGCTGGGCATACTTGCACAACATCACTTTGCTTTGATTAGCCGCCGCAACCACCGCAGCCGCCCCCTCCGCCGCCGCCATCGCCACCGCCTCCGCCACCTCCGCCATCATTGCCGCCACCACCTCCTCCACCTTCGTGGCCACCGCCGCCGTTGCCTTCATTGTCACCACCATCTCCGCCAATGGCATCTGCTACTTTTCCCGCGACATCGGGGATGGCTTCATCAATGTCATCTGCACGTGATCTACGCACATGCGGAGAAGCCGCACTCGCACTCGGAGACCACAGGTCTCCAAGCGCAGAGATACCGAGGTATACGGCAAGAAAGCCGTCTAAAGCATGATCCCGATGCACCCTGCGCGTGTGTTCCACTGCACGATTGAATGGTGGGGTATCTTCCTCGAGCCCGGGCGTGTGGTCAATATACTCACCAACGAGATCATTACAGAACTTGCGATAATTCGGAGAATCGAGAATGTGCTCATGCCAGATAGAATCAGCGCGCTTCGTCGGAACGACAAATTCCTCGTTGCGAAGAGTGCGGTTAAGCCACACTAAGAACAGGAAATGCCGATACTCCGTAACGGCACTATCTACTTGGTTATGGGTGAGCTTACCCGTCGCAATGGCCTTCTTCACGTACGGTTCAACATTGAGCCCTTCAATGACTCGATACGCGTCCGCTTCCGTCTGCGCTTTCACTGTGCGGCTCCTTCGGTTGGACGAGTTTCTGCACTTCTTCTAGCATTCAGATGCTAATATGTCAACTCCCTTATTAGGCAGGTTCGTAAAGACGCCCTTGAGAAGGGGTGATACATGGAGGAGCCCGATCAAGGGGTTAGCGATTTTAAGCCACCCGCTTGTGTACACAAATGTAAGTCGATATCTTCCGGAATTAAACGGAGGGGCCGTAATATCGAGGGGGCGGAATTCGCCGGTTTGAATATCTCTGTTCTTCGTTCCTCCCCCACGAATATCGTTCTGGATAATCACGTACTTATACTTTTCAAGCTTTGAGAGAACACGCCCCACTTCTTTGTGCGAGAGATGCTGGAGAACATCCCGTACGATTACAAGATCGCCATCAGGGAGTTCGTCGGTGACGGCATCAAGATGGATGAACTGCCTCTTTGGAGCAGAAAACTTTGCTTTCGTCTTTTCAAGAATAAATCTGGATACATCGCACCCTATGTACTCCCTATCTCCCAACTCAAGATTCCGCCCGATCTGCCAATCGCCGCAGCCAATATCAACAACGGTGCGAATATCCGTATGCTTCTTTAAAATAGTGTTAATGAAGGTGATGTACGGCCTGTTAAGCGCCGCAATCGAGCCGGTGCCAGAGCCGAACAGCCACTTATGTTTCTTGTATATCTCATCAAAAAGGCGGGCACGCTCCCCACTCGCAACCGCGTCGGGAGCATCATGAGGCACTTTCGCATTCATGATTTTGGACCAGACAAAGTCAACGGATTTCATACATGGCATTATAGTTCTTTTGTGTGCCTCAAACAAACAAAACCCGGGCACCCTGTGGGGGTGCCCGGTACTACGCGTATTTGGAACTAGAGATGATGCGACTTACCGGCCGACGTTGACGACTGGTGTCGCGGTGCCTTGGGTCACTTGGGCGTCTGCTGCGAAGGAATAGCGAGCGGCATTCCACCGCCGCCAGTCGAGAAGACGCACATCGTCGGCGCCTTGCAGACATCGCGATAGACCTGCAGGGTTTGGAGCTGGATGTACTGCTCGGTCGTCAGCCCCATGCCATCGATGTAAGCACGGTCTGCGTACGCAGTCGCCGTTTCGGCAGCAGTGCGTGCGCCAGCAGCCCGCTCTCGCTCATGCTGGGTCTTCACCTCCTGTGCCTGTTGGGCGGTTGCCTCGATTGTGCGCCGAACACCATCCGGCGGATTCGCGCGGCCAAGGGCGATGTTCTGCACTTGGACCATGCCCGCACCGTTCTGGGCAAGGAACGTATTGATGTACTTGCGCGTTTCCTGCTCTACGGTCGCCGCTTTGTCAGACGGCGTACCGTCCTCGTTCTGCGCGGCAATGAAGACCGCCGAGTGATGGTGTCGCACCTGGTCGCGGAGGAACGACATCAGTTCGCCGGAGGTCCTATTGCTTCCCGGCTGTCCCTCCTGAAGGACTAGCGTGCGGAAAGTCTCGACGGAGCCGACGCCGAATGTCCGGATGAGGTCTGGCGCCTTACTCGGATCCGTTACGCGGATCGTTACCGCAATGTCGAAGTCGAGCGGTACCCGATCGGCGGTCATGAGGTCATCGGCGTGGACCGTCAGTGTCTGCGGCGCGATCGAAACCTTGACCAAGGTCGTCGACGGCCACTTGTATACCAGATCGGGGCCAACGACGACTTGCTGATCGACACCACCGGAACCGAAGAAGTAGGGCTGATATTTGAAAACACCCACTTGTCCGGCATCAACGTCCGAGCAGGCGGCGGTAGCCACCAGTGCGGCAAGCGCCGCAAGATGTGGAATGCTGAAACCGAAGATCTTCATTTCAACTCCTCGCGTCCTCCTACCGACCATTCGGCAGGTTCATCAATATTATACAAAAATTAACCAGAAAAGTCAAGTTACCAACAAACAAAACAAAAAGGGCCTGGTGGGCCCTCAATACTTTAGTGCACGACCTTCTTTATGAACAACTTCGCGAGATAGGGAATATCTAACGGGGTCTCACACCCCTCTTCCATAATCTCGAGCAAATCGCCGTCTTCTTCTTGAAGATCCGGAATGACCATAACAACACGGTACTCTGTGTTGTGCCTCAAATTGCATCCTCCGAGAAGTATTCGGGGGATCTCTGGATCACAGATCAGGATATCCCCGACCCTGAACTCTCCTTCCATTTCCCCCCACTGAACAAGCTTTGTAAAGCCTACAATACTTTTTGACTTATTGAAACCAAGAGTATACAAAAGTGAAAGACATGGCGAAGAGGACATCATGAAGCCAGAGACTCTGGCAAAAGCGCGAGCCGTTGATGAAACCTACTTTGGCAATCGGCCATTAGAGAAACTTGTCGCGGTGCTTCTTTCACAAGTCGAGTCGCTCCGGAAAGAACCGACTCGTCTCAACATTCAAGCGCAGACCGGCGACATCCAGTTCGTTTTGGTTTCGATAGCGCGAAATATGGGATGGGACCTTGATCAGCTCCTTGAAGACACGACAACCAAGGTTGAGAATCGCCGCCGCGGACGCCACTACTACGAAGCGCATGTTACGGTGGAGCCAATCTTCGGGAAGAGACTCGAGAAATTTATCGAGCTCTGCAAGCGGTATGAGTTCCACGTGGCAACATTGCTTATGCAAAAGCGGAAGTCGGACACGCCGAAGCGTTCGAAAAATGATTCGTTCTGCACTGGTCGTAGTATTTCATATTCTGAGATAGAGACGCGAATGCTCTCCCTCGTTGACGCATTGAGAGCGGCGGGGTTCAAGGTATGGCGTTACAAAATTGAAAGCACGCTTCTTGATTCTCGATACGATGATTCCAAGCTTCCTCTCAAGCGCGAAGAACTGCCGAAGAAAGAGGTCGCGCCGCGCGCTCCCGCAGATGGCGCGCTTCCAGGACGAAAAGAAGGATAAAGCCGCATACTGCCGCCAAAGCCATGGCTTTGGCGGCTTTTTAATAGGCTGGACAAAGTCAACACGGTATGGTATTGTAACGACGGATATCCACGGCGCAGAGGGGCGGAAAACGATGGCATTTGACTGGCTCAAGGGATCTAACAAACCAAAGGTTGCGACGCCTTCGCTCGTCATCGAATGGGATGAATGCCGGAACGGCAAGGGTCAACTATTCCTCGGCGGCAAAACTGTGGGAGAGAAGGTGCGCGCTCACGCATGGAAGCACCGCCTCCCGATATGGCACGTCTTTCGTGAAGCAGTGCTTCCCGCGTTTAAGAATACACCCGAGGGCATTAGCGCGAGCGAGCTCTTCTCCATTGCCACCTACTGCGGACCAGAAAAGAGCCACAGCGGGATGGACGCGATCGTCATCTTGTACCGCGCGATGGGATTGACCCCAGAAAATGCGCGTCAGACCCTCCGCGAACTTTTGGAGGAGAGCGCGGGGGACCGCACCAAAGAGGAGAAAAAGCTCTTGGGAGGTCTTGACCATGACAAAATCCTGCAGGAAGCCTTTTATGACGCCGAGTTCATGCTCGGATTACCGAGTGGAACGCTCTATGACAGCGCCGCGTGGGGGTCAATGTACCCCAAAATGAGATGAACGAAGGTCAAGGAAAGGCTTTTGTAAGAAAGTATCCCCCAGGTCACGGACGTCAGGGTGAGACCACCATGCTTCTCGTCCTGGTTAAGGGGGATATTCCAGAATTGACGAACGAAGCAATGCACGCCATTGAAGTCTCTGCGAATGAAGACGGATCTCTCAAGGTGCAGATACTTGGCGCCAAGCCAGCTCCTGAATTGGTTAACGCAAGGGCTGACGAAATTTTAACCGAAAGAATGTAGAAAGGGTGTGTACTAACACACCAACAAGGTCACCAGAGGGTGGCCTTTTTCATTACATACAAATAAAAACCCGCAAGCCATGAGTGGCAGCGGGAGAAATAATCAGATTTTTAATGTTTTGAGAAGCTTCCCCATGCTCAACCCTTGAACGATAGAGAAGATCACTACCATATACGTGATGATAATGAGCGCGTCCCTCACCTCTCCGTAGGGAAGCGCGAGCGCAAGGGCGAATGAAATGCCGCCGCGAAGTCCTCCCCATGTCAGAATGAGGATCGAGTGTTCACTGAACTTCTTCATACCACCCGTCAAAACTGAGGCAGACCATACTGATAAGAATCTGGCGAAAAGAACAAGCGGAATTGCCGCGAGACCGGCGAAGATATACCCGGGTTTGACATTCAGAAGAAGCGCCTGAAGGCCAACGAGCACGAAGAGCGCCGCATTCAACATGTCATCGACAACCTCCCAAAAGAGATCGAGGTGCGCGCGTGTCGTGTCCGACATACCTGCCGCGCGACCGTGGTTACCAATGAAAAGTCCGGCGGCCACGATCGCGAGTGGTCCCGAAACATGGAGCGCGTGCGCAAGCGCGTACCCTCCAGCAACAAGAGCGAGCGACATCAAAATCTCGATGTGGTAATTATCAACTCGCTTGATGAACTGGAACGCCACCCAGCCAATGGCCAAGCCGTACACTATGCCGCCGAGCGACTCGCGCAACAGTGTGGTTAGCACATAGTCAACCGACGGAGTAACAGTTCCCTGGAAGATCCCAAAGAAAATCAGAAAGAGGACGATGCCAGCTCCATCATTCAAAAGCGACTCGCCGGCGATCTTCATCCGAACACCGTCGTCGGGTATCTTGGAATGCTTGAGAAGCGCCAAGACTGCAATCGGGTCAGTGGGAGAAATAAGCGCTCCAAAGAGGAAACACGCCACAAGCGGAATGTTAAACCCGAAGAATGGAAAGAGGTAATATGCCCCAGTCCCAATGATTGCCGCCGAAACACACACGCTGACCGTTGAGAGCACGCCGATGGCCCATCGCTGTTCAAAGAATGCGCTCAGGTTGATATGCAGCGCTCCGGCAAAGAGAAGGAAGCAGAGCACAATCTTCAACATCGTCTCACTAAAATCAATCGTTCCGACTGCGGCTCTAGCCACTTCCGGAATAAATGAGAGTCCAACATAATCGAGCCCTACCAGCGAAAGGGAGACCAAGAGCGAGATCAACATGAGCCCCAGAGTCTTGGGAAGCTTTATGTATTTGTAATTCAGAAAACTCAAGACGGCCGTGATGACCAAGAGAAGAGCAAGAACGTCAAAGAGCCCCATCAGACCTCACTTTCTTGTTATGTCCTCATGCTTTGTATAACATTTTTAGAGGTATGTCAATTAACCCAGATATTTAAAAAGCCCGCGATGTATCGCGGACTCGCATGAAACTATAATGTGACATCCTCCATCCCCGTCTTCATGCCGAGCAAATAGCGCGGTGTGATAATGAACCAAAAGCGGAAGAAGCCCGGGCAATCCGTGAGCATGTTGCCGTCTTTCCGAACCCAGATCCAGTTGTTCCAGATGCCAACCATAGCAACCAGTATGAATACGGACATCAAAATGACGGAAACCGCTTGATCAGGGTTGTTCATGTTCACCCTCAGCGCCTTCCGTCTCTAGGCGCTTCAAATTTCCCTCGCCGATCCGCTTTCGCTTCGCATCACTGGGGCGCTTCCCTAATGGAAATGAAGACGGAGGCCAATCCTTTGTGGGTATGTCGGTTTCGACTCCGCACTGCGGACAACAAAATGTCCTGTAATAATCCGTCTCAGCATGCACCGTGCTAGAGGTCTCGTAGATATCATACGCAGAGACAAGTAGGACTGCGCCGCAGCCGTGGTCGCCATTCCCTGC
The DNA here is from genome assembly GCA_016204005.1 of Parcubacteria group bacterium. Taxonomy (GTDB): domain Bacteria; phylum Patescibacteriota; class Minisyncoccia; order Phycocordibacterales; family UBA2135; genus JACQLQ01. The sequence goes on along the minus strand of JACQLS010000008.1, from coordinate 2,312 downwards.
CCCTGTGCATGTGAATTTTTTGCTCCAACCTTTCTGGATTCTGCCCGGCTTCACCACCTCAACCATGCGCGTTCTCCTTCCTGCGCGTAGCCACTTCGGCGGAAGTCTCCAGTGATGGTAGCAGCATGACTAGTCCCCGCCGCATCCGCCACCACCGTCAGTAGTGCAGTTTGCGCCAGCATCGCCAACGGAACCTGTGTAAATGTATCCGTCCGACGAACCAAAGCGAGAACGACCACGTCCATTGGGATTCTTCAGGGACATCCATGCCGCCCATAAGATGAGAGCGCCGGCAGTTACAGCTAAGACCGAGATAATGATGCCAATAAGGTTCATGGTTCCTCCTGTCTTCAGTCGCGGAAACATTCCCGCGATCTAATTTAATTATGCACAACTATATAGAGATTGTCAATAGTTCCTTGGCGGTGTTTACAAAACGGTCAAAGTATTATTTAATGTGTTAGCCCTTTGACAACAAACCCCGGAAGCGAGGTCTCGCATGCAAAAAGAGCCCTCAACAAAAATAGTGATGACCGCGCCGGCTGTGGAGACACTCTTCGCACGAGACAGAGGGTCCCCTTGGCCAGACATCGTCTTTGATGATCCAAACGCAGTGCGACAAACTGAAGTGCGACAAGCGCTGCACACAAAACTGGAAGAAGTCTTTGAACGCATACCTAATCCGACAACGGACCTTCTGGTGGCTGTCGAAAAGAGAAGTGTGGAACCAGAAGCGGCAACAGAACTGTACGATCTGCTCACCGCATTTCTCGATGCCGACCTGCATCATGCTCGGCTTGTGCTGTACCTCCCCTTTGAAGTACTTCCTTCACGAAGTCACCTAGTAACGTCCCCCGCCCTCAAGAGCGCATCAGATCGCTTCGCGCGTTCGTATATGAGATGCTGGAGAACGTTGCTTGAGGTGACCGATGTGCGAGCTAACTTTGACGACGGCAATATCCTTGAGCCGGAACTTGCTCCAAACGGACAACCAATGGTCCGCAAGGCGGCGCATCTCATTCCGCAACTCGTACGGAAGGGGCTCATCGAAATCTCTGAAGTAACCGAGATTATGGAGAATGCTTCAGACGACATCTTGAAAGGGAGCATTGCCGATGCGCTCCAAGTGTTGGCGCTTGACGGCGCAAAAACAAAAGACGACACCAAAGAAGCCCCTCCGCTCAATTCGCCAGAGAATCTGCCGGAGGAACTAGCGTTCGAAGTGCAAAAGCTCGATATGCGTGAGGCGCTCGATACTTCGCGCGGCATGCCCAGAGCTCGCGTCGCTTGGGAACGACGCAATAACGCGGATATGCTTATTGAAAGGTACGCCAAGCGCATTGCGCAAGCGTTTGCCATAGACCGTATGGTGTGGGAAGACTTTCCACCGCTCTTGTCAGATGACAATGCCGTTGTCTGCCTAGCGGCAATGCGCGGAATACGATTCGCGGTTGAAGGACTCCGCGAGAGCGACCGAGTGAAAGCCATACGCCTGTGCGAGAAATTCAACACATACATTCGGCTCGACATGCCTAACATATTGGATTTCTCCGACGAACTTGAAAGTCTCCTTGCGCATTGGGCTTATCTTGGATTCATCCACAAAGAAGCGGATCTTCGCAGATTCGGCTTCAGGTCGCCGAAACTGGACGTGCGATTCTTGGAGACCGATCCCCTTGCGACCGAGCTAAAGGAATTCAACGATGTAATACAGTTCATCGCCTCCGACCCCGAGTGTTCACGGCTTCTCTATCCCGTAGCGATTTTCTTTGGTTCGCGTCTCAAGGGCTACGCCAAAAAGGACGCGGATCTGGATGCGGCAGTTTTTGTAAGACCAGGCATTGCAAAGAGTGAACGCGAAAAGGTGCGCGGCATCCTTGCGCGGATATTCGGGGGTGAGAGGATAGGTGGTAAAGTTGTCGAATTCTGGCTCAAAGAAGAGGGTCAGGGGCTTGGTATCAGAGATTTCCCCAATCCCGATGTGTTTCTTGCTGATAGCACGTGGGTCCACCTGCTTTTCGGCAGTGTGTGGCTCGGGAGTGAAGGGGCAATCAAAGAATTGTATGAGCGACTGCTCCCAGGGTTCCTCTATTCCGAAGGTAAGACATTTGAGGGTCGTGACATCCGAAAGCTCTGCCTTGATGAGATGGAGCGTGAAGTCCTCCAATATCGACTTCTGCACAAAGGGTATCGGCGACTCTTCCCGCCCCCACTCTACAAGGAGGGAGAAGGTGTCGTTGGACCAAACCCAGCCAGTACTTTCTGGGATTCGGGATATAGACGACTCGCGACAAAGCTCTTTATCTCTCGTG
>JACQLS010000040.1 GCA_016204005.1 Parcubacteria group bacterium | reverse complement strand
TGTCCCGCAAGGGTTAGAGGTTCGAGTCCTCTCGGGAGCACCAAATGTAATTATATGGAAGAAGATAACAAAGGCAGTGTTGCAAGCTATTATCCAGGGAAACCGAAAAAAACCGGTCCGCTTGATTTTGCATTCAAAAAGAAGATGGACGAGGAAATGGTCAAAAAGATGTGCGCCTTCTTGCGAGAGAGCATCACCGCCCCTGATTACTGGGGTGGAGCGGTTGTCGGGCTCTCCGACGGGCTTGATGGCGCGACCGTTACAGCTCTGGCCCGCGAAGCACTCGGGAAAGAAAACGTTACGGCAATCATAGTGAATTTAGGAAGCATACCAGAGCACCATGAACAGACGGAGCTGGCTCTCAAAAGCGCTCTAGCGCTTGGGGTTACGTACGAGGTGTTTGACGCTTCAAAAATATACGGCGAGTTCCAGGCACTCACTAAAGAACACGGGCCATTTACTGATGTAAACATCTCCACACGTGTGGTGCAGAATATCTTATTTCAGGTCGCTGATGAGAAAAACTATGCCGTTCTTTCCACCATCAACAAGAGTGAGATCTTAACCGGACGGCTCATGGAGCATTTCTATGGGCACGTGGCCCCACTCATGGGACTTTTTAAGAGCGAGATATTTGACCTTGCGAGAATACTGGGCGTGCCAGAAGAAATCATCGCACGAAAACCGGGCGGTGTGGATACGTGGTACGACGAAGACACGTTCGGTGTAACGTACGATACGCTCGATAAAATGCTGTATCTACTGACAGAGAAAAATGTAACGCCGGAGGCAGTAGCGAAACAATACGACTTTGATCAAGAGTGGATTGAGCGCCTCAAGGAGAGAACGACTCAGCGCCTCTGGCGACTTACGACAAAAGAACTTCATTTGTAAAACCCCGCCAAAGGCGGGGTTTTTATATTTAATTCCAAACAAGCTGATTCGCTTCTTTGATGAGGCCTCGCACACGCCACGGACGAAGCATTGCGACCGAACCTAAGAATACCGACGACGCTCCAGCAGAGCGATAGTCCCAAATGTCACCGCGAGAGAATATGCCCCCGCCGCCGTTGATCGGCTTTGTAAATCCAGCATTGCGCAGAGCTCCAATCCATTTGCACACAAAGGGCTTGAGTATCGCTCCAGACAATCCCCCGCCACCGAGTCTTGCGAGTGGTGAATCTTTACTTCCCCATACATTTTCCCAGTTGATCTCGCTCCACCCCCACGGTATGGTGTTCGAAACACATATCGCATCACAGTTGGGGTTTTGATTAAGCTCCAAGACTGCTCTAACCGGGGCAGAGGCAACAGAATACTTCGGCACTACTGGGACACCAAGCGGAGCAAGGACTTCAAGCACTTTCGTTGATTCATTGATGAGCTCGCTCGGCTTATGTCCGGTATTCGGACAGGAAAGATTGGGTTGGAATCCAAAAGGAGCAGAAAATTGGTCTTTAGCACCACCGAGCATGTCGACTGCGGCACGGTACTCATCGAGTCGCTTCTCTGCTGTTTCTGCAAGTGACATGAACGAGATGAGAAATGGTTCGGTACGCATTTGCCACAAACCAGTTCCGAGTAGGGCTTCCAGTCCTGGATTACTTAACCTAACCGCATTGAGTGCGAGCCGGGGCACTATCTTTACCTTGATACAATCGGGGAAGAGATCACGCGGCGTGTACTGCTCTGTAAGCGGCATGTTTCCTTCATTCGCATTAAGGGTCGCTGTCTTTGAGACAAGGGTCATTCCCTCAAAATCAAGCCCGATGGGCTTGAGTAATGGATGGAACCAGTATCCCTCTCCAAAGAGACCTTGAACGCCGGAAGCTCCAAACACATTCCCAAACTCAATACCGCGAAGCCGCATTGCTTTTTCCTTAATGTAAAATCTTTAACAAGGATACCAGACGACAGGGTATTAAATCATGTATTTTCTGCTGTTACGCAACACTTATCCTCAAAAGAAAAGATCCCCGACAGTATCGTCGGGGATCTTTTCTTTTATTCTTGGATTCTTCTAACGTATCGTCGCGGGAATATCGAGGCCAAATGTACGAGCAATGATGTGAATGATTGAGAAGACCGCAACCATGATGAACATACCGATAAGCCCCCACATAATGTGCTCTCGCCCATGCTCACGGGCAGTCTCCTCGTTTGACTTCCAGATGAACTCGACAACTCCCCACAGAAACACGACGACCGCAATTCCGAACAAAATAGCAATAACAGGATTAAAGACAAGTTCATTTATCCTGAAGATGAGCTCTCGAGCAGAGCCGAGCGCCGTTTGCGCGGTTTGTTCTGAAGCGGAAATAATGGGGGGCATGTGGGCTAACGATACGAGAGGCATCAACTAATCACTAGAACGCTCCTGGTATTCCAGGAACCCCTGGCGCCGCACCACCTGGTTGAATACCGAATGTGTTGCCAACAATAGCCACTAAGCCCCATACGGCAACCATGACGAAGAGTGCAACAAGACCGTAGGCGATAAGCTCAATTGCCTTCTTTTTGTCGTCACTTTCACCCGCAGTTACATACTTGAATACACCCCAGAGGAATGTAATGAGCGCAAACGTAATGACAATCGGAATAACGAGGTTCAAAATTGACATCACGCGCGTGAGAATGCTTGAAACAGTCTGCTGTGCCAACGCCACAAGAGGGAAGACAAAAAGGCTTGCTGGAACGAGAAATTTTTTCATACTTTAAGGTTTTTTTATTTTAAACTTATAATTTTGTACGACCTTGGTAGTTTGCAATGCTTTTGACTTTATCTACATTGTAGTCTACTTTTTACACTCCCGCCAAGAAGTTATGCACAGGGTAGTAAAGCAGATCTTACT
>JACQLS010000039.1 GCA_016204005.1 Parcubacteria group bacterium | reverse complement strand
CCGTTCTGCACCATTGACCCGTCTGTGGGGATCGTTCCTGTTCCTGACGATCGGCTTAGTCGACTTGCCGCACTCTCAAACTCCGCCAAGGTCATCCCGGCAGTCGTAGAGTTTACTGATATTGCCGGCCTTGTCGCGGGCGCGTCAAAAGGCGAGGGGCTCGGCAACAAGTTTCTCCAAAACATTCGCGAGGTGGATGCCATCGCCGAGGTGGTGCGGATCTTCGAAGATCCGGACATTGTCCACACAAGCGGGGCGGTTAACCCGCTTCGCGATATTGAAGTCATTAACTTGGAGCTCATACTTGCTGACTACGAGGTTGTCTCGAAGCGTCGAGCAAGCGTAGAGAAAGAAAAACGAGCAGGGAAGAAAGAGGCAGTCGCTCTGGACGCCGCGCTTCAAAAACTGGAAACAGCTTTTGACGCGGGGAAGCTCGCACAACATGCGGGGCTCTCGGAAGACGAGTTGGTATTACTCCAATCGCTTAACCTCCTCACCTTGAAGCCGATACTCTACTGCTTCAACCGAAAGTCTGACCAACCAGAGCTTCCCGATGAGCTCGCCAAGTTTGTTACTGACGCTGACGCCAAGTGGGTTTCGTTTGATGTTGCGCTTGAAAGGGGTATTGCGGAGTTTAGTGAAACCGAGAAGGCAATCGCTCGGCAGGAGTTTGGCATCTCCGAAGAAGGGCTCGACCTCCTCATCCGCAAGAGCTATGAACTCCTCGACCTCATGACATTTTTCACCACCGGGCCTGATGAGACAAGGGGGTGGACGGTAAAGCGCGGCTCAAGCGCGCCTGAAGCGGGGCGTGCCATCCACACCGACTTCCACGATAAGTTTATCCGCGCTGAAGTCGTGAGCTCGGAAGATCTCCTGAGCGCGGGCTCATATGCCGCGGCAAGAGAGAAGGGATTGGTCCGAACAGAAGGAAAAGACTATATTGTAAAAGACGGAGATGTCATCGAGTTCAAGATTTAGAATTCTCCGCCTGAGGCGGACCCGCCTTTGGCGGGAAGATTTAAGAAGCACGTGTATGTTCAAGGTTACACAGAAAGACAAAAAGCGGTATGTATTGACAGAGAAAGAGGATTATATAATTCTCGAGAAGATCTATGAACTCGAAAAAAGCAAACTTTCTTCGGAAGATAAAGAACTGGTTACTTTAATCCGAACACAACTAGAGCGCGGCTGGCGTACACCACTCGTAACATTCCTAGATAAATTACTTAAAAAATATAGTGCTTAAAGACCCCGCCTGCTTGTGATATCATTAAAGCAAACAGTTAACCATATACACCTATGTTAAATATCAAACCACACGCGCTTCTTAAGTGGGGACTCGTCGCCGCTATCGTTATCGTACTTAACTTGTTCTTTGTCTTTGGCGTCCAGCTTGTCTACGAAAAGCCGGAATACACAAACTATTGTAAACAAGAACAAGTGCGCATCATTCCCCAGGCAAAGGATGAATGTGTTGCTGTCGGCGGGCAATGGGTAGACGATCAGTTTATCCAGAAAGGTTTCCCGAGGGATTATACGGCACCAGCCGCTATTGAAGTCGTAAAGGAAGGATACTGCGATCCGGACTTTACCTGTCGGCAGGAGTTTGAAGATGCGCAGAGTCTCTACCAGAGAAACTCGTTCATCGTATTGGTTGTCCTCGCCACCTTGGCGCTTGTGGGAAGCTTCTTTCTCAAGGCGTATGAAATCGTCTCCATCGGTTTCGGGTTGGGAGGTATCTTGACCTACATTGTCGCCTCAATGCGCTACTGGTCTGACATGCCGGACTACCTCCGCGTTGTCATTCTGGGGCTTGCTCTCGCGGCCCTCGTATACGCAGGGATCAAGTGGTTTGGTAAAAAGGAATAGTGGCGCGGATATGCGGCAGTATGACCATAAAAAAATAGAGAGCAAATGGCAGAAGCGCTGGGCAAAGGATGGACTCTACAAGACGGAGGAAGACCAGGCAAAGCCGAAAGCGTACGTGCTCGATATGTTTCCCTACCCATCGGGGGAGGGGCTCCACGTTGGGCATCCTAAGGGTTACATTGCGTCCGACATTTATTCTCGCTTTAAGAAGATGAGCGGCTATAACATTTTGCATCCCATGGGGTGGGATGCTTTTGGTTTGCCCGCTGAAAACTACGCAATTAAGAACAAGATGCACCCCAAGGTTGCGGTAGAAAAGAACATCGCACGCTTCAAGGAGCAGTTGGAAAAGCTAGGGCTCAATTATGATTGGGAGCGCGAGATCAATACGACAGACCCCGCATACTACAAATGGACACAATGGATCTTTCTCCAGCTTTTCAAAAAGGGGCTTGCCTATGAGTCGAATGAACCCATAAACTGGTGCCCGTCGTGCAAGACGGGGCTTGCCTTTGAGGATTTGGAGGGTGGCAAATGTGAGCGGTGTGGGAGCGATGTGGAGCAGAGGCCGATCCGCCAATGGGTGTTGAAGATTCGCGAATACGCCGATCGTCTTTTGGAAGATTTAAGCGAGCTTGAGTGGCCGGAGCACATCAAGGAGTCACAGAGGAATTGGATCGGGCGTTCAGAAGGAGCACTTCTTAGGTTTGAGGTTGCAGGTGGTAGTGAACAGTATATCGAAGTTTTTACAACAAGGCCGGACACGCTCTTTGGAGCGACATACATGGTGCTTGCACCAGAGCATTCATTGGTTTCTGATTTACAACCTAAGATTTCAAATTGGAATGAAGTCCAGAAATATAAAGAGGAGGCGAGAAAGAAGACGGACCTCGAACGGATGGAGGAGCGCACGAAAACGGGAGTCGAGCTCAAAGGAGTGAGAGCAGTGAACCCCGCGACCAAGGAAGAGATACCAATATGGGTGGCTGATTATGTCCTCGCGCACTATGGCACAGGAGCGATTATGGCCGTACCGGCGCATGACGAACGGGACTTTGCATTCGCAAAGAAATTTGGATTGCCCATACAAGAAGTGATAGAACCCGTCTTTACACAATCCACAGAACCGGGAAAAGTACGCGACGGACTGCCCTTCAATCATCGTGACGGGATTATCGCCGTCGTGAAGCATTGGTCGGAAGACAAGTACATTGCCCTTAAATGGAAGAAGGTGGCGTGGGGGACTTTTCTCACCGGAAGTATTGATGCAGGAGACGGCGCGGAAGACACGGCGCGCAAGGAGATCAGAGAGGAGACGGGGTACCTTAATCTCAAACTTTTAAAAAACTTTGGTATTGTGCACGGGAAGTTTTATCATCTCCCAAAACAGATGAACAGCTTCGTGCACTCATCGGTTTTTCTCTTTGAACTCGAGGACGATGCGCATGAAGAAATAGCGCCCGAGGAGAAAGAAAAACACGACATACTTTGGCTTACCGTAGATGAGCTTCGGACTTTTCTCACCCCCGATTCGCATAAGCACATACTTGAGTTGTTGTGCGGTGAGGGGGTCTGTGCCTATGCCGGAGATGGCATACTCAAGAATTCTCCCACATTTGATGGCATGCCGAGTGAGGAAGCAAAATGGCGGATCACTGAATTTGCTCACGGCGAAAAAAGAGTGGACTACAAACTCCGCGATTGGGTGTTTTCCCGTCAACGGTATTGGGGAGAGCCGATCCCGATTATTCACTGCGCAAAGTGCGGCACGGTTCCTGTGCCGGAAAAAGATTTGCCTGTAGTTCTGCCAGAGGTTACCTCGTATGAGCCGACAGGAACAGGGGAGTCACCGCTTGCCGCTATTTCAGAATGGGTGCGTGTCGCTTGTCCGAAATGTGGCGGTGAGGGGAAGCGTGAGACAAATACGATGCCGCAATGGGCGGGCTCTTCGTGGTATTACCTCCGCTTCATTGATCCGCAGAACGATAAAGCTCTTGTCGATAAAAAGAAAGAAGCCTATTGGTCGCCCATCGATCTTTACGAGGGCGGGGTGGAACATGCCACGCGTCATCTCATCTACGCGCGCTTCTGGCACAAGTTTCTCTACGACATTGGCGCTGTCTCCTACAAGGAGCCCTTCGGACGGCTGAAGGGCGTCGGACTTATTTATGGAGAGGATGGACGGAAGATGTCGAAGCGGTTGGGAAATGTGGTGAACCCGGACGATGTTGTTGCCGCCTATGGCGCAGATACGTTCCGCATCTATGAGATGTTCATGGGGCCTTTTGAAGAGAGCAGTATGTGGAATACGAAAAGCATCATCGGACCGAGAAGGTTTTTGGAAAAGGTGTGGCGTCTAGAAGAGAAGGTGAGCGAGAAGGCTTTACACGATCAAGGTATCGAGATTCTGACGCACAAGACAATTAAAAAAGTATCCGCGGATATTGGAGCGTTTCGTTTTAACACAGCCGTCTCGACGCTCATGGTTTTTGTGAACGGACTTGAGGGAGTGGAGGCCGTTCCTCTCGCTACATACAAAATCCTCTTGGTGTTATTGCACCCCTTTGCGCCGCACATGACCGAAGAGTTGTGGCATGAATTAGGGAACAACAATTTTCTGTATCGTGAAGCGTGGCCAAACTTCGATGAAGCAAAAACAAAGGAGGGAAAAATCACCGTCGTCATACAAGTAAACGGCAAGGTTCGCGGAGAACTTGACATTTCTCCGGAAGAGGAAGAATATGCGGTGAAAGAGCAAGCACTTGCGCACGAGTCGATCAAAAAGTGGACTTCAGGGAAGGAGGTGAAAAAGGTAATCTACGTGCACGGGAAGCTCGTCAATATCGTTGCGGTATAGGGTAAGGAAATAAAGGAAATACTAGCCATTTTTGGTAAAAAGAGGGGGTCGAGAAGGGGGGCTTGACAGGTTTAGATGAAATGGGTTATTCTCAGATATTATACATATACAAGGGTTTAATCTAACGTTCATGGAGTTATCTAGTTTAAAGCCAAAACAACTTAACAAAAACTTGCTCAGCGTCCTCCCGGACCGAGCACGCGATGTTGTCGTTTCCCGATTTGGTTTGGGTTCTTCCCCTGAACGCCGCACGCTCGAATCTATCGGGCAGCAATACGGCATCACTCGTGAACGAGTGCGTCAGATTGAAAACTTCGCGCTACAAAGCATTAAGAAGTCTGAAGCATACAAAGCGGAGGAAGAAGCACTCGAAGAATTGCGTTCGCACATCTACTCCAATGGCGCAATCCTCCCGGAGGATCACCTCCTTGAGCTCCTGGCAAAAGACCAGAGCACGCAGAATCACTTCCACTTCATTCTTGTACTCGGAGAAACCTTTGATCGCAGGAAAGAAGATCAGCACTTCACACACCGCTGGAGCGTTGATGAGAACGTCTCAAAAATCGTACACCAAGCGCTCCACGGGCTTTATCAGACGCTCGGAGAAGATGACCTTATCCCGGAAGAAGAGTTGCTCAACTCTTTCTACCGACGTCTCGCTGGTATCCCTTCTGAATTTAAGGATAACCCTGAAGTAGCGAAGCGTTGGCTCGCGCTTTCTAAGGTCATCGGCTCAAACCCGCTTGGAGAATGGGGTCTCGCATCGTCACCTAACATTCGCGCGCGAGGCATCCGTGACTACGCATACTTGGTCATTCGTCGACACGGTTCACCACTCCACTTTACGGAAGTTGCGAAAGCGATTGAGAAGCTTTTTGGCAGGTCAGCCCACGTTGCGACATGCCACAACGAACTCATTAAGGACAAGAAGCGCTTTGTCTTGGTGGGACGCGGCCTCTATGGCCTCTCTGAATGGGGGTACTCAAACGGAATCGTACGTGACATCATCTGCCGCATTTTGGGAGAAGAAGAGTGTCTCTCACGTGAGGAGTTGGTAGACCGAGTGCTGAAAGAGCGCTATGTGAAAGAAAATACCGTTGTCGTTAACCTCCAGAACAAAAAGTATTTCAAACGGGACGCAGACGGAAAGTATCGTCTGGCGTAACAAACGAAAAACCCGCCTTAAGCGGGTTTTTCGTTTGTCTCCATATAGTGGCTGGGGTATACTATAGAGAACATGGATCTCATAGATCTTGTCTCGTTGGAGACGCTTTTGACACTCACGCTCTTTATCCGCGACGCATTCGTCGTACTGTTTTCGAACGCACTTGTGATGGCGCCGTTTTCGCTCCCGCTAGCGCTTCTCCTCGTCTTTTGGAGTATCTGGGTGCCCTATGTCCGCGCACGGTTTCTCTCGGAACAGAAATACGCATTGATTGAAATCAAGGTGCCTCGTGAACAGATGAAATCCCCACTTGCGATGGAGGTTGTGTTGAACGCGCTCTATGTGACCATCGGCGAGACGACATGGTACGACAAATATGTCTTAGGGAAAACGAGGACATATTTCACCCTTGAGGCGGTCTCGATTGAAGGGGCGATACACTTCTACATCTGGACACGAGCCGGTTTTGTTAAATATATTGAAACGCAGATTTACTCCCAATTTCCGAGTGCCGAGGTAACCACGAAGGAGGACTATACGCACGGAGTTCCGTACGCAAAGAAAGATAGCGGGTGGAATCTCATAGCCGTTGAGTTTAAACTCCGAAGCCCGAGTCCGTTCCCGCTTTCGACATATGTTGACTACAACCTTAACAAAGATCCTAAGGAGGAGTTCAAGGTTGACCCCATGACTCCCTTGATTGAATTTTTGGGAGGCATTGGAAGGGGAGAGCAGATTTGGATACAGATTTTTGTCCGTGCAAGCAAGGGCAAGAAAGACCCGACACCGATTTTTGGTGAAGCGCCAGACTGGCAAGAAGAGGGGAAGAAGGCCATTGAGGACGTCATGGAGAAAGCAAAGGAACGATCTGGCCCATTGCCCGAAGACGCGACCGAGGACTATCGCTTTTCCTCTTTGACCGAGGGTGAGCGCGAGCTCATCAAGGCAATCGGGAGGAAACTCGGTAAGCTTGGGTATGACTGCGGTATCAGGGCTCTCTACCTTGCGAAGGACGAGGCCTTCAATCCCTCAAATGCGGGAGGCCTCTTTGGTTTTCCGAGGCCCTTCACCGGCATAAATGCCCTTGTACCGCGAGACCACACCGAGCTTGACTATCCATGGCAGAAATATATAAACATCCCCGTACAGCCGGGCGGCAATTTGGGTGTTCCACCCGTGTCTTTGAATGGACTTCGGCAAGCGTATAAAAAGTGGACATTCTTCGATGCGTACCGAAAACGGTCGTGGGTTCACCCGCCCTATGAGCGAAAAATGTATGTCTTGAACACGGAAGAGCTTGCCTCGATCTTCCACTTCCCCGGAAGTGTCGCGGAGACCCCGTCGTATCCACGTATTGAGTCGAAACGAGCAGAACCGCCGACGAATCTTCCAATCTAGGAACATGCAAGACTTTTTCTCAAAAATCTCTATTCCTCCCGAGGTAAGAGCATATTTCCACTTACCGCGAAGCAAGCGCATGCGGGTATTGGTCTACGGCGGGGCAACGCTGGTCCTCGTCTTCTACTTCTTTTTTATAAGTGCCCCCATTGGTTTTCCGAGCGGGTCGCTCGCCTCTATTCCAAAGGGGATGACACTGACCGAGGCGGCGAATGTATTGGAGGAGCGCACCGTTATCCAATCCCCGTTCATGATAAAGGCGCTCGTTTTTGTATTAGGAGGTGAGGGCGGGATTCAGTCTGCAGACTATTACCTTCCTAAACCTCAAAACGTGCTCACTATTGCATGGCGCCTCACCCACGGACAGCATGGGCTCGACCCCATCCGCGTGACGTTTCCTGAAGGCGTATCAACAAAAGAGATAGCACTCATCATGAAGAGAAGATTCCCTGATTTCAACGACGAAGAGTTTTTGCGGATTGCAGAAAGTGACGAGGGGTATCTTTTCCCCGACACATATTTCTTTTTACCTAAAGTTGAGCCGAGGACGGTTCTCTTGGCTCTTCGCAACAATTTCAAATTAAAGATAAAAGATT
>JACQLS010000042.1 GCA_016204005.1 Parcubacteria group bacterium | reverse complement strand
TTGGTGCTCCCGAGAGGACTCGAACCTCTAACCCTTGCGGGACATGGTTCTAAGCCATGCGCGTATACCAATTCCGCCACGGGAGCATCCTGCGAGATTAATATAAGAAAACAAAATAGCTGTCAATGAAGAAACCAAAAAATCCAATCACAAGGCGAAGATACGTGCGCCATGTTGGTTCCCTCTCGCGCATCTCAAGCATTGCATCAACGAAGATAAATGCAAAGACCAAGATGCCGAGTGTGTCAAAATATTGGAAAAGTTGCATTGGTCCGCGCGGCAGGAGTCGAACCTGCAACCAACTGCTTAAGAGGCAGCTGCTCTACCATTGAGCTACGCGCGGGTGATGCCGGAGGTGGGAACTCTCCGCCTTAGGCGGACCAGAGTCCCCCGGACTTCCCTTCGAGTCCCATCTCCTCCGATTATCTTTAACCAATATACTCAAACGTCGAAAGACACTCAAATATATTGTGATGCCGGAGGTGGGACTCGAACCCACACGCCTTGCGGCACTCGATCTTAAGTCGAGCGTGTATACCATTCCACCACTCCGGCAAAGGCACGGGCGGGAATCCCCGCCTCAGGCGGGCAGGGGGAAGTCTCCCAGACTTCCCCCTGCCCGGGAATCTACAGTACTTAGCGTACCTTAAGGCCCGAGGGGGAATCTGATCCCGCAGTTACTAATTCGTCCGCTAGCCGGCGGACTCATAAGTACTGCCGGACGCGGCTCGCTGTCGCTCCAAGTATTCGCGACATGCTCCGCCGGTTCGATTCCCCACGCAAGCCAAGCATTTGGCTTGCTCTCGACACCTGAAGGCCCGAGGGGGAATCGAACCCCCGCGTCGCGGTTTTGCAGACCGCTGCGTTACCACTTCGCCATCGGGCCGCCACAACAAACTATACCAGACTTTCCTGATTCTGGGAATTACTTTTCCTCCAATAGCTCATCAATACGCTGTCGGTTTTTCTCCCCACGATCAATCTCAAAGACCACTTTTGGCATGTATTTAAACTCTGCTTGCTTGGAAAGAAGCTCGTTTAACCCCCGCCGCTCCTCATTGAGAAGTTTCGCCGCGGATACGTCCCCAACATCCGGATAAACGCTGACAAAAACCACGATATATCTCAAGTCTGGCGAGACGGCAACGTCCGTCACGGTGAGGAGTGTATTCTTGGGTGCGTGCGATTCCACAAACTCTGCAACAATCTTTTGAAGAGCAGATCCTGCTTTTTGGACCCGTTTTGATGGACCGGTTTTTTTAGGTTTTTCTTTTTTGTTTCTTCGTGCCATGTAGTGTTCCCTACAACCTATTCCCCATAACCTGTCCTATCGTTCGACTCGCTCAATTGCTTCTATAACGTCTCCCGCGGCGATTTCATAGCGTGATTCAACCATTGCCCCGAACTCAAGCCCCTCGAGCACCTCATTCGTTTTTGATTTCTGTTGCTGGAGTTCCAGGATTCTTCCGTGTCCGATTTCATTTTCGCGGCGAATGACGCGGACCTCTTTGCCTGTCGTGAGCTTTCCTGTTTTAACACGTCCACCTATGACTTGCTTGTCTTTTGTCCTGCTAAAGACACGGATGATTTTTGCGCTACCAATGACATCCTCTACCATAATCTTGGGTCGGTGTTTGACAAGTTCTTTTTCGAGCCACTCGATAAGCTCATAAATAATGGAGAAGGTTCCTATAGAAACTTTTTCCCGTAGCGCAAGCTCTTCTGCCCGCCGCTCAACCTTTGTGTTGAAAGCGACGACGATAGCTTTTTCCTTACCGAGTGCGCGCGCAACGTCTGCTTCGCCCACAGTGCCGATTCCCTTGCCCAATATATGCGGTATGACACGCTCAAGGGAAAGCAACCCAATCTCTTTTTCTATTGCCTCAAGCGCTCCGACTGAGTCTGCTTTAATAATGAGGGGAACCATGGCCGCATCATCCGCCACCGCTTCTCTTTTGGGCGCGGCGACACGAGCCCGTAACATCTCCTCTTTTAAGCGGTTAGAGGCTTCAATTGCCTCTTCCTGGGATTCAAAAGCCTGGAACGTAGTGCCGACGTTCGGTAAGTCCGCAAAACCATATAGATGTACCGGGGCGGAGAAGGTTGCTTCCGTGATTGATTTTCCTAGGAAGTCTTCGATACGCCTCGTCGGGGCGACACTTCCACCCGTCGCAACGTACGCCCCTTTCTTTAAGGTTCCATTTTTGATGATGAGTGTAGCAGAGATACCAGCGCGTTCATCGCGGTGGGCTTCTATGACAATACCCTCTGCGCTTGTCTCTGGGTTTCCTGTAAGGCCGCGAAGATCAGCGAGGAGCAGTACCATATCAAGAAGCTCAGGAATTCCGTCGCCCCTCTTTGCGGAAATAGCGACCGTGGGCACATCGCCGCCGTATCCTTCGACAAACACTTCCTTCTCGGCAAGTTCCTGTTTAACTCGTTCAGGGTTTGCGCCCTCTTTGTCGATTTTGTTGAGTGCGACTATGAAGGGGACATTGTTGTCTCGAATGGTCTTCAACGCTTCAGCCGTTTGCGCCTTGACCCCATCGTCTGCGGCAACTACCAAGATCGCTATATCAGCGACTTCAGCACCGCGTTCTCGCATAAGAGAAAATGCAGCATGGCCAGGAGTGTCAATGAAGGTAATCTTGCGTTTCTCGCCACCCTCATTGTGGTGCTCTATTTCATACGCATACATATGTTGCGTAATGCCACCGGCCTCGCCTGCGGTTACGTTTGTTTTTCGAATGTAATCAAGCAGGGTCGATTTCCCATGGTCAATATGCCCCATGACAACGACGACAGGGGGTCGGGGGACAGCCCCCGCTTCTTTTTTTTGTTGTTGAGCTTTTGGTGACATGCGGCGTGTGATTTCCGGTTAAATCCAAATACCCAATACGAAGTTGGCCTTAGAAATTGGTTATTAGGCTAGGCAGTACCGCGCGAAGCGCGGGCTACAGCTTCTTTTTCCTCTTTAGACAGCTCGTACTCAGACTGCCCGTTTTTCAGCGGTTTTGCAAATACCGATACCTGCTCGCGCGAATATAAGGAAGAGATGACGGTACCATTGCCTTCTTCATTTACGAACGCGGCAGCAAAGCTTTGGTTACTCCCGGATGTGCCCTTAAAGGGGTTAAAGCGCACAACCCCAACTTCTTTAACGCTTTTTCGTACGCGATTATCCAAATCCTTAATCTGCGCTTCTTGCTCCCGCTTTTCTTTGATAAGGAGCTGGAGGTCGTCCCCAAGCGATATAAGCGTACCCTCAAGATCTTTCGCGTTCTTTCCACGGAGGAGTCGTTTGAAGCGTAGTTCCATCATAATAAGGAGTGCAAAGACGACAGCGAAGAGAAAAGCAACTGCGCCAAAGGCAACGAGGAGGGGTGTTTCCAGAGAAATCATATGTTAAAAGTATACAGCATATAGAACCCATCTCAAAATAAACCGCGATAAATAACAACGAAAAACGCTTAGCTACTGCGGCCGTTTTCGCTCGGCTGCGACTCTGCGTTCGGTCTCGCCGTATTTTGATACGTCTTGCCCTCCACGCATTCGTCTCGCGCGAGCGAAAACGGCCTCGCTACACCATTTATTTTGAGATTGGTTCTACATTTTTGTGCACAGCGCTCTTGGATGCACCGACTTTTTGTTGTATGATGCAGTTACAGGAAGTGCGTGGCATATGGATATAGAAAATCTCAACAAAAATCAACTTATACTACTTGCGCTCCTCGTCTCCTTCGTGACCTCCATCGCAACCGGCATCGTTACGGTCACGCTTATGGATCAGGCGCCGCCAGGGGTGACTCAAACCATTAACCGTATTGTTGAAAGGACGGAGCGTGTTATCGTGCCGCAGAAGACAGAACAGCCCGCGCAGGTCAACAATATCGTCATCAAGGAAGAGGATTTCATTGTTAAGGCTGCAGAAAAAAACTCCGCGAATATCGTTGTCATCGGATACCCCAAAAAGAAGACCTCGCTCCTCCAAGGTCTTGTGAGTGACCAGCAGAAAACAGAGATTGAAAACGTGGGAACAGGTTTCGTCATCAAAGAGAAGAATGTCGTACTTGGCGACAGAGCCCAAATGCCAGAAGGTCAGGACGAGTTTGTTATAACAACATTGGGCGGAGAAGCATTTGCCGCACGGCGTGCAACGACGACTGGCGAATCTTCACCGATAATTCTTTTGGAGCTCATTTCACCCTCTTCTCAAGAGGGGAAGGACGAAGCCGCCGCGTCGTCTCAGACTAAAGAGGAAACATTTAATGCGGTGACTTTTGCGGACACTGCACTTACACGTATCGGGCAGACAGCTATAGCATTGGGGGCTGATCGAGACTTACAGCTTCTTTTGGGCGTTGTCTCGCGCCTCGAACGAGTGGCGGCGACGGAAGACAAGGGCGGAAGCCGCATTGCAAAGATCTATACAACAGTCGAAATGGACAGTCGGTATTCAGGGGGTCCAGTCGTAAATACGGATGGTGCCGTGATGGGAATCGCTATTGTGGCGGATGGTAGTCACTACGTAGTCCCAGCCCTGTATATTGAAGAGCTTCTGGCGGGCAACGGAAAGACGAAGGAAGGGGAAGAGCCGCTTGCAAACAAAGGAGAAAAGACACTTGACACGCCATAATTTAACATGTAAAATAGCGGCATATCATTACTCAACTTATAGCTAATACGTAATCTTTTTACTACATATGCCACCTTCTTTTGGGAATTTCACAACGAAGGCGCAGGAAGCGATTCGGCGCGCGCATGAGCTTGCTATTGAGCGGGGACAACAGCACGTTACCCCTGTTCATCTTTTGGCAGCGCTCGTTCTCCAAGAGGAGTCCATGGTGCTCTCCGTACTCGATCGTCTCGAGGTAGACACCATTCTCCTCGCTGATTCCTTACTTGAGGCGATTGAGGCGCCGGAAGGATCAAACGTCATGGCGCCCTCGTATCAGATCTACCTCACTCCGGAGCTCGCGCAGATCCTGGAAAAAAGCGTTCGTGTCGCGCAGGGGTTGGGAGATGAGTTTGTATCAACCGAGCACTTGTTCTTGGCGACGTTTGATGTTGCCGGACAATCTCGCGAGATCCTCGCGCGCTTCCGCATTACTCGAGAACGAGTCCTCGAGGTGATTGAAGACCTCCGCTCTAACTCAGTGACGGACGCAACGCCGCAGAAGAAATTTCGTTCTCTCGAAAAGTACACACGCAACCTCACCAAACTTGCCTCCGAAGACAAGATCGATCCAGTCATCGGCCGCGACAACGAAATCAACCGCATGATTCAGATTCTCTCGCGCCGGACCAAGAACAACCCCATCCTTATCGGCGACCCAGGGGTCGGAAAGACGGCGATTGCCGAAGGGCTTGCGGTTCGTATGGCAAAGGGAGAAGTCCCCGAGTCTTTGAAGAATAAAGAATTGGTTTCTCTCGACCTCGGCTCCCTTATTGCTGGAACAAAATACAGGGGTGAGTTCGAAGAGCGCCTTAAGGCAATCATGAAGGAGATTGAGCGAGCCGAAGGTAAAATTGTCCTCTTTATTGATGAGATTCATACTATTGTTGGCGCGGGTGCCGCGGAAGGCTCGGTTGACGCATCCAACATGTTGAAGCCCGCGTTGGCGCGAGGGGAGCTTCGTGCAATCGGTGCAACGACGCTTAAGGAATATCAAAAGTATATCGAAAAAGACCCGGCGTTGACCCGTCGCTTTCAGCCGATCTATATCAACGAACCATCTGTCGAAGACGCGGTAGCGATTCTCCGTGGCATCAAAGACAAGTACGAGCTCTTCCATGGTGTCAGGATTACCGACAACGCTATTGTTGCCGCGGTAACACTCGGGAGCCGCTACATTAGCGATCGTTTCCTTCCAGACAAAGCCGTTGACCTTATTGACGAAGCGGCCTCAACCCTTCGCATGTCGCTTGAAAACAAGCCACAAGCGCTCGAAGAGACGCACAGGGCTATTATGCGCCTTCAGATTGAGAAAGAGGCGCTCAAAAACGAGGTTGACACGACTGCCGCGACAAGCGCCTCCGGCAAGCGCAAGGCAAAGTCACGCATGAAGAAGATTGATAAAGAGATTGCTGACTTAAAAGAAAAGACGCACGAACTCGAGCTTAAGTGGCAGAATGAAAAAGGTCTTTTGAATGATATTAGTAAATTGAAGAAAGATTATGACGCGCTTCGTCTAGAAGGGGAGGCCGCTGAGATAAAGGCTTCGCTTACCCGCGCCGCGGAAATTCGCTATGGCAGAATGCCGGCGATAGAACGCGAGCTCAAGGAAAAGATGAAACGGCTCAAAAAACTTCAGAAGTCTCGCCGCATTCTTAAAGAAGAGGTGACTGAAGTCGAGATTGCGGATGTAGTCGCGCGTTGGACTGGCGTTCCTGTCATGCGCATGCTTGAAGGGGAAGCAAAGAAGCTTGAGCGTATGGATGAGGAGTTGAAAAAGCGCATTGTCGGGCAAGACGAAGCTGTCCGCATTGTTGCTGATGCCGTGAAGCGTTCCCGTGCCGGTATCGGAGACCCCAATCGCCCAATTGCCTCGTTCATGTTCTTGGGCCCGACTGGTGTCGGGAAAACCGAACTTACCAAAGCGCTCGCTCAGTTTATGTTTGATGACGAGAAGGCGATGATTCGCGTTGATATGTCAGAGTTCATGGAGAAGCACTCTGTTTCAAAGATGGTTGGTTCTCCTCCTGGCTATGTCGGCCACGAAGAGGGAGGTGTCTTCACTGAACAAGTGCGTCACCGCCCCTATTCGGTCATTCTCTTTGACGAGATAGAAAAGGCGCACCCCGAAGTGTTCAACGTGCTTCTTCAAGTACTCGACGATGGGCGCCTAACTGATGCAAAGGGGCGGGTGGTGAATTTCAAAAATGCCATCATCATCATGACCTCAAACGTCGGCTCTGAATACATTAACCGCATGGAGAAAATCGGTTTTGGAGGCGCTGATGAAAAAAGCACCTTCGAGACACTCCGTGGCAATGTACTCGAAAGCCTGCGCACGCATTTCCGTCCGGAGTTCCTGAACCGACTCGACGAAATCGTAGTCTTCAATCTCCTCTCACCGGAAGCCATTAAAGAAATCGTAAAAATCCAGGTGGAGAATGTGAAAAAGCGCTTGGAAGAAAAGGAAATCAAACTTGTTATTTCGGGAGAGGTATTGGAATATCTCGCTAAAGTGGGTTACGACACCCAATACGGTGCACGACCATTAAAGCGTCTCATACAGAATAAGATTCTGACACCCGTTGCAACACTTATGATTTCTCAAGGCCTCCTTGAGGGTGGCACGGTCTCAGTCTCCATGAGAAAAGATGAGATTGCGATTGATGTGGCACAAAAATCCCCCCGCGCGCGAAAACGGGTGGCCGCTAGGCCAAAGGAAAAAGCGGTAGCATAATAGTACACAAAAAGAACCCAGACATATCGGGTTCTTTTTGTAATTAAAAAGCCCCAGAGACCATGTCTCGAGGCGGTGCGATAAAAATCTCTATACGCGGATGTCCACGGGGGGCGTAATTTCCTGGTGAGTGGGCTCTTGGGGAATTTTGTTTTTCTTTTCCTGTCTTTCTCTCTCAAGGGTCGTAGCTGCCCATGCTCCGGTAATCGCGCCAAGAAATGAAGCACCGAGGGCAACCGATCCAAGTCGCAAGAAGTCAGGGAGTTGCAGGTTTCCGCCAATCCCCAAGATAATGAAACCAAGACCAAAGGCGATAATCGCAAAAACGAGACCGCCCACCAACATCCATCTCCCTAACGACATGATCCCCGCCTCCCCGGCAAGAGTGATGCCGGAATCGATTGTGCCCCGGTTCTGATTGGCTCTGGCGATCCATTGAAGAAGTGCCTACGAAGTTCTGCTCCAGTCACGGGACCGTCTACGCCAGCCTGGTTAAAAAGAGCGGTCGCTCCAGCTGGGCAGTCACAAGGCAGATCGTTATTGCCGGTCTCGATTACTCCCGTATCGCCGCATTCTATGCACTTAGGCATTGAATTACTCCCGCGTGCCTAAAAACTTTCTAACACAAATTCAAAATATTTGCAAGGCGCCACCACTAAGAAACAATGCGTCCGTTGTCGATACGAATAATACGCTCTGCCTCTTTGGCGAACTCTTCTTCATGGGTAACCATGATAATTGTCTGCCCCTCGTTTTTGTGGAGATCTTTGAATGCTTGCATCACGACCTTGGACGACTCATTGTCGAGGTTGGCTGTCGGTTCGTCGACGAAAAGAACCTTCGGATTGTGTGCCACCGCGCGAGCTATCGAGACACGTTGCTGTTCACCCCCAGAGAGTTGGCTCGGCAAGTTCTTAAGTCGGTGCCCAAGACCGAGGCGTTCCAGACTTTTTTGTGATTCAGTATATGCCTGTGCAATAGTGCGTCCCTGCATGAGGAGAGGTAGAGCCACGTTCTCGAGGGCGGAGAGCTCGGGGAGCAATGCGTAGTCTTGAAAAACATACCCGAACTTATGAAGTCGAATGCGTGATTTTTCAGCGGCAGTCATTGTGTGCGCTTTCTCGCCCTCAATCAATATTTCTCCATCCGTCGGATCGTCGAGTAAACTCAGTTGATACAGGAAGGTGCTCTTCCCAGCTCCGGAGCGGCCCATGATTGCAAGAAATTCCCCCTTGCGTGCCTCAAAGTTGATCCCCTTGAGGACGTGGGTGTCGATGTCCCCGTTCCTAAATGATTTTGTAAGGTTTGTAGTCTTGATCATGATACGCGTTTAATTCCTACCCAAAATTGAGTCGAGAGTGTTCTTGCGAATAATCATCCATGCGGGAATGTATCCAGCAATGACAGTCGCGAAGACAAGAAGCCCAACTCGGAACAATGTCTCACCAAGAGGCGCAACCAAGATACCGTCGCTAAAGGGGAAGTCGATTGGATGCGCGGTAATTGCTGGGACAAGGAGGGCGTAGACAAGGACGAGCCCGATTGCGGAACCAATCACCGCGTAAAACATTGATTGGAAGACATACGAAATCTCAATGGCTGAGCCATGTATCCCGATTCCCTTTAGGATTCCAATATACTTGCGGCGCGTTATGGCATTAATGAAGACGACGATGAAAACAGTGATTGACGCGACAATAAGGCCAAGTGAACTAAAGGCATTTCCGAGCATATTGAACGTGGCAATGATGTCCTTGAGGAATTTTGGCTGCGCGTCAGCATATGTTTGCACCTTTGCGTACTGGTCAACGCCGCTCCGCTTGAGCGCTTCACGGACGAGAATCGGGTCAACACCTTCTTTCAATTTGACGGCGAATTGGTCAACATTGCCGTCCGTTCGTCCGATCATGCTCCGATATTGGGAATCAACCATAAAGGCGTTCCTGTTTATAGCATCGACTTTGCTTGTAAGCAGCCCTTTGACGACTACTTCGCGAGTAACTCCAGCGACGGTGATTCTAATCTTTGTTCCGACTCCAACGTCATTTAAGGACGGAAAGTTTGGGTCATCAATAGGTACGTATTGTTTGAGGAGATATGAACCCAAAAGAATTTGGTCGTAGTCATTGGGCGAAAGGTAGGCCCCTTCGGAGACAGACCCCGCGAGTCCTGTCACCGCGTCTTCATCTGCGGGGCTGATGCCCATGATCTGTGTTCCGACAGTATTGGGTTTATCGGTAACTTTACGTGTTTTATAGTTTGCCTCAAGCGTGGCGCCCTCGCTAAAGCGGGGAGTCACTGCCAGGACCTCCGGCAGTGTTCGGAGGAGCGCGAGGAGATTGGGACTGTTTTCGATGTATTTTTTGTCGTCGAGCGTTCCAATAAGAACATCACTCGTAAACTCTACTCGCCAAGCATTGATAGAGCCCTGGATCAACCCCACCAAGATTCCAGAGACGACGACAAGGTTAAGAAACGTCAGCACCATGATGAAAATGGTGAGGCCCGTCGTCCACGGAGAAGCGCGCCGCAATTGGCGCAACGCCAAAAAGAACCCTATCCGGATGTTAAGCGGAGAAAACATGGTCTATTTCTCTTTCGGCAACACGACAATGTCACCACCGTCGAGGCCTGAGAGTATTTCAATATTGCCCAGGGATGACACAAGGCCTGTCGTCACCTCCTGCTCAAAGGGGTCATTCTCCCGGAGTATTGTCACGAATTTCTTACCGTCTCGAAGCGTCACGATCCCCTGGGGAACACTCAACACGTTTTGGCGCTCTTCCGTGGTGATGACGATATTTGCGGTCATACCAGACCGAATGCGCGCATCTGCCCCGTCGAAACGAAGCATTACTTTATAAGCCGAAACTCCATCGCGGACTGTTCTGGCAGGATCTACAGAAATGACCTTTCCGGTAAAGGCGACATTCGGGCCATATGCGTCGAGCGTAATCGACGCGGGATTGAGCGTTTTGAGGAGTGCCACATTGACTTCCGGCACGTAGCCTTCTATCTCAAGGGTTCCTTCGCCCATCATCGCAACGGGGGAGATGCCCGAGGTTACAATTTCGCCTTGTTTAATGTCCATCTTGGTAACGATGCCGTTGAATGGGGCGACGATAAACGTTTTTCGAAGTTGTGCTTGCGCGCTCTCAAGGTCGGCTTTCGCCGCTTTCACGCGGGCCCTTTGCCCGTCTATGTTTGTCTTGGAGCTCCCGGCTCGGTCTAGTACAAGCTTACGTTCGTCTTTCTCAAGTGTTGCCTCTGCGTTTTTCTGCGTCGTAATCGCACTCGTTAAGGTATCCATTGCGGTATTGAGGTTCGTACGTGCCGTCGCGACATCAATCGTCCATTCAGCAAGAGAAGCGAAGGTCACTTGCTGATTTGTCGTGCTTTTATTGAGTACGGTATTCGCAAGAGACAAAAACGCGATACTTGTTTCCAAGTTTGTCTTTCCCTGTATGCTAGCGGCAGCGAGATGTACTTCTGAAAGTTCTGATATGGCGCGTTCCCACTCGATGAGCATATGCTCAAGGCTCACTCGAGTAGATTCAAGTTTTTCCTCGGCGCTTTGATCGGTTGCGACAAAAAGCAACTGGGGGTTAGCAGAGCGAGGATTTTCCATCATCTGGTCTGTTTTATTTCGGATTGCATCATCAACTTTTGTGTATGCGCTTCGAAGAGCGTTTATGACACCCTGGTTTGCTTGTTCAAGCGACGCTCTGTCCATTTCGACTTGTGACTCTGAGATGGCAATCTCCTCTGGCCGCAATCCTTGAACGAGCGAAGCAAGCGTTGCCTCTTCGGTTTCAAGCGCAGCTTCTTTTTGGAGTACGAGGGCTCGAAGGTCGCCATTTTCAAGTGAAGCGAGCACTGATCCACGGAATACTCGGTCACCAACCTTAGCGTACACACCAGCAACTCGTCCGCTTTGGGTAAAACCAAGGTCCGCGTCTTCAGGAGCAACAACCGTCCCCGATACAGAAATCTGCTGCAGAAAGTCGGCTGCGCGAATGGCTAGGGTTTGTTCACCTTCACCACTGTTATTCATTGCGAAGAGCGCGCCGCCAACAACAAGGATCCCGGCGGCCCCAGCGATGATGAAGTGAGAACGTATAAAAGAAGACGTAACCTTCGTATACGAAATTAGCTTATCCATGCCG
The DNA here is from genome assembly GCA_016204005.1 of Parcubacteria group bacterium. Taxonomy (GTDB): domain Bacteria; phylum Patescibacteriota; class Minisyncoccia; order Phycocordibacterales; family UBA2135; genus JACQLQ01. Next base: position 13,493 of record JACQLS010000042.1, on the reverse strand, counting down.
AGACCCTACCATGTTTTTCTCACTTTGTCACGTTATGGGAAGCAGAACCTTGAATGTACTCAACAAAAATGGTATTTTCCTTGGTAAGGGCGTGTCGCATAGCGGCAATTGCACTTGGCTGTAAACCAAGCGGCTTCGGCCTACGGGGGTTCGAGTCCCTCCGCGCCCACAAACAATCCCCACTAGGGGATTTTTGTTAGGCGCGAGCGAGTAAACTGCTTTGACCTTCTTTCTTTTTTTGTTAAATTAGATGGAGACAAGTCCAGGTGGTTCACATGGCTCTCGGTCATGCTATGGCGTCTCAGAATAGTGGCTTTCTTATCGAGGTGACAGATCCGTGGGGTGGGAGACTTGCTTCCGCTCCGGTGTCGTGTTTGTTCACGGGCGAAACAGAACAAAAAATTCTTATCGTGTGGGATATACGGTATCACGGCGAGTTTCAAGAGCATCTTCGTGTGCGTTATCGTGATACCTTATGGCAGAAAGTGTTCGTGAAGATGCGCGAACTGGGATGTAAAGCCATTTTCTGTTTCGACACATCTCACATGGAGATGCCTCGAATGTATCCGCCACGCGTTGTCACAGAAACTAGTCACCCCATCGTCAGATAGCAGGGTGATTTTTTGTTTGTATACGGGTGGTGGTCATAATTTAAAACGCCGTCTCGCGATGCGAGACGGCGTTGTTGCTACCTGTCGCTCCTGTACTAATCGAACGAACAATCTCCTGGGCCATCGCAGCAGCTATCAAAAATGCCGTCTGCCCCCTCGCTTGCCCAACTTCCTCTTCGCTTCTTTTCTCTCTCCGACGACCGTAGGATTTGATTAGCTTCCTTACATTCTGCAAAGCGCCCTCTCAACAACCGCAATGCTTCTCTAAAGGGGTGTGTCCCGAATACCTTGAGACCAAATGAAGAACAACCCCCTTGCGCATGAAGCATGTTGTGCGCGCAACGGAATCCCTTATACGGAGAAATCCACTTTTGGTAGAAACGAATTACCGCAATGATCAGGATATTGCTCGGCGAACGAAGAACAATGCTTGCGTTCATGTCTGCCGTTCTCACTGCGTTGTGCTATCACTCAAATTACATATTTTAAACAGACTGTCAAGATTGGCAGGGCGTCGAGGGGGCATGAGGGTGATAATAAAAACCCCGATTCGCCAGCTAGCGGATTCGGGATTGTACATTAACTAGAAGTAGTATTGTGTGGAAGAAATTCAAAGACCTTTGAGGATGTTTCTCTCCAACCGCGCTTTCGGTAAAATTTCTGCGCGCCCTCTTTGCTACTTGTAAGCCGAGCGGTATGGACGAGGCGTCCGTGCAGAGTGAGCTCTACTTCCTTAAGAAGCTTGGTGCCAAGCCCCTGTCCTTCATGTTTCGGGTGTGTTGCGACTTGCTCAATATATGCCTTGCGCTGAAGAGTGCCACCGCAGTCGAGAAGGATAATATAGATTGTTAGCTTCGCAACAATGCGGCCGCGTTCATCTCTCGCAACAAGGAATGTAACCCGTTCTTGGTCAAGGAATCGCTTAAAGGTATCCTCGGTCATGGGAGGCTGTCCAAAAGCGATTGTGTTTATCGCATTAATGTCTTGGAGATCGGTCTCTTTGCGCTCTTTGAGATAGAGAGGGCTTTTGTAATCTTGGACAGTGTATTCCACGGCGCCCATCCGTAACTCTATCTTCTGAAACTCAGCATATAAAGAAAACGTTTACCCGCCACTTGCCTTTTTGTTTCCTTATGGTATCTTTGGGAGACATATATTTGCTTTAAACCTTTATTCTATGAGCCAAGACAGATTAATACGAATTGCTTGTTCCAAGTGCAAACGGATCAATTACTGGTCCCAGAAAAACAAAAAGCTGGTCCAGCGCAAAATCGAACTCAAAAAATACTGCAATTGGTGTAGGAAACAACTTCCTCATAAAGAAGTGAAGAAGTAAAAAGCCGCCCTTCGACAAGCTCGGGGTGGCTTTTGCGTTAAGCGTTAACTAACGCCTCCTCATCGAGAGTTATTTCCGTCCATGTGTAATATTCGCTGTCTGCCCCCGGGCCGCTCTGTGCCCTGGCGACGAGCCGTGTTCCGTCATCACACACCACGACTACTTCTTTTCTGTCCTTATTGAGGGTTGCTTCTCTGATCGTCTTGCCTACAAGTTTCGTGAGCTGGCGCATTCGGCATACCATAAGGAGTCTTTCTTGTTTAAAAATACTGGAGTCTACTACAGAGGTCAACCCAAGTACTCTGTGTGACGCAACACACAAAAACCGCACATGATATGTGCGGTCTCACTTTAAAAAATCATTTCTTTTTCGAGTGCCTCAACACACTCTGACAAACTACGAGGGTTCAAGGTGTGCTGGGCGGCCTTCTGTTTTCCACCGAACCCGCTTACTTCTTTACCAAAATCATCTTCGTAAGTGCCGTCAGGGTTGAGAGTTGCTGAGTAGGGTGGAATACCTCCAATGTTTGCCCAAGCAGCACCTGCGCCGCCGTGGTGATAAAATGTTGCATGAATACGGATTTTACCACCCTCGTCTTGGCTTGCACTAAAAATCATTGAGGTTTTATTCGGCTTAATGGTTTGAAGGCGAGCCAGGTTGCCTCGCTTTTCTCCCCTCGATGCTATAGCCGCGGTTATTCTTTGCACGGCGTCTCTTATTTGCTCGGGATTGATTTTCTGACTCTCCGGCTTTTTCGGGCCGTCTTTTTCTTTGTCTTTACCCGAATTTGATGGAAATGTTTCGCGACCCTTCATAAACACTTCCTTAAATGCTAAATCTACAATAAAGTCTATGGATTAAAGGAGCAGAATGCAAGAGGTCCAAATGTAAAAGAACTGGCGTTACCGGCAGCTCATTGGCGAACTCAAAATAAAGCCCCATTACAGGGCTTTTGATGGCAGGGGCGACCCGCCTTCGCTCTTTGAGCTACGGACGGGCAGGCAGGACTGGCCTTTGTGCCCCGCCTAAAACAAAACAAAAGGGCGAGCAAACACTCGCCCGTTACTCGCTTCGTTCGTGGCAGGGGCGACAGGGATCGAACCTGCGGCCTTCGGTTTTGGAGACCGACGCTCTACCAACTGAGCTACGCCCCTATCCGAAAGGATTATACCATAGATTTTCTAATTGTCTTAATCACTCTCCGTAGAGAGAAAAGACTTTGCTATTTGCTCGATTTTTACAAACTCGCTTGATTTCAATCCCTCGACACTACTCAAAGTAAACCACTGAATAGCATCGTCTCTTTTGAACCAGCGCATTTGGCGTTTTGCGTAATGCCAGATGGCACTCCTCAATCCTTCTTCAAACTCCTCACGGTTAAGTGAGCCAGTGAGATGATCAGCAAGAAAGCGGTATTCTAATCCCAGCTCGCGCATGCGTTTCCACGAGAGTCCTTTCGCATGGAGCCGCTTTGCCTCGGCAATCATCCCATCTCTAATTCGCGTGAATAAACGAATAGCGATTCTTTCTTTAAGTTCTTTATCGGGCAATGTGAGGCCGATTTTGAATGCATCATAGTGCTCGTTTCTCTTGGTCAACCGGGGCACCTTGCCAAGCGCGCGGGCGATTTCGATAGCGCGAATAATACGCCTTGGGTTTGCGCGCTCAATCGTTTCTGCGCGCTCGGGGTCAAGCGCCTCCAGTTTCTTTAAAAGTTCTTCAATGGGTTTTGTCTCGAGTTCTCGGCGCAGAGCCGTGTCAGGTGGCACTTCGGGGAAAGAGACAGTACCAAGGACAGTATCAATATAAAAACCTGTGCCGCCAACCAAGATCGGTACTTTGCCTCTGTGAAGCACGTCTTGTATTGCGCGCCCCGCTTTTTCTTTGAACTGCGCAGCTGTGAATTGTCGCTTAGGACTCGCCACGTCGAGTAGATGATGTGGCACGCCCGCCATCTCCTTTTTTGTCACTTTGCCTGTGCCGATATCGAGACCTTTATAGACTTGGCGTGAATCGGCGGACACAATTTCACCGCCGAATTTCTTTGCAAGCCGTACAGCGAGGTTACTCTTACCCGTCGCCGTGGGACCCAAGATGACGATTATTTTCGGCTTCTTAATCATGACGTAACTGTACCACAAGGCACTTGCTCGCACTAAACTTCTTTGTTACTGTCTTTTCTAGACAAGCGAAGGAGCCGACGATATGAAGCGTGTTGACCCGAAGGAAAAGAACATTGTTGCGTTGGATGTTTCCGATTTAAGTGAAGCAGGATCTCTCGTTAGAGACCTTGCACCCTATGTTGGGGGTTTCAAGATCGGGTTGGAACTGGCGACGGCTGTGGGTGGGCCACAGGCCGTTACGTTTGTCCACACACTCGGCGGGCGGGTCTTTTACGACGGTAAGTTCTGCGACATTCCCAATACCGTTGGCAGGGCGGCGAAAGCAGTTGCGGCAATGGGCGTCAAGATGTTCAATGTGCACGCTTCTTGCGGCGTTCCCGCGATGGCGGCGGCTGTTGAAAACAAGGGCGATTCCCTCGTGCTTGCGGTGACGCTCCTGACGTCCCTTAGCGAAGATGATGTGAACGTCCTTTTTGGGGGGCCGAGCAAGGTAAAAGTGCTCCAGTTGGCACGAGATGCGATGCGCGCGGGATGTGACGGTGTCATCTGCTCGCCGCAAGAGCTCGAGTTCCTGCGAAGCCACGAGGATCTGGCTCATTTCCCGTTCTACACACCCGGCGTTCGTCCTGCGGGGGTTGGTAAACAAGACCAGAAGCGCGTGATGACCCCGTATGAGGCAATCAGGGCTGGAGCGCACGCGCTTATCATAGGCAGGCCAATCACTGCAGATCCCGATCCAGTTGCTGCGGCAAAAAGAATCAACGCAGAGATCGCTCTGGCGTTGAAGGAGATGGGCGCATGACCGCCGCAAAGGGATTTGTTGCTTACTCCCTCTCCCAAGGGGCTATCGAAATCATCCCAGGGGGGCGGAGATTGGTAAGCGGGCGCATGTCGCCGTACTACTTTCATTCCGGATTCTTTAACATGGGCAGTTCTTTGTGGGAGCTTGGCAAAGCATGCGCCGCGATTGCGAAGGATATGCACTTTGATGTGATCTTTGGCCCGCCCGCGAAAGGCATTCCCATTGCTGTCGCGACGGCGATGATGCTTCATCATGAGCACGGCATCAATGTCGGGCACGCCTTCAACCGTGAAAAAGAAAAAGACCACGGCGATGAGGGGCTTATCGTCGGCTTTCCTCTCAAGGGAAAACGCATTTGCCTTATCGACAATGTGATTTCGACTGGCAAGACATTTAACACGGTGGCGGATCTGATTGCAAAAGAGGGCGGAGTGCTCTCTTCCGCCATTGTTGTCTTTGACCGTCAGGAACGAGTCACCGATGAAAAGGGAAGTGCTTCTGCCATCAGAGCTTTTGAGGATGCGCACAAGATACCAGTGCGGGCGGCGGCGACTCTTGCTGACTTGATCGCTGTTCTGGAAGAGAGGATCCCAGGCCTCGAATCTCCTGAAGCGAGAGACTTGGCGCAAAAGGGAATCCTCGATCTCATTCTCGAGTACAAAGCAAAATACGGAGCATAAAACGACCGCCCCCGATAGGGGAGCGGTTTTTCTTTTACAAAAGGTTAGGGATTACCCCCTATGTCGGGCGCGTGACGGACGAGAGGGGACGTGGACAGGGGAGACCTTAGGGTAGTAGCGCATGAGAAATTGGTATGCAATCCAGGTGGCGAAGATAAAAACGGCAGATGAGGCGATTGCCCACGATGGACCAACCCAACCATACGCAACTGCGGCGAAAATCGGTCCAACAGCCCATCCCAAATCTTGGGCGAGCGTGATCACGCTCGCAAGGAGGCCTTTCCCCGCATCATCGTGAGAAAGGGTGTGAAGCCATGACCACAACGAAATGCTCGTCAGCTCATCCCCCGTTGTCGCAAGGAACCCAAAGAGGAGGAAGAGCCACCCGAAGTCGAAGCCGATTAAGGTTGCTGAAATCGAAAAGAGGAGAAGCCCGAAGAATATATATGTTCGCTTGTCTCCTTTCTCCGCAATTTTTCCGAGGAAGAACCCCGTGATGACAATCGCAAGATCAAAAATGCCAAGACCAAGACTCAGCAATCCAGAGCTTGCTTGGTGCGCGATAACAAGAGGGACAATGAACCACACAACAGCATAGAAAACAGACGAGCTAAAACCCAAGAGGAGAAGCATAATACTCGCCGGGTTCAGTTTTGGTAAAAAGCACAACGTTTTACCCAGGGGATTGCGCCGGACATAATAATCGCATGTTGCCAGCTTGACCTCTGCTAAAAACGACTTTTTGTCAGGCGGTGCAAAAAAGATGACGACAAGCGCTATCGCCATGCAGACGGTGATAATGAGGCCCATCACCTGTACATCAAGGAGGAGCACGAAACCCAAAATAGCGCTCGCCAAGAAGACACCCGTGGAGATAGCCATGTCTCGCATGGCAAAAAACCGCGACGACCTTTCTTCAGGCGCGTGCGCAAGGACGTATGCGTTTGTTGCAAGGGGGACGAGAAGCCAACTGATGGTTGCGGCAACCATGCTGATTGCGTACGTGACGATCGTCAGGTCATACATGAAGGCAATACCAGCAACCAAGAATGCGACTACTGAAATTTTAAGAAAACGGAGATAGCCGAAACGGTCAAGGATGTACCCTGCCGGAACATCAAGGATCATTTGGACAAAAGAGCTTGCGCTAATGACTGCACCTACAACCCACAGCGGCATGAGTTGTTCTCCCAAGGGGGAGATAATGGAGTAGTGAAGACTCCCCCCCAACTTGTACATCACGAGGAAAATCCATAATGGAAGGAACGTAATGAAGAGGCGGCGTATGGAGGGGGAGCGCTGTTGATTTGTCATAATGTTCCGACTTTAAGTTTTTGAGATTAACGTTTCGGTAATTTTGAGAAGAGCGGCTGGTACATATCATCTCGTATATCGATGTGCAATTCCTTACGATGAATTTTATCACAAAATTCTATTGGCGTCTTTTCAACAATCGCCAGTGGCAGCTGTTCATTTCCTTCACCCATGACCAGAACCGCTGCGGCAGCAAGGCTATCGGCAACATCGGTCCGAGAAAACTTAAACTTCCTCCCAAAAATATCTGATGTGCCGCGGTAGTCCTTTATACCGCGGAAACCGGCGTATCCAAGAGCAACACCTGTAACGCCGGCGCGGAGTGGTATCGTGCGACTGTCGGTAATGAGGACGCCGAGATGTTTAACGCCATAGTTCCGTTGTAGCGCCTTGCGTAGTACGCGAGCCACCTTAAAACTGTCTTTGGGAAGGAGAATAAGTTTCCCGTTTGCGTTGGACTCGTCGATTCCGGCGGAAGCCATAACCATGCCGTCTTTCACGGTAAGCCAAACATACTTGGTTGGCATTGCGAATTCGCTTTCTCTCTTGATTAGCATCTCTTTGGTTCGGACGTTTTCGATAATAGCCGTTCGTTTTTCTGCTAGGGCAACAATTTTCGATGTAACAACAACCACAGACTTTTCGGGAAGCTTCTTTACATACCTCGTGATGAAAGCAAACAAATCATCACCCTCTTGAAATATATGAGTTTTTATTGGTTGGATAAACATAATTGTAATGAGCTGGTTTTTAATGAATATGCACAAACAAAAAGCCTTATAGGGCGGGGATCAAACATAAAGACAAGCCCCCGCCCTATAGGTTGGGAACATTACGGCGGCTGACGAAACTAGACCAAGTTTTTGTTTGATGATTGTGCAACATGGTAGTAATTCTTTTGACTGACTATGTGCCCGGGGGGAGACTCGAACTCCCAAGCCTTGCGGCACACGATTTTGAGTCGTGCGCGTATACCAATTCCGCCACCCGGGCTCGTTTCCAGTGTACTGTAATTTGCCGCTTCAATCAATTTTGTTTACAATATACATACCGATAATCACTCTCACCCGCAATGGATAAACGACCTTACAACCAATCAATCTTCTGGGTAGACACAGAAAAGATTAAACCGAATCCGTATCAGCCTCGGCGCGACTTTGATGAAGAAAAACTGCGAGACCTCGCAGAATCCATTCGCCAATATGGGATCTTGCAGCCGCTCGTCGTGACGCGGAAAGAGTTTGAGACGGGCGACGGGCTTCGTACCGAGTACGAGCTTATTGCCGGTGAGCGACGTTTGCGCGCGGCACGATTGGCGGGAGTGTACCAAGTCCCCGTCATCATCCGTGAGGGTGAGCCAGAGGAGGTGAACGAGCGCGTGAAGCTCGAAATTGCCATTATAGAGAACGTGCAACGCGAGGACCTAAACCCCATTGATCGGGCTCGCGCCTTCAAGCGTCTTGCCGAGGAATTTGGTTTTACCCACGCCCAAATAGCAACCAGAATCAGCAAAAGCCGCGAGTTTGTCTCCAACAGCATTCGCATGCTTGCGCTCCCCGAAGAGATTCTCAAGGCAATCGTAGAGGGCCAGATTACAGAGGGGCACACGAGGCCGCTTCTGATGCTCGTGGAAAAGCCGGAAGAGCAAACTACTCTTTTCAAAGAGATTATCTATAAGAAGTTGAACGTTCGTGAAGCGGAACGTATCTCCCGCCACATCGCGCACGAGCGTGCGCGCAAAAAGTCAGCAGATATGGATCCGGAATTACTCGAGATTGAGCGCCAGCTCGCCTCAAGTCTCGGGACGCGTGTCCACATTGAACGACGCGAAGTCGGCGGTGGCCGCGTCGCGATTGACTTTGTGACGACGGATGACCTTCGTGGTCTTTTAGAGCGTATTATTCGTCTTGAAGAAGCTGCTAGTGTAGTAGAAGATCTACAGACCAACCCGAGTGGCGAGAGCATTATCGCATCAAGTGAGGGGAGCCCAGAGGGAGGGGATATGGCTGCGACTCCTGAAACTAACGAAGAGGCGAACTTGTACTCCGTGAAGAACTTTACGATATAGAAATGCGAAAACCCAGTTCAGGGTTCGCGCGCCCCTACTTCTTTGCGAGCGCCGCTTTAATGTGCTTCCTGGCAAGCCCTGTCTTTATATACCCGAGCCACTTGTGCGAAGGGGCGCTTGATTTCTTGGTCACGATCTCAATAATGTCTCCGTTGTGGAGTTTCGTATCGAGCGATACCATGCGTGCATTCACACGCGCGGCAGATGTGTGGTCTCCGATATCCGAGTGAATAGCATAGGCAAAGTCGATGGGTGTTGAGTCTTGTGGCAGGTCGATCACATCACCATCTGGTGTGAAGACGAAGACGCGGTCGCTAAAAAAATCCTTCTTGAGCCGTTCCAAGAATTCTCCCGTTTCTGCCACATGCTCTTGCCATTCCGAAATCTCCCTGATCCACTCAAGTTTTTTCTTGAAATCGCGCTCTCCGCGCATTTTGCCTTTCCCAACTTCTTTATAAACGAGGTGTGAGGCGATACCGTACTCTGCTTCCTTATGCATCTGGACTGTCCTGATCTGAATCTCGACAATTCCTCCGTCTCCGGTGAAGATGGTCGTGTGTATACTTTGGTACCCGTTCAGTTTTGGCGCGGCGATGTAGTCTTTGATTCGTCCGGGAAGCGGCCGCCACGCACCGTGAATAATACCCAGCACACGGTAGCAGTCGGCAACAGAGTCTACGACGATACGGAGCGCCGCTATGTCGTAGACCTTATCGATATCCATCTCGTACCGCTGGAGCTTTTTCCACAAACTGTAGAGGTGCTTCACGCGATAGTCGACTTCTACAGGTTTGATGCCCTCTTTGTAGAGGTCTTTCAAGAGTGATCGATGCACCTTTTCCAAATACGCAAGGTTCTCCTTACTTTTTTGTTTCAAAAGTACAAGCGTCTCTTTGTGCGCTTCCGGATGCGCATAAGGGAAGGCGAGGTCCTCAAGCGCACCTTTAATGCGCCCCATGCCGAGACGGTTTGCGATCGGTCCGTAGATTTCGAGTGTCTCGATTGCCACTCGTTTTTGCTTGTTTTCTTTAACGTACTTGAGCGTCTGCAGATTGTGCAGGCGGTCGGCAAACTTAATGATGAGAACGCGCGGGTCTTCAGCAACCGCAAGCAAAAAACGACGCAAACTTTCCGCGTAGCGCTCAAGACCTTGGTATTGGTATTTCTTCAGTTTGGTAACGCCTTTGATGAGGAAGGTGACTTCGTCTCCAAACTGATTGGCAACATCCGCCTCTGTCACCTCGCTGTCCTCAATCACGTCGTGGAGAAGTCCCGCTGCAATCGTCTCCGCGTCCATCTTAAACCCCGCGAGTGTCTTCGCGACTTCGAAGATGTGTATGAAATACGGGTCGCCTGATTCACGTTTTTGGTCCTTATGAATTTCTCGAGCAAAAGTATATGCTCGCGTGATCAGATCTTTATCCCGTCCGCTTGCCGAGGGGAGGAGAGTTAAAAGCTCATTGACCTCTTGCATATTTGCACTATACTGACAAAAGACCATTTTGTGAAGGGCATCCGCAATGGGCAAGAAAGAGCAGAAATACAAGGAAAACAAGAAGGCAAAAAGCAAAAAGAAGCAGAAATCATCGACCATGAAGACGTATCGTTGCGAATTGTGCCATGAGCGGGTGCCGATTGACGACGCTATGGTGCACGTCGCTGAATGCGGGATGACCATCCCCCGAAGCGATTAGCCCCTACGCGTGCTTGACTTTTCTCTTAAAATACTGTACTATTAAAACACGGTACAAAGCGTACCTTAACCTAGGGAGTCGTCCATGGAAGGCGCATTCGTGGCAATCTTGTTCCTTGCGTACCTCTTCGGTGGAGGAGTTGCAGGCGTTTACCTGACGCTGTGGGTACTTGTTGCCCTCAGCGTGGTACTCGTCATCATCGCCGCTCTCTCTTTGAACCTCGTATCCATCGGCAGCTACAGAGGCGGCGGTGATACCGCGTTCATCAACCTCATCGGGTCGGTCGTGGCCCTCGTCGTCATGTGGGTCGCCTACTTCCTCACGATGGAATTGGACGGTGGCGACACCATTCTCAACTTGTATATCCTGCGCTAACACGCAGAACCAGGCCCGCAGCGCATGAGCGCGCTGTGGGCCTTTTGAATTTTAAACCCCTAGGGACTGTTGACAGATTATATAAACAATGTATAATTAAAGGTGGACCTCAACCACATCACCCAAGAGGTGTCCCGTGAGCTCGCAAGCCGAAAAAGACCCATTTATTACGCAATGGGAGTTGGATCAGGCACTGGCCGTTTTTCTCGTGATCCCCGTCTTCGCGTCTATGCTCGGCGGCGTAGCGGCGGCGATCTACCTGCCGTTCCTTGCCCTGGTGGCGTTGAGTGTGGGACTCGTCTTCATCGCTTACACTAGTGCTCGGAAGATGCGGGTGCTACGTCGATGGCGCGGATCGTTTGCCAGGACGGCCCTCGCCAGTTCGGCGGCCTGGGTCATCTTCATGTGGTGGAGCTACGCTTACCACGTCGTGAGCTAGTCGACCACCACAAACAAGCTCACTTGGGGCTAACACGCAGAACCAGGCCCGCAGCGCATGAGCGCGCTGTGGGCCTTTTGAATTTCCGCGGAGACTATTCAGTTGGCTTCAGTTTATGCGGGTTGTGATTCGGACACTCCTTGTTACTGCAACGTTCAGGAATAGTTTTTGTACCCTCCATCATCAGTGCCCCACACGTAGGGCAGATTTTTCCCGTCGGTTTTGCTTTCATACTAAAACGGCATTTTGGATACGCGGAGCATGCATAAAACACTCCGAAGCGCCCCTTCCTCTCGGTGATCTCTCCTTTTCCACACTCGGGACACTTCACTCCCGTCGTATTGATAACTGGTTCTCCGGCGCCTGCCTCGGCAGGCTTTATATATCGGCACTTCGGGTAGCCGCTGCATCCAATAAAGTCGCCGAAACGCCCGCTTCGTTTAACAAGCGGCTTGCCACACTCGGGACATTTTTCTCCCGTTTCCTCCGCCGCTTCTTTTTTCATAACCGAACCATCGAGCATTCGAGCCCCCTTACATTCGGGGAAGCGTTTACAGCTGTAGAATTTGCCAATTCGCCCAAGCTTGATGACCATTGCGGCGGCGCATTCTGGGCAGTGAATTTCTTTCGGTGCGGGAGCGATGTCGGTTATCTTGTCGATGTTTTCTTTCGCTCCGACTGCTTCGTGAAAAGGTCCGTAGAAATCACGGAGTGTTGCCTCGTACCCGTGTTTACCTTCCGCGATTTGGTCCAACTTGTCCTCCATCTCCGCGGTGAAGGTGTCGCTTATATAATGCGTGAAGTTCTTTTCAAGGAATTCATTAACAACATCGCCCAAATCAGTGGGGTAGAGCGTTCGGTTCTCGCGGCGCACGTACTCGCGGTCAATAAGCGTCTTCATGATCGAAGCGTAGGTGGATGGGCGTCCGATGCCGCGCTTCTCAAGCTCTTTAATGAGCCCCGCTTCCGTGTAACGGTTGGGCGGTTCGGTCGCTTTTTTCTCGCTTTTAATCTCGACAAGCGAAAGATTCTCGCCTTGAGATACCTTTGGCAGTTCGACATCTTCGCCACGCGCCCGAGGGTCTCCGCGGAGCCATCCGTCAAAGACAATCCGCGATCCGTTCGCGTCAAAATCCGGGATTTCCTTTCCGTCGCCGATGTTTGCGGTGATCTTTGTCTTAAGCATCTTTGCGTCGGCCATTTGGGAAGCAACCGCGCGTTGCCAGATCAGCGTGTAGAGTTTCTTGTGCGCCTCGGTCCTTCCAACCTCTTTCTTTTCTATATGCGTTGGGCGGATCGCTTCGTGCGCCTCCTGGGCCGATTTGCTCTTTGTCTTATACACATGAGCGCTCGCGTATTCCTCGCCATACGTCTTTCTCACAAAGCTTAGAATGCTTCTCTGCGCTTCCGCGGCCATATTTGTCGAGTCGGTGCGCATGTATGTAATGTGTCCCTCTTCGTAGAGAGACTGCGCGAGGCGCATGGTCTGTGAAGGAGAAATGCCGAGCCGCGAGCTTGCCGATTGCTGTAAGGTCGAGGTCGTGAACGGTGCGCGTGGCGCGCGCTTTTGCTCTTTCTCTTCGACCGCGGTTACACTCCACACCCCCGCCTTTCCCGCCGCAACAATAGCATCTGTTTCTTTCTCGTCACGAGGCTCCTTGGAGCAGGTGAGTGTAAGGTTTTCTCCCGCAGAGGTCTTTGTCTCTGCGGTAATCACCCAAAAGTTTTCGGATTTGAAAGCCCTGATCTCTCGCTCTTTCTCCATCAAGATACGGAGTGCCGGTGACTGCACGCGGCCAGCCGAGAGGCCGTAGCGGAGCTTCTTCCAGATGAGGCCCGAGAGGTCATAACCGAAAAGTCGGTCTAAAATGCGGCGCGCCTCCTGCGCGCTTTTAAGATTCATATCAATACCGCGCGGAGTTTTTATCGCGTCCTGCACCGCCTTTTCCGTAATCTCATGAAAGACGATCCTCTTTACTTTCTCTGGAGTTTTCCCAAGGTCGCAGATCTCCGCGATATGCCAAGAGATGGCCTCACCTTCTCGGTCGGG
>JACQLS010000038.1 GCA_016204005.1 Parcubacteria group bacterium | reverse complement strand
TCCGAGCGAATAAAAAAAGAGCTTATTAGAGAAAAAATGGAGGAAAGTGAACGAGCGCCCATTGCAATACCAGAGGATTTTATAGCGGACGTAGACAAACTACAATGGACGAATACGATTGATGAACATGCTCCTGAGCCAAGTGGAAAGTTGACCACGATAATGAAAGAATTCGTCGCTGTTTGTTACATTAAAGGTCAGCCATTTGATATGATGCGCGTTCGCATTTTTATAAATGATGTGGGGATTGAATGGCACGTTGATCTCAATACCCCCGAAAATCGTTTTGAAGTCACTGAAACAACACCCCAGAGAAACGCAAAATTAGGTGATAGTGATTTTACGAGAATTAAAACAGCGTTGCGTAGGATGCAGCAGACTAATGCTCCGATGGCGATAGTCGATGTTCATGAACTGGTACGATGAACCCCATAATCACACGTAACTACAGGTTGGAAGATTATGCGGCGGTCGCGATTTTGTATAAAGATTCCTCAACATACGGAGGGCAGTTTGATGAAGCACGCGATGCACTGGAACGTTTGCAGAAGCTAGTGGAGGAAAAACCGGATGCCATTCTTGTCGCCGAAGACGAAGGCGTGATTGTCGGGACTGTTACGTTGTTTGAAGACGGTCGTTCTGCATGGTTGTATCGGTTTGCTGTGAAGGGGGAGGGGCTCGACATCGTCAACGCCCTTTATGAACGCGCCGCGCAGATTCTCAAGTTAAAGGGGCACACCCAAGTTTTAGTGTACGCACCCGTAGGTGACAAAAAGTTTGAGGAGCGTTATGGGGCACTCGGGTTTACTAAAGGGCACGATTACACAGCGTATTGGCGCGCTATTTAAATCCTATGGAGAAAACAGAAACAATTGTCTTTGGTGGAGGGTGCTTTTGGTGTACGGAAGCAGTCTTTAAGATGTTGAAGGGCGTCACTTCAGTTACTCCCGGTTATGCAGGTGGGAAGCGCGAGGACCCCTCGTATGAGGAAGTTGTGTGGGAGAACACCGGACACGCTGAAGTAGTGAAGGTGGACTTCGATCCGACCGTTATCAACTTTCGAGATCTTCTAACGGTCTTTTTTGGTAGTCACGACCCAACATCGGTTAATCGGCAGGGGCATGACGTGGGAACCCAGTATCGCTCAATTATTCTCTATACGACGGAGAAACAAAAAGACGAGGCGAAGGCGTTTATTAAAGAGTTGAACGCTTCACACCCGGGAGGAAAGTTGATAGCTACCGAGGTTGTGCCGCTTGAAGCGTTCTATCCGGCAGAGGAGTATCATAAGAACTACTACGAAACGCACAAGGGCAATTCCTACTGCGAACTCGTTATTAACCCTAAGCTCGAAAAAGTCCAAAAGGAGTTTGCTAACCTTTTAAAGGAACAACAGTCATGATCCGACCAGAAACAACCCTCTTTTTATTAATGTCGGTGGATGGAAAAATCTCGACTGGGGACACGGACCAGATGGACGTGGATAAAGATTTCCCAAAGATCCCCGGAGTGGGGGAAGGTTTGCAACAATATTATAAACTCCAGGAATGGACCGATCTTTACTCGTTGAACACAGGCAGGGTGCTCGCAAAGGTGGGGATCAATGAAAAGGCGGACGAGCCAAAAAAGTTGCCCGTAAGCTTTGTTGTTATTGACAACAAACCGCATCTGACTGCGGGCGGCGTTGCTTACTTGGCGAAGAAAGCGAAAGAACTCTTTATTGTCACCGCAAACCCCGAACACCCCGCTTCTTCGCTTTCAAATACATTTTCGAACATTCACATACTAAAGCATGAACTCGAAATACATTTTGAAGAGCTTTTTCGTGAGCTTAGGGAAAAGCACGGTGTCGACAAACTCACTATCGAGTCTGGTGGCACCATGAACGCTATCCTCGTGCGCAAGGGCTTAATCGATAGAATCCTCATTGTTATCGCGCCCGCTCTCGTAGGAGGCAAGGACACCCCCACATTGATGGATGGTGAGTCGCTCCACACTCCGGAAGAGCTTTCGAAAATAAAATCACTCGAGCTCGTGCAGGCGAAGCCGCTTGAGCACTCCTACCTTTTGCTGGAATATCGGGTGAAAAACATATGATTGAATATAAAAAAAGCTCTGCGGTTTTGGTGTTTAATGATAAGGGGGAGTTAGCCCTACAGTTGCGTGCCGCGCATGATGATAAATTTCCCTCCCATTGGGATTTTTCGGCAGGTGGGGGAATTGATGACGGCGAAGACGATGCGCTTGCTGCAAGAAGGGAGCTACACGAAGAGCTCGGCATTGATGCAGATGTTGAGTTCATAACTAAAGAACACTATACATATCCTGCATGGGACCCCTCCATCACACGCGAGGTGGATCTTTCTGTATTTAAAGCCCATCACAACGGGCCATTCAAGCCGGATCCGGATGAGGTTGAGAAGGTGCAGTTTTTCGGGCTTGAGACTATAGGTGAGATGATGCAATCCGGCGTGAAGTTTCATCCAGAGTTCCGCTTGTCGTGGGAGAAGGGGATTGTCGTACCAGCGGGGAATCAATAATCCTCTGTTGATAACTACCAAAAAGGTTGAACCTCCGAGGTGTTTATCCACAGAATCTTGACGAGCCAGATGGAATAGAGTAATTTCGGCAGAGAAGTGGAAACGACGAGGCAATCGTGTCCCAAGGAGAAACGTTCAGTTTTTGCATTGGACGCCCTTGGCGTGATGTTGATCCAAAGCTTTATAAGGACAGTGGCCCCAACAGTATTTGTACATACGCAAGGGGGGCGCAGGTCTTCAGCGGTACTATGGAAGAAGCTGTGGAGTTGCGCCGGACCATTGAAGAAGAAAGCGGTCGCGTAGGGTATCGTATCTACCGCCTTGTGGAGGTCCCGGAAAAGGCAAAGCCGCAGAAGAAGAGCGGTTTAGGGGCCCGCGCTAGAAAAACTGAAGCAAAACGTGTCATAGCAAAAATAGAGCGTGATCTCAAAAAGGCCGCAAGGAGACGCCAGAAGAAAGAGGCTTTGATGCCCAGACATCCGCGCAGTCATCGTCCCCGACGTGCACACCCAGGTATGTAGTTTTATATCGAATATGCCGCACCTTCTAATGCGGCTTTTTTGTGGATGAAACCCGCGGTAGACTTGACACAAAACTCTAATGTGCTATTATCTACTGATCATGAATAACGGAACCATAACTGCATACAAACTTTGGAAGGCAACACCTCGCATAAGCGAGGAGCTTTCCAGCGCATGCGTCACAAACGCGATTTTCGGCGTTTCTGCTACAGGTATGCGTTCCCTATTTGCCAGGCAATATGTTCTGAGCTCTTAAATCTCTCTTAGAAAGGTTTGAGGATTCAAAACATCGTGCCTTCTGGCACGATGTTTTGTTCTTTGAGAAAGGAAGGAGAAAAACAGTGGAAGAAGTCGAACGGGTTCCTCCCGCTAACTGGCGGGAGTACCTTTCAAAATATCGTGACACATGGAGCGTGCTCCGGTGGGTATGGAATGAACTCATGACGCCGCGGGCAAGAAAATGGGCTATTACGTACACGGTCTTGAGCGGGTGCTCGCTTCTCATCTTCACACTACAGCCGCTTGTCTTTGCGTGGCTTGTGAACGGTGTTTCCTCGCGGAGTTTGCAATTGGTGCTTGTTGGGTTTGGCGCCTTTGCAAGTCTCGCGCTTCTCCAACAAGGGAGCTCGCTCCTACACCATCTGGTGCGAGAGTGGGTCATAAATAGGAATACGCTTCAGCTCCACGACCGCTTGAATGAACTCTTCTACGAGAAAGTTCTCGGCCAACATTCCCAAGACTCACGCCTGAACTACGCCTCGATTGAGAAGGCAAAGGGTCGCGTGCACGGGCTCCAGGAGATGATGCTTTTCGAGACGGTTCAGGTAATGCTCTCTGTTCTCTTGTCACTCGGGCTTATGTGGTACCTCACATGGGAGATCGCTCTCGTTTTAACGCTCCTCTTATTCGCGCATATCGGATGGTCGGTGTGGCTCAATTACCATGTTGCAGTGGTGACAACGCCCATCGAGCAAGAGTTCCGGGCACAAAACAGGCAAATGATTGAGCGATGGGAAAAGATCGTCCGCGTTAAGACGAGTGGCAAGGGGAGGGCAGAACAAGAGCGCCTCTCGACATGGTTTAACCGGATATTGGAGCTGGATAGAAAGTTTTGGTTCTGGTTTATCCGGCAGTCGACATATCGAGAGCTTTCGGGTCACATCGTGCGCCTTCTCACCATAGGATATGGAGTGTACCTGGTCTATATCGGAGAGCAGGAGATCGGCTTTTTGATGCCGCTCTACACATGGGTCACGCAATCGGTGCAGAACATGTGGTATTTCGGGCATGCGGAACGTCGCATCAATGAGCAGATCCCGCGCCTTCAGGCGATGCGCGACGCGCTTACAACGCCGGCTCTATTTTCCGAAGAGAGCGGGGAAAAAGTTACCAGTGAGAAGCCCATTAAGATTCGCTTCGAGAATGTCGGGCTTTGCTATGGAGAAGACGGAGGCAAGGAAATACCGACACTTAGAAACATTAGCTTCTCTATTGCTCCTGGTGAGAAGGTCGCGCTTATCGGCCCCTCTGGAGCCGGCAAGAGTTCAATTATGAAGCTCTTGCTTCGCTTTATGGATCCGAGCGAGGGCGAGATATGGGTCAACGGTCATCAACTTAAAGATGTGGAGCTCGTATCCTGGATGGAGCATGTTGGCTACATCCCGCAGGATTCGCAAGTCTTCGACGGCACAATTCGGTACAACCTCACCTTCGGCCTTCCGGAAAGACGGCAGGAGACGATTAAGGATGAGGAGATTTGGGATGTCATGCGTCTTCTCAAAATTGATTTCGGAGACCGGCTTGTAGAAGGGCTCAATACTGTCGTCGGACGTGACGGCATGAAGCTCTCCGGAGGGGAGCGTCAACGCCTCATTGCGGGGGCGGCTGTAATCAAGCGCCCCATCTTCATGATTATTGATGAAGCAACCTCGTCTCTTGATTCCACGACGGAGAAGGAGGTGCAAAAAGGGTTACAGGAAGTGCTCTCGGGGCCTTGCGGCGCGCTCATCGTGGCGCATCGTCTAAGTACCGTCCGCACCATCTGTGATCGTTTTGTGGTTCTCCGTAAACTGGAGGATACTCCGGAGGGTGAGTCGCAAATTGAAGCAATCGCGAGCTCGTTTGAGGAACTCTACCGCATTTCTCCGACCTTTAAGCAGTTAGCCGATGATCAGGGTATCAAGGTCTGAAATCTTGATTCGCACCAGCTTTGTACACCTCGTTTTTTACAACGGGGTGTTTTTGTTAATTAAAAAGGCGCCCGAAAGTTGGGGCGCCAAGCGCTAAACAGTATGATAAGTATTAAGTCCTCGATTGACACGCCTTGAGCGCGTCGGCGACCATATGGCGGTCCATCTCATGGAGCAGGGCTGCGGGGATGACTTCAGTTGTCGCACCTTTGAAATCGCTCCCGTATCTAGTTATTGAGCAGTGAAGATCAGTGTAGGGGATTGATTCAACCCTCTTTCCGAACCCCTCAAGAGCCGGAACAGTAGCGGCAGTTCCGATCTTCTCAAGCATTTTGACGATCGTGCTCCGTTCGCTACGATCCTGACCAACCGCGAACTCTTCCCACTCAAGCATCTGGGCTATTCGTGCGGCATGCTCGGGCTTAGCAAAATGCCTGATAGCAGAAAGAAGGTGGAAAAACGCGGAACCAAAGTTCTCGTGCGCAAGCTCATCTTGTTCGTGGCGGCCAAAGAGTTCATCCAGGACGGGTGTAACAATCTGGTCCCCCATACTAACAAGCTGGGCGGTGAGTTCGAGGTTTCGTTCCCACATGGCGTTCCACGTCAATCCACCGACAAAAAATTCAGCTACGAGTCGCCTTACTTGGTCAGCCACAGCGTCTCCTCTCCGTGCAAGTTGGTGCCGAGTCTCGGCACTTGTAGGCCGAGTTCATAATACATTATATGCAGTAAAAGTCAAGTTTTTAGGTGCTTTGTTTATCGAAGCAATGAAAACCTGATAGTATAGAGAGAACAAGACCACTATGAAAGAAGAAAGGATAGAGAAAACAGAAGACGAGTGGAAGGGGGAGCTTTCGCCCGAGGAATATACAGTTTTTCGGCAAAAGGGAACCGAAGCTCCGTTTTCAGGGAAATTACTTCATGAAAAAGGAGATGGCATGTATCGTTGTGCCGCATGCGGCAACCCCCTCTTTGCTGCGGAAGCAAAGTTTGAATCACATGCCCCCGGGCTCATGGGGTGGCCGAGTTTTGATGAAGCACTCCCCGGCGCGGTAAAGTTTGTCCCGGATGACTCAAGTGGAATGCACCGGACTGAAGTTGTATGTGCGAAGTGCGGTGGCCACTTGGGGCATATCTTTCCAGATGATTCCGAGACCAAAACAGGAAAACACTATTGTATCAACTCAGTGTGTTTGGAGCACATAAAGAAGTAAGTGCGGGTTCGTAGTCTACACAACAAATATAGCAACTGTTACAATAATCCTATGTTTAATCTTCAAGGGAAGGTGGCGCTTATAACTGGTGCACAGCGCGGCATGGGGGCTGTGCACTCAAAAATACTTGCACGGCAGGGCGCGAAGGTTGTTGTTACAGATATTAATGAGGAAACATGCATTCCCATTGTCGACGAGATCAAGAAAGCGGGCGGTGAAGCGGCCTGCTTTAAGCTCGACGTTACAAAGGAAGAAGAAATCGATGCAGTAATTACTGAAACCGTGAGGGTATTCGGTCGTTTGGATATCTTAGTTAATAACGCGGGTATTTATCAGCCAAAGCCGTTTTTGGAGCTGACAAAAGATGACTGGGAAAGGATGCTCCGCATAAACTTGGAGGGGCAATTTCTCTGCGCAAAGCGTGCCGCACAAGAAATGATGAAGAACAAGTGGGGGAGAATCATCAACATTGCCTCGATTGCTTCGGGAGGGGTCGGGATCGGTATCCAGGGGGGTACCCATTACACAGCTTCAAAGGGCGGCAGTATCGGGTTTACCGAAGCACTCGCTGTCGAGCTTGCTCCTCATGGCATCCTCGTCAATGCTATTGCGCCTGGTGCTATCCGCACTCCCATGATTGACGAGGCGGGTATGAGCGAGGCGGATGTCAAAGGAATGCTCCAAGGGGTACCATTACGACGAATTGGTGAACCCGAAGAGGTTTCGGCGGCCGTGGTTTTTCTTGCCTCTGATGAGGCGAGTTATGTTACAGGGTCAACGGTCTATGTCGATGGTGGGTGGTTAGCTGCCTAGCTTGAGAGTAGATATATACCATGAAGAAAATTCTCATTGTTTTTGGAGCTCTCGTTATTGTTGGTGTTGGCTATTACACGCTCTCACCACTGTTCCGGGATATCAAAGTAGAGGAAGCGGCTCCGGAGAGCATGGCTAGAGAGGATGGCGTAGCCGTCGGCCAAGTTGCCGAGGCTCGTTTCGCGGTCGTGGGCACGACGGGGCATCCGGCAAGCGGGTTTGTGCGAGTCATTCCCACAATGGAGGGCACGGTGGTTCGCTATGAGGACTTTGAGACGATTAACGGCCCCGACCTCCATGTGTACCTTGCCACCACGCTCGATGCAAAGGAGTTTGTCGACCTTGGCCCCATAAAAGGAACGCAAGGGAACATAAACTACACCATCCCTTCGGGTGCTGACATAAGCAAATACCGCTATGTTATGTACTGGTGCGTCCCGTTCCGCGTGCTTTTTAACTATGCGGAGATACACCCACGGTAATTCGCGAAAGAGCACCCTTGACGGGCGCTCTTTTTAAATGCATACTCGCTTGAGTCTTTGGAACAAACTGTAACATTGGGGACGGCAATGGTTGAGGAAGTGCCTTGGGTAACATGGAAGACTGCGACTGACTACCAAGTTGGCGATACGGTGTACGTCTGGGGAGAGAAATTCACCTGTGTTGTTGGGCACAAAAGTGATGTTTTTGGAAATGATCTGTTCGATAAAAAGTATTGGAAGCGGGGCTTATAAAGGTTTGCAAAGGATAATTGTTCCTGGTATTCTGCCACACAGAAAGTAAATGAAAGGAAGTTGCCGTGGGTGCCAAAAGGGCTGGGCTCATCGATTGCTTACCCGATGAACGTGGTCGGCGAAGGAGCTACCGCGAGAGGGCAGACGACATGTTGAACGAAGTGCCCCAAAGCGGTCTATTCGACACAGGTGTTCACTGCAAAATCATGCAGTATGGCAGGGGTGACGGGCTTCGCGGGGGTGTTTGCAACGGAATAATCATTGAACACGTCCGTGTTCATAATCCCAATCCGCCGGCTCTCCGGATCATCGGTCCAGGTTCCCGCGCTCAGCTTGTAGCAGAGAGTCAATTCTATTGTTCTGATTGCGGTGTCTCCTACCACCATGTTCCGGGCTATGATCCGGCCAAAAGAAGGACCTTAGTTAAAAAGCGCGAAGTGAAGAAGTAAGAGCAGAGACCCTGCTCTTTTTTGTTTTTGTAAAATTGCTCATGGCCGCAAAAGGCAGGTCTTTACAGATAGATTTTAATGTTTCATAGTCATTTTTTACAGTCTTATCCACAGGATGCTTTTTGTGCGCGAGGTGTAGAATGAAATTACAAAAGTCGACTACTTACCTAACCACTCTTCACACCATGTCTCGCATCCCCGAATCCACATCGAAAGCAACAATACCATCCTCGAAGACGATCGCGCTTGAGGATATTTTTAACACTGACACCGGCAACTTTGACGCAGCGGCTGAAAAAAAGTTTGCGGAGAATTCAAAAAATTATCGCAAGTTTGTTCCGCAAATACAGAAGCGAAACGGGACGATTGTTCCTTTCGACTTCAAAAAAATTGTGCGAGCAATTTACAAAGCGATGATCTCTGCGAGCGAAGGATCGGTTGAGGAGGCCGAGATGGTAGCGCACAAGGTTGCTGCTGAAACGGTCAGAATAGCCAAGAAATACAAGACTTTTTTGCCGACTGTCGAAGGAATGCAAGACACGGTTGAGAAAGAACTTATTCGATCAGACTACGTACAGACAGCGAAGAATTATATCCTTTATCGCGCAGAACGAGCGCGATTGCGAGAACAAGGAGTCGTTGTCTCAGACGAAGTGCGACGCCTTGCAGATGAGAGCCAAAAATATTTTGCGAATAACGGACTCGGTTATTTTATCTACCTCCGTTCTTACGCGCGCTGGATCCCAGAAGAGAATCGCCGCGAGACATGGATCGAAACCGTTGACCGGTATTTAGGGTTCATGAAAGAGAATATCGGCACCAAACTTTCAGAAAAAGAGTACGCTGAACTTCGTGAGGCAATCCTCCGCCATGACGTCGTCCCATCCATGCGACTCATGCAGTTTGCAGGAGATGCCGCGCGTCGTTGCAACGCATGCGCCTACAACTGTTCCTTCATTGCGCCAACCAAGATTGAAGACTTCGCTGAGATTCTATATCTCTCGGCGTCTGGTTGCGGAGTTGGCTACACCGTTGAGAGTTGGAACATTGAACAGCTTCCGCAGATTCACTCACAAAGTGGCGAAAAGCTGAAGCCCCACACTATCGCCGACTCGAAAGAGGGGTGGGGAGAGGCGCTAACGCTCGGATTAAAGACTTGGTTTGCTGGGAAGGATATCGCTTTTGACTATTCGCGTATTCGTCCCGCTGGAGCCCGTCTTAAGACGATGGGTGGTAAGGCATCGGGCCCTGAACCGCTTCGATCGTTGCTTGATTTCGCACGAAAGAGAGTACTCGCGCGACAAGGAAGGCGTCTCCGCACCATTGATGCCCACGACATCATCTGCAAGATTGGTGAAGCGATTGTATCCGGCGGCACACGTCGCACCGCGATGATATCTCTCTCTGATCTTGATGATGAGTTACTCCGCACGGCAAAGCAGGGGCAGTTCTGGATGACGGATCCGCACCGATCACTTGCTAACAACTCTGCCGTTTACGAAGCGAAGCCCTCAAGCACTGATTTTATGGATGAATGGATTGCGCTTATGAAAGCGGGAACGGGAGAGCGCGGCATCTTTAACCGCGGATCACTTCCTAGCCAGTTACCCAAGCGTCGTCTCGAGCACCTCTCGGAAAAGTATAAAGACAACCCTTCGTATCGTCCGATCGGAAAACCGGGGACTAATCCATGCGGAGAAATCATCCTACAGTCAAAACAGTTCTGTAACTTAACTGAAGTCATTTGCCGCTCAAACGACACCCCCGAAACATTGAAGAGGAAAGTGCGGATTGCAACGATTCTCGGTACGTATCAATCATCGCTCACTCGTTTCAACTTTCTATCGAAGGAGTGGAAAGAGAATTGCGAGGCGGAACGCCTTCTTGGCGTCTCCTTAACCGGCCAATGGGACTCAGAAGTAGCTCGTGATCCTGCAGTTTTGAAGCAGTTGAAGAAAGAGACAGAGCAGACGAACGCCCGATACGCAAAGCGCTTTGGCATCAACACCTCTAACGCAATCACGTGCGTGAAGCCGTCAGGAACTGTTTCAAAGATGGTCAACTGCTCCTCTGGCATGCACCCCCGTCACGCTCCGTACTACATCCAGCGAATCAGGATCTCTGCCACCGACTCACTCTTTAAAATGCTTCGCGACCAAGGAGTGCCCCATTTCCCCGAGGTTGGGCAGACAATGCAGAATGCAAATACGTTTGTCCTCGAGTTTCCCGTGAAGGCGCCTCGTGGGTCAATCTTCAAGAACGACCTTACCGCTCTAGACCAACTCGAACACTGGAAAGTCGTGAAGAAGAACTACACGCACCACAACCCATCAATAACCGTGTCTGTTGGCGATGATGAGTGGATCGCGGTTGCGCACTGGCTCTACAACAACTGGGAGATGTTGGGCGGACTCTCGTTCCTTCCGCGTTCAGACCACGTGTATCAACTTGCCCCATACGAAGAGATCACCAAAGAGGAATATGAGAGGAGGGTCAAGCGCATGGAGAATGTTACCTACGCAAAGCTTGTAACCTACGAGCTCCAAGACGAGACAGAAATGAAGAAAGAGCTCGCCTGCGCTGGAGGAACATGTGAGATAGAAATGTAACTATCTTTATCAACACAAACCCGGTCCAACCTGAGACCGGGTTTGGTTTGTACGGCATTTCTTATTACGTCGAGTGAGGACAGGAAAATGAAAGCTTGCTTGCATTTTCTCCGAGCGAAGACGTAATATAGGGTTTAATACCCTATATAGTAGTACGATGTGGCCCAAAGTAACTATTGTAGACAGAGACGACAATCTTGTCGGCGCTGACACATTTCAAAGCGCCATAGACAACGAGAAAATACGGCGTATTATACGCGTTTTTCTTGTGAATGATGATGGGAAAATATTTCTCCAGCGCCGCTCAAAAGAAGTGGTTGTATACCCGGATGTTTGGGACCATGCCACGAGTGGGCACGTAGACGAAGGAGAGGAATACGAAGAAGCGGCGCGGAGAGAACTTAAGGAAGAAATAGGTCTTGATTTGCCGGTGCAAGAAATAGGCAAGGTGTATATAGAAGAGCCGGAAGCATACCCCGGGAAGACCCTTCGTGGATGGCATAAGATTTTCCTTGCGCACAGCAAGGGCGAGAAAGTTCAACTTGCAGAAAGCGAGGTAAGTGGGGGAGAATGGTTTTCTCCGGAAGAGATTGATGCAATGGTTGAAGAAAACCCTAGAGATTTTACAGGAGGTTTTCTTCTCACATGGGAAAAATACTCAGACCTCTTTAGGAAATAAATCACAAAGAAATAGTGCCTCCTCCGCGCATGTGGAAAGCGTGTATCGCACTCTTTTCCTGCTGTGATACAATAATAAAGGTAACATTTTCTATTACTATTTATTTTAAACATATGCACAAGCACGTTCTCACGTTTATTGTCGTAGCTATTGCGCTCGTAACGGCTACAATCTTTTTCGGCGGTTCAAGCCCACTCTCATTACTCGGCGTCTCAAAGAGTCTTGGGACAGTCCAAGAGGCAACAGATTTCTCGAGTGAAGAGATCACTCTCTCCGTCCTTGATCAAGCGCCCGGAGGAGCTGTTGTCGTCGAACACACAACGCTCCCAAGTGGTGGATATGTTGCTATCCACGAAGATGCAGAGGGTGTTCCAGGAACAATTATCGGCAAAAGCGCGTACCTTTCTCAGGGGGAAATCAATGGTCTCGCTGTGACACTAGAACGGCCTTCAGTTGCGGGCGAGGTGCTCTATGCCGTGCTTTTAAGTGATAACGGGGATCAAGTTTTAGCTCCTGAAGCCGATGCTCCCATGATCGACCAAGCCGGCAACGTCATTTTTTCGGTGTTTAACGTGATTGGGGAATAGCGAAAGATCAACAGATTCAGATTTTACGCTCTGGCAAATCCAGGGCGTAAAACGTTAGCATGGAAAAACACAAACGTACTTTTTTCGCTCGCTATCTTGCCGATTTTGTCTATGGGGCAAACGACGGCATTGTTACTACTTTTGCGGTCGTCTCAGGGGCAGCGGGGGCGTCACTTTCTCCGGAGATTGTGATCATCTTGGGCATCGCCAATCTCGTTGCTGACGGTTTTTCTATGGGGGCCTCTAACTACCTTGCCATCACTTCAGAAGAAAGGTATGAGAGAAATTATGCTATCGAGAAAGGACTGTCTTTACGGAAGCATCCCGTAAAACACTCGATGGCGACCTTTGCGGCGTTTGTTACCGCCGGCGCATTACCCCTCGTTCCATTTATCTTTTTTTCAGTTCCATTAACAAACCAGTTCACGATTTCTGCCGTCACGACAGCCTTCGCGTTCTTCTTTGTTGGGAGCTCGCGTTCGTTTGTTAACAAAGAACCTTTTCTGAAATCCGGCCTCGAGATGCTCTTAATCGGAGGCCTTGCGTCGATCATCGCGTACGGTATCGGATGGGCAGTGCAACAATTCATACTTTGAAGTCTAACGATTTTTGTTGTCTAGTGCGTAAAAAGGTTTTCCACAGAAAATGGCTATGGTATATTGATACAATTCCTATTATGAGAGATAATACGGAAAGCATTTTAATAGTTAATTCTTGCTAAGACTATGCTACAGAAAGGCGTTTCCACAAATGTGTGGATTATCGTTGTAGCTGTCGTCATCGTGATCGCGGGTGTCTGGTGGTACTCAACACAGCAAAAAGTTGAGGATCAGGGCGCCGCTGTCGGAGAAGTCGTTGACGAAGCTGCAGTCGTCGAAGGAGTTGTCGACGGAGCTGTGGACACAGTGGTAGATGAAAAAGTAGCTGAATAGAGCTTTTTCTTTTAAACACGGACATGTCC
This sequence comes from Parcubacteria group bacterium, assembly GCA_016204005.1. Classification (GTDB taxonomy): domain Bacteria; phylum Patescibacteriota; class Minisyncoccia; order Phycocordibacterales; family UBA2135; genus JACQLQ01. The sequence continues at coordinate 8,675 of JACQLS010000038.1, read as the reverse complement.
AGCAAAGCCCCCTCTATGGGGGCTTTGCTTTTTCTAAGTAAAACCCCCCGTACATGGGAGGTTAAATATCATTCGAAAGACAATATGGCCCAGCGCCCGACTTCAGAAATTCTGAAAGCGGGAGGGTAATGGGGTAGTACCGGAGCCGCTCAAGAATAGTCAAAAGCGCTTCACTTGCCGTATCAGAGATAATAATTGCTCCACGAAGTGTCGGAGTTCTTTTGAAGGCCAATCGAAGCTTTCTCACTTCTTCATCGACTTCAGGGCCGCCCGGTGGGTAATAACCTTCTAGGCATAGGTCCCTTCTCGGTATGACTATTGCATTGAGAGCCATATTTTCTGCATCGGCACGCGAAGCGCGAATGACGGTACAGAATGTTGCAAGACGTCTCAATGAATCCAGTGTTGTTGCTTCCGGATAAACAATAGCCGTCTCCGCGTCTTCCAGAAAAATGCTCATTGTGTCGCGGTGGTAGAAGGCCAGCTCTCTACCAGGTGGGCGAACAAGTTCAACGGGGACAACTTCCATACCTGTTATCCGTTCGATGTGTGGCAGAGCTTCTCTTGAAGTCCTCATGCCATACCCGCAAATGATTTTGTCTTTGTAGAGAGCGGCATCACCCCCGCCTTCAAAAAAGACACCTTCTGGCAGTTCGTACACGTGATACCCGCGCGTGAGTCTGTATCCGAGAAGGAAGTCGCGATAGTGGGCGCTTTCGGCACGACGACGAAGGGGTTTGAATCGGGCAAGAATCGCCTCATTCGGGCCGTATGGGAAATACCCGTTTCGTGTGAAGGTCATATCGACAAGCCCACTTCTTGGGCGGATGCTTTCTTGGCACCTCCCAAGGAGAGCGGAGCAGAGTGATACGAGCCTTCTGTGCTGCTTCATGGCAAGGTCAAGGAACGGTGGACGTTCCGGATCCATATGTCGATTGTCTTCATCGATTTCCGGTACATCGAAGTAGTCGGGAGAGCAGAAGAGAAGCCGCATTATCGCCTCCGCTACGATGCCGCAGTTCTATCGGCACTCTACCACGGATTTTGGAAAAGAAAAGCCAGTCCGACCATAGTCGGACTGGCGTGTGTTGTCTTACGATGCTTGGAGTGTTTCCTCAAATACGCGAGCGATCTGCCGCAGTGCCTCTGTGGTGATGCAGAGGGGTGGCAGAATTCTGATGATAGTCCCTCGTGTGGGAGATGCCATGACGCCGTTTGAAAGTAACCGGTGCGAGAAGTCTCTTGTCCACACTGCGTCTTTCTTGAACTCAAGAGCAATCATAAGGCCTTTGCCGCGAACATCCTTCACAAACTCTGGAAATTTACTCTGCAACGTCCGAAGTTTTGCTATGAACCTCTCACCTTTTACACGTGCTTCATGCGCGAGATCCTTATCACATACCTCTTTGATTGCAGCCAAGACACCCATGCAGATGAGAGGGGACGCAGACCAGGTTGACCCCTCATCGCCGGGGTTCAAGCACTGAAGTATTTCCTTTTTCCCGACTAATGCTGATGCGGGGATAATTCCTCCACCTAGGGCTTTTGCGATAACCATGAGATCGGGTTCAACCCCAGCGCAGTGTTGGTAGGCGAAGTCTTTTCCCGTGCGTCCGAACCCCGTCTGGATTTCGTCTAGTGCAAAGAGTGTTCCGTATTCGCGGCAAAGTTCTTGGGCACGCAAGAGATAATCTGGAGGGGGAATGATAATGCCCCCCTCTCCTTGGATTGGTTCGAGGAGCACGCACGCGACAGACCCTTTATTTTCCCTAAGCGTACACTCTAGTGCGGATGCATCACCAAAGGGAACACCTACTGCCCTAATGAAAGGCCCAAATCCCCGCTGAGATTCCCCGTCGAGGAACGACGTCGCGGAGATGGTCCTCCCATGAAAAGCATTCTTGGCATAAATTACAACAGGACTGTGAATACTTCTCCTCCGTTTCGCTTCAGTTTCCGCAAGGAACCGTCGAGCAACTTTGATTAAGGTGTCAACAATTTCCGCACCGCCTGTTTTGAACAAGATGCGTCCATCCATGCCCGTGTATAGGCGTAGCGCGAGAAGGGCTGGCGCGTGTACGTCGCTATCTATGACACGAGAGTGCGCCGCGTAGGTCTTCCCAAGGTATTCCAGGAAAGGCTCCAATACAGCTTCATTCCCGTGGCCGAGATTTGCCGAGCCATACATAGACTGGCAGTCAATAACCTCGCGCGCCTCATCTTTTCCGGATTGGGTGACGCGGAGCGTCCAGGGTGTTTTGCCGCGCCCGATACAGATCCAACCATCGAAAGGCAGATAGTTTTTAGGGGCATTGGTGCGAATAATTTGCTGATGCCCGGAAACCCCCAGTTCATTACAGCGTATTCCGTTTATGGATATATCGTTTGGTAGGCCAGTAATCACTACATGGGACATTGCCAAAGCTCCTCATTTCTTGGTCGAATATAGCACAGCCATACGCTCTTCAACAACTAAAAAGCCCCGTCATCGTGACAGGGCCGAGCAGCACACTTATGGCTTAATGAACGACGCTTTGATAATCTCTTCCGCCATTTGGTCTGCGACTCGATATGTAGGCACGTCCTCTGCCCTCGAGCGTTCGAAGATCTTCTTCAGTGTTTGCGGAATGAGGAGTATGTGTTCACGAACACGTGCTTCGTTATATCCTTCCGGGTGGTCTTCGTGGGTAATGTTGATGAGCCCACCGGCATTGATGCAATAGTCGGGAGCGTAGAGAATCTTATACGCGTGGAGCAGGTCACCCGCTTTTTCATCCGCGAGCTGGTTATTTGCAGATCCGGCGACAATCTTGTACCGGAGTTCCGCAACAACCCTCTCATTTAGGAAACCGCCAACAGCGCAAGGGACAAAAACCTCGGTTCCATTGAGAGAACCGACGGAACCCGGGGCAAGATATGAAACGGCGTCTCTTTCTTCACCGACAATTATTTTCCCCATGCAACTTTCATCAAGGTCTGAAACCCAAATATGTCCTGCGCCTCTCTCGCGTAGCATATGCACCACCGGTAGCCCGACGCTACCAAGTCCCTGCACCGCAAACGTTCTCCCCGCGATTGGCTCATCGTCGGGTCCAAGAGTATGTTCAAGGCTCACGCGAATACCCTCAACGACTCCAAGGGCAGTAAATGGCGCCGGGTTCCCGCTGCCGGAGAGGAATCGTGGTTTGCCATTAACGAATGCCGTCGCGTGGCTCATCACAGCGACGTCACTCTCTGTTATGTTCATGTCTTCTCCGGTCTTCACTACCCCGACGCGGAACACCCTGTTGAACTCTTGGATTGCCGCGCCAAGCGCGAGGAGGAAGTCACCAGTCTTGAGGCGTTTCGGATTGCCGAGGACTACCGTTTTTGATCCACCAAAGAGTACACCCGCGAGCGCGGCTTTGTATGTCATTGCTCGCGAGAGTCGGAGTACATCAGCGATTGCCGCTTCGGAAGATGTATACTCCTTAAAACGGCAACCTCCCAGTGCCGCAGGCCAGCCAAGCCAAGAACACTGTCGAAGAGAGTGAATAGCAACAAAGGCGACGAGACCGACTGACCCCTCTTCAAGTTTGAAGACTCGGTGCCCATCCCACAAATGCGGGTGAGACAGCTTCACCCCTGCTGTGACCTCAGTAACATGTGGCTTCGGTCGCATTATGGTACCCTACCCATACGTAGTCTGACCTAAGAATATTCTTGGAGGGGGGTAAGTCAACCCCCACTCTGGTACTATAGGATATATATAACGGGGTCCCCTCGCTTTTACATGGGAAATAAAACTTATAATTTAAAATTCAGGGCAATCAACAAAGATACCTTTGAAGCAATACGGAGAGGTGATAAGAAGATAGAAACAAGAGCGGCAACGGAAAAGTATCGCGACATCAAACCGGGGGATTCGATCACATTTATTTGCGGCAAGAGGAGATACAAGAAAGTAGTCAAAAAAGTTGAGGTATTTAAATCTATTGCGGCTATTCTTAAAAAGTACACACCACGAGCGATTAACCCGAACACTCGCACAGCAAGTGAAGCTCGGGAAATGGGGTATAGTTTCCCTGGATATAGAGAGAAGATAAGAAAACACGGCTTAATCGTTCTCCGTCTTGAATAACCGCCCGTGTCCTTTATGGGAAAGTTCAAACTACACGCACCGTATAAACCCGCAGGCGATCAACCCGAAGCGATTCGGGCGCTTTTGCATGGACTAAAAGAGGGGATGGAGAAGCAAACACTTCTCGGTGTAACTGGTTCAGGGAAGACTTTCACAATAGCGAACATCATTGAAAAAATGCAGAAGCCCACACTCATCATTGCGCACAACAAGACCCTCGCCGCACAGCTTGCGCAGGAGTACCGAGATTTCTTCCCCGAAAATGCCGTGCATTATTTCGTCTCCTACTACGACTATTACCAGCCCGAGGCGTATGTAGCGGCGACTGATACCTATATTGAAAAAGAGGCACAGATTAATGAAGAGATCGATCGTCTCCGCCATGCGGCAACGCAGGCTCTGCTCACCAGAAAAGACGTCATCATTGTCGCCTCTGTCTCATGCATTTACGGCCTCGGAAGTCCGGAAGAATATGAAAAACAGAACCTATTGCTTACAATAGGAGATGCGATGTCACGGAACGAAGTTATCCGTGAACTGGTGCGTGTCTTTTTTGTTCGCACGGGCACCGAGCTTAAATCGGGACTTTTCCGAGCGGTAGGAAATACGATTGAGGTGATGCCTACAAACGAGCGGGACTACTATCGCCTCGAGTTCAAAGGAGACAAACTATCAAAAATTAAAAAGATCAACGGCATTACGCGAAGCCTCCTCGCCGAGCAGGAGAGTGTTTTTCTTTTCCCCGCAAAGCATTTTGTCACAACGAAGGAAAAGCTTCAGGTTGCTCTTAAAAATATTGACTCCGAGCTTAAGGAGCAGTTAAAAAAGTTCGAAAAGGACGGTAAGGTGATTGAGGCTGAACGCCTTCGCCGCCGTACCTTGAACGACATGACGCTCCTCCGAGAGGTTGGTTATGTGAATGGTATTGAAAACTACTCAAGGCACCTCTCGGGAAGAAAAGCTGGAGAAGCGCCAGAAACGCTCCTTTCATATTTTCCAAAAGACTTCCTCACTGTCATCGACGAATCACACGTGACTGTCCCGCAGATCGCTGGCATGTACATGGGCGACCGCTCAAGAAAGAAAACGCTTGTCGAGCACGGTTTCCGCCTCCCTTCGGCAATAGACAACCGTCCGCTCATGTTCGAAGAGTTTGAGAAAAAGACCAAACAGACTATCTACACCTCTGCGACCCCGGCAGATTTTGAGCGTGAGAAAAGCAAACAGGTCGTTGAACAAATCATTCGACCGACAGGCCTCGTCGATCCAGAGCTTACTGTGGAGCCCGTCACCGAAGGTAAAAAGAATAAAGGACAAATTCCCCACTTTATTGACGAGGCAGAAAAGGCAATTACAGCGGGTGGGCGAGTCATGGTGACAACCCTTACCAAAAAGATGGCCGAGGACCTTTCGGACTATCTGAAGGAGAGGGGAATCAAGGCGGAATACATTCACAGCGACATTAAGACGATTGAGCGGGTGCAAATCCTGACTAACTTTCGTCGTGGCACATTCGACTGTCTTGTTGGTGTGAACCTTCTCCGAGAAGGGTTGGATCTTCCCGAGCTGACACTCATTGGTATCTTGGATGCTGACAAAGAAGGGTTTCTCCGAAGCGAGACCTCGCTTATTCAAATCATTGGCCGTGCCGCACGAAACGTCCTCGGGCGTGTCATTCTCTACGCAGACAACGTTACCGGTGCGCTCAAGCGTGCAATAGATGAAACTGAACGTCGTCGCACCATACAGCTTGCGTACAACAAGAAGCACGGCATCACGCCAAAAACGATTATTAAGGCAATCCACGACATTACTGACCAGATCGAGACCGAACACCAAAAGACAGTAAAAGAACTCCTCGCGCTCGATATGGGGCTCTACAAGAAGAATCCCAAGAAGCTCATCAAAGAAAAACACCGTCAGATGATCGAGGCGGTCAAAGAGTTGGACTTCGAGTCCGCAGCCATTCTCCGAGATGAGATAGCGGAACTCGAACGCAAGAGCAATTCTTGACATAGATTTAGGGGGCTTTTGTTTTTTAATGAGCGTGATAGGATGTTCGTATAACCCCCCTAAGCCCGCCAGGCCGGGGACTTTGCCGTATGGAAGACAAAATCGTAATTAAAGGAGCTAGAACCCACAATCTTAAAAATATCGACGTGGAGATGCCGCGGAATAAGATGATCGCGGTAACGGGACTTTCCGGCTCCGGAAAGTCGTCTTTGGCATTCGATACCATCTTTGCCGAGGGCCAGCGTCGCTATGTAGAGTCGCTTTCCGCCTACGCGCGACAGTTTTTGCGCAAGCTCCAGAAGCCGGATGTCGATGACATCCAAGGTCTTTCGCCAGCTATTAGCGTTGACCAGAAGTCGGCATCAGGGAACCCGCGATCAACCGTGGCGACTATCACGGAGATTTATGACTATCTTCGTGTGCTGTATGCGCGCGTGGGCAAGCCGCACTGTCTCGAATGTGGTCGGCCAATCCAGAAACTTTCAAACGAAGAGATAAAGAACCTCATTATTGAGGAGGTGAGGAAAATCGATCTTAAAAAAATTGCCAAGAATGTACTCGGCATTGATTATGAAAACTTCACGGTGCGCATTTACGCGCCCGTTGTGGTTGGGCGAAAGGGAGAATATTACCAACTTCTCTATGATCTTTTGGGAAAAGGGTATAGTGAGGTAAAGATCGATGGTGTGCGGAAAAGTCTGCGTGAACGCGTTGAGCTCACGAAGACTAAAAAGCACGATATTGATGTCCTTGTGGACGAGCTGTATCTCTCAGAGTTCCGTGATGATGTGGCATCCGCAGAAATGCGGCTCTCTGAAGCCATAGAGCGCGCGTTAAACGAGACCGATGGACTCCTTAAAATTGATTTGCCCAAGACAGAAGACTTCAAAGAAACACACTCGCGGCTCATTTCGGCAAAGTTCGTTTGCCCCTACGATGGTTTTTCTTTCCCCGAAGTCGAGCCACGGCTTTTCTCATTCAACTCACCCTACGGCGCTTGCCAAACGTGTAATGGTCTCGGCACCAAGTTTTTCTTTGGAACAGAGTCTTGTGACGAGTGTCAGGGCGCACGGCTCCGAAAAGAGGCGCTTCACGTTTTCTTGGGCGGAGAGAAGACAAACATCGTCAATGTGACGGCGATGACCGTCCTTGAAGCGAATGTCTTCTTTAAAACGCTCAAACTCACCAAAAAAGAGCAGGAAGTCTCAAGCACGGTGGTGAAAGAGATTACTGATCGCCTGAAGTTTATGGAAGACGTCGGTATCGAGTATTTAACACTCAATCGTCGTGCAAACACGTTGTCTGGCGGTGAGGCCCAGCGTATCCGGCTTGCTTCCCAACTAGGTTCAAAGCTTGTTGGGGCGCTCTATGTCCTTGATGAGCCGACGATCGGACTTCACCCAGAAGACAATGACCGTCTTGTGAAGACCCTCCACAACCTTCGCGATCTCGGGAATACCATTCTTGTCGTTGAGCACGACGAGGATACGGTTTTGTCTTCGGATTACATCGTCGACATCGGTCCTGGTGCGGGGGTGCACGGGGGCAATGTGATGGTGTCTGCTCCCATGGATGAGGCATTAACAAAGCCAAAGAAATACAAATCGTTGACACTCGACTATCTTCGCGGGGACAAGAAGGTGCCATTGCCGGAAAAGCGACGCACAGCAGATAAGGGGGAACTGAAGATAAAGGGTGCCAACATCTTTAACATAAAGAATGTTGATTTTACCGTGCCTCTAGGGAAGCTTGTTGCGATTACAGGCATGTCCGGATCTGGGAAATCAACATTTCTGTACGAGATTCTTGACAGGAATTTGCGCGCGCGATTTGTTCGTGAGTATCGAAGCGCCAATGTGTATAATTGCGCCTCATTCACGGGGACTGAATATCTCTCAAGAGCAATTTTAGTTGACCAGTCTCCGATTGGGCGCACGCCACGCTCAAACCCGGCAACATACACGGGCGCTTTTGGCCCCATCCGCGATCTTTTTGCGGAGACAGAGGAAGCGCGCGTGCGCGGATGGAAGCCCGGTAGGTTCTCTTTCAACGTGCCGTCGTCCAAGGGTGGTGGGCGATGTGAAGCGTGCCAAGGGAATGGGGTTATTGCCGTTGAAATGCATTTTCTCCCGACAGTATATGTTACGTGCGACATTTGTAGCGGGAAGCGCTTCCAGAAAGAGACGCTCCAAGTGCGCTACAAGGGTAAAAATATCTTTCAAGTTTTGGAGATGACCGTTGAGGAAGCAATGGCGTTCTTTGAGGATGTTCCCAATGTGTATGATCGTTTAAGAACCTTGAATGACGTCGGACTCGCGTACCTCGAGCTTGGCCAACAAGCGACGACGCTTTCAGGGGGAGAATCACAGCGCGTAAAGATTTCATCCGAACTTTATCGGCCGAACATGCAAAAAACAATATATCTTCTCGATGAGCCAACGGTCGGTCTTCACTACGCGGACGTAGAGCTTCTAGTGGGTATACTCCAGGAGCTCGTAAATCGCGGGAATACTGTTGTTGTCATCGAGCACAACATGGATGT
>JACQLS010000005.1 GCA_016204005.1 Parcubacteria group bacterium | reverse complement strand
TTCGGCAAGCTCAGGACAAGATACTCCGAATTGTTATCCGAAAACTCCGAATAAATAAAATGGTACATACCCCCCAACAAAGGGGGTTTTTATCAATACTCTAGTGTTTTGCTTGAACGCTTTCCTTCCACCTCGTCCATCGCCTCATTCGAAAGCGCATCTGCTTCTTTATTCTCCTCGCGACGAACATGCGTAAAGGTGAGGTTGGAAAAATCGGCTACTCGCATATTCCAAACTTTCATGAACTGCGGGAAAAGCGTCGGCTCCTTAATTTGATACTCTCCGCGCAATTGCTTTATCACCAATTCGCTGTCAGAGCGCACTTCAACAGCAGTCTCTTTCCGCTTTTCCTTAGGAATCATTTTTTTCAATTCTTGGAGTGCGTGAATTACTGCTTCGTATTCTGCCCAATTATTTGTCTGTTTCCCGAGCGGCACGGCGATTTTCTTCAGCACACCTTCTTTCTCACCAGTAATAACGATGCCGGCTCCAGCAGGTCCCGGATTATTTCTCGCTCCGCCATCAGTGTAAACAATAATTTTTCGCATAAATGATGCACCAAGGATACCACCGCTATGTAATATTCACAATTCTGAGACGCAGGTTGTCACGACCAGCGAAGACATTCCTTTCTATGTGCGCGGAGAAATGTATGTATTGCCCTTCCGTAAAACGATCGAGTAAGCTTTCGGCAAAGAATTGTATTGCTTCGATCTCCCGACCAATGGTGTTGGCAAAAATCAGTTTTAGGTGGTTTTTTTGTTTGCCGAAGGATTCAACGCGTTTGATTTCCATATCACGAAAAAGAAAGAGCGGCTTCGGATTTCCCATCCCGTAAGGGGCAAGCTTCTCTATGACACGATATGCCTCTCGTGTTACGTCATCGAGCGAAAGTGCCGCATCGGGCTCTTGTGCCCCCTTCGCCGGACGAGGCACGAGCGCGGTACTCGCCTCCGCAAGTGCTTCCGCGAGAAGGTGTAATTTCTCTCTCCTCACGGAAAAACCACCGGAACATTCGTGCCCGCCGTATTCGAGGAGCACCCCATCGGCGCCTCGCATAAGCTCGAGCAAATGCATGCTTCCGTCCGAACGGCACGAACCTTTAAGAGTACCGTCTCCACCCTCTCCCCAAAGAAATACGGGGCGGGAGAATTCCTGCATGAGGGTGTTTGCCGCAAGCCCCAAGAGACCTGGCTGCCATTTTGTGTTTCCAAGAACGAGAACTGGTTTTGATTCACTCTCCCTCAAGCGCCCCCGTGCTTCTTGGAGAATCGCGGCAACGTAGCCTTTTCTTTTATTGTTCAGTGCCTCAAGCTCTTTGGTGAGAGCGAGCGCCTCTGCTTCGTCCTCTGTTGCCAGAAGACGAAAGGCCTTTTCGGGAGAATCCATGCGGGAAGCAACATTGATGCGCGGACCTATGACAAAACCGACGTCATCCTCGGTGAGGAAGCTTTGCCGCACACGCGCGGCGCGCAAAAGTTCTTGAAGTCCCTTCCTCCTGTTTAGCTTAAGCACTGAGAGGCCGTAATACGCAAGCGCGCGGTTTTCTCCGCGTAACGGCACCATGTCGGAAAGTGTTGCGATGCCGACCATATCAAGGAGCCACTTCTCCCAACCATCATGAACGGCAAAAACGTCCTCCTCCTTGCCCTTTTTGATTGTTGCGGTCACGAGCTTCCAGGCCAGCGCTGCCCCGCACAAATCTTTAAATGGATACAGATCTCCGTCCTGTTTCGGGTTTATAATCGCATATGCTGGCGGCATACGTTGCGGCAAGTGGTGATCAGTCACAATGACATCAATACCAAGTGCGTTTGCCCGTTCGATTGCTTCTATATCAGTGATTCCGCAGTCGGCTGTAATAATGAGAGCCGCTCCATCTTTGGCAAGCTCCTCAACTGCGCTTACGTGCACGCCAAAGCCTTCGTTGTGCCGATGCGGAATATAATTTCTGAAATTGCTAAAGCCGATTTTCTTAAAAAAGTCATGAAAAATAACACCTGCGGGAATGCCATCGGTATCATAATCGGTATACGCAACGATTCTCTCGCCATCTTTGATTGCCTTGAGAATGCGAGTAACCGCACGGTCCATATTTTTGAGAAGAAACGGGTCGTGCGTGTGAAGGTCGTAATTCGGGTTCAAAAAAAATTCGCGCTCGTGTTCGCTAATGCCCCGATTTTGAAGAAGGAGCGCGAGCAAGTCGTCTGGCTCGGTCACTGTTTGTTTATACGATTGTGCTGTAGAGAAACCTACGCTCTGAGTCATCCATATAGTATACCGCATCACGTGACAAAAGTTTTTTAAAAACAAAACCCCCGCCATTTTGCGGAGGCAAAGCCGGGGGTTTTGTAGCTATCCATTAGTCAATTGCGTACGTGATGTTCACATTCACCATGACGGTATTTTCTCCTATAGGAATGTCAGGAGTTGGCGGAAGTGCTGCCTTGTCCATATCACCTCCCATACCAAACGCCGCTTCACGAGCAAAGTAGATCGGGCCACCGCCGGACTCGTAGAAGTTCACCACTTTGACGATGCGAACACCGAGGTCGTCCGCGAGTTGCTTCGCCTTCACACGCGCGTCTTCAATCGCTTCGATTCTTGCTTCACGTCGCACCTCATCCTCATCTTCAACGGTGAAATTTACACTTGAGATGTTGGTCGCGCCGCGGCTGCCAATTTGAGCAAGCAATTCGCCCACCTTATCTGTCTTTTTTGTTTTAACGGAAACCCAATGTGAAACTTCGTACCCAACGAGAACCCGGTCACCTGATGGGAAGCCCTTAGTAGTATCGTAATCATAGCGCGGTGCGATGTTGTAGCTGGTGGTCTTCAAATGCTTCTCTTCCACTCCGGCGCTCTTAAGATACGAGAGAAGTGCGTTCGTTGTTTCTGTCACCACCTTCTGTGCCGCCTCTATTGTTTTTGCTTCTTCGATGACGGCGAAAGTAAACTCGGCCGTGTCCGCGATGGCAAATGCCTCCCCGGCACCGGAGACAGTGATAGTTCGTGTAAATTGAGCATCTTGCCCTACGAATCGAAGCGCCTTGAATTCGCTTATAAACCCCGCGAGCAAGAAGAGCGCTCCAGCAAAAAGGAGCGCGATGAGACCATAGCGCACGACTTGGTCATTCCCCATATCGTTGAAGTTGATCATATGTGTAGTATAGCATTTTCCCCATACAAAGCAATGCTTTATTTAAGAAACCGGACCTGAATTCGCTCCACTTCAAACGGTTCTTTTGAGTACCTAAAGGAGAGGTCTATTTTTTTGAAAACGTCTTTGATCTTCCTTGCGAGTTTTCCAGCCAACTGGTTTTCTGTCGTCGTGACGCGGTATCCGCTCCCCTGTTTCTTTACAGCAAGGATACGGTCCAGTACATCTCGTAGTTCTGCCCGCCTACCGAAGTTTTTTATGAGGTTCAATAGTTCGACTTCGCTTTCTTTGGGCACGTTGCTGATAGTGAGCTCTCCTTCGTAAAGCCCTTGCTCAGCCATAACATCTGCCGGACAGAGCACGAAGTTAATGTTGAGTTTCTTCGCTTCCGCAGGAGCAAGTTTGTCTGTGTTGTGATGCCACGATTTTTTATAATAGAAGGCGTGGCACTTTTTGCACATGGCGAACCCGTATGTAAGTCTCTCACGTGAGCCGACGCGCCCCTTGTCCCCTGGACGCTCAAAACGACTCGGAATATTTTTACCTTTGAAAACTTTTGGCATATTGTATCTTTTCTTACTCGTGGCTTAATGCTACCATGAACGAATGCAAGAAATCTATCTGTATGCAATGGGCAGTGTCGCTGCGGTAAGCGCAATCTCTTTTGTCGGCCTCTTTGCCCTTTCATGGAAAGAACACTTTCTCCGGAGCATTGTTTCGTTTCTCGTGGCCCTCGCTGTCGGGGCGCTCCTCGGCGACGCGTTCATCCATCTTATTCCAGAAGCCTTCGCGGAAAGCGGCAACCCATCACTCGTTGCAACGCTTATTGTAGCTGGAATCGTCCTCTTCTTCGTCCTTGAAACATTTGTGCATTGGCACCACGCGCATAGTCTTGAAATTGAGGAAAGTTCTAGTCACGGCACAAAGAAAGCTCATATACACCCAACTGGTTACATGATCCTCGCCGCTGATGGTCTGCACAACTTTATTGATGGCGTCATTATCGCTGTCTCGTACCTCGTCTCAATTGAGGTGGGAATAGCAACGACCATTGCGGTCATTTTGCATGAGATTCCGCAAGAGATTGGTGACTTTGGCGTACTGTTACACGCTGGCTTCTCAAGAATGCGGGCGCTTTTCATGAACTTTCTTTCGGCGCTTCTCGCTGTACTGGGAGCGATCATTGCGCTCGCGGCAGGCGAAACTATGGAGCATTTTGTAGTGTGGGTGCTTCCTTTTGCGGCTGCAAGTTTTATCTATATCGCAACCGCGGATTTGTTCCCAGAGCTTCGCACGTCGTCAAAACCCGCTTTCTTTTTCCAGCTTTTTGCTATTGCCCTTGGAGTCGGGGCAATGTATCTCCTCGTCTTGTTCGAATAGGTTCTGGTTAGGCATCAAAAAAGGTTTTTCCTGTTCCCAAAGCCTCAAGGTGTGTGTGGAATGCTTTATATACCGGTTCTGGAACATGTTCCGGGTCATGCCATTCCCATCCCTCACACCTATCCGGTTCCATGACTTGTGGCTCGCCGCTTTTCCAATCGGCGGTGAAGGCAATGTCAATATAATGGTGCGGCGCGTAATCTTTCAGATTCAATACGTGTAAAAACCTCACGTTTTCAATCTCAATGCCAGTTTCTTCCAACACTTCGCGCCTGGCGCACTCAATAATTGATTCCATGTATTCGAGATGACCTCCCGGGAGCGACCACTCTCCCGCCCCGTGTACATTCTTACGTTTACCCATAAGAATCTTTTTGTCTTTAAAAACCAGAACACCGACACCAACCTTTGGGTATATTTTTGTATTCTGACTCATGGTGTATGTGTATATCTCTACACCGCATTCCGCAACAACGATGCATTAAAAGCGACAATGACGGTTGAAAGTGACATGAGGACTGCACCGATGGCCGGCGAGAGGACAATCCCTGAGCCATACAGCACTCCGGCCGCAAGTGGGAGCGCAATGATGTTGTACCCTGCCGCCCACCAAAGATTCTGGATCATCTTACGATACGTCTGTCGAGACAACTCCATGACATGGACGACATCGAGGGGATTATTGCGAACCAATATTATACTCGCCGTTTCTATGGCGACATCAGTTCCGGCACCGATAGCAATGCCAATGTCTGCTTGTGCAAGGGCGGGGGCATCATTCACGCCATCGCCCACCATTGCCACCGTACGCCCCTCTTCCTGCAAGCGCACAATGATTTCTGCTTTTTTATGCGGCAATACCCCGGCAAAATATTCATCAAGATGGAGTTCTCCTGCGACACGTTTTCCCACCGATTCGTTGTCCCCCGTTATCATTACGACACGATATCCTTTTTCCTTGAGGGTGTTTACCGCCTCTCGCGCTTCATCACGAATAGCGTCGTCAAGCGTGATAACTCCCATAGGTTTTCCCTCTCTCAAGACAAAAACAGCGGTCTTACCCAAGGCCAGCGCTTCCCGCACGCGTCCCTCGTCGTACGACACTCCTCGTTCTCTCACATACGCCTCACTCACTACTTGCACGAGTGCTCCATCAAGCGTCCCTTGAAAACCTCGCCCGGGCATAACACTCGCGTGGAGCACGGGGCGCGTCTCTGGCGCAGCTTCAACAATCGCTTTTGCAATAGGGTGAGAGGAACCAGCGTCGATGCTTCCTGCGTTTATAAGAACATCGTCTGATGAAACAGCATCGAGCGGTATCACTTCAGAGACGACAAAGGTGCCCTTGGTTAAGGTGCCCGTTTTGTCAAAAACGATTGTGTCGACATTTCGTGCCGCCTCAAATGCCGTGCGATCTCTGATCAAAAGGCCTCTTTGTGCGGATAGCGCTGTTGAAAAAGCGACAACAAGCGGGATAGCAAGACCGAGCGCGTGCGGACACGCGATAACGATGACTGCAATCGCACGCTCAATCGCAAAGCCAAATGGTTGCGAGAAAAGGAGCCACGCAAAAAGTGTAAGTGTTCCACCGCCCAAAGCGACAATGGTGAGCCAGAGCGCCGCCTTGTTTGCGACATCTTGTGTACGTGACTTACTTCCCTGAGCCTCACGGACCAAAGTAACGATCCTTGATAAATAGGTATCCTTGCCGGTTTTCGTCACTTGCACGACAATGGCGCTTTCTGCGTTGAGCGCCCCAGCAATGACCCGGCTCCCGTTTTGTTTAAGGACGAGCCCCGATTCTCCAGTCAGCATTGATTCGTCAACCGACGTCATCCCCTCAACCACCACGCCATCAACAGGAATCCTCTCCCCAGGCTTTACCACAACCTCGTTGCCGATAGTGAGTAGGGCGATGAAAACGTCGGAGACAGACCCGTCCCCCTCTCGCTTGTGCGCCATCTTCGGCAGAAGTCCCGCGAGCTCCTCAAGCGCTCGCGACGCGCCCAAAACGCTCTTCATCTCGATCCAGTGACCGAGAAGCATAATGTCGATAAGTGTCACAAGCTCCCAAAGGAGTTCTTTGCCATTCCCCGTAAGACCGAAGACTGAGGCGCCGCTGTAGACAAACGCTGCGGTGACGGCGACGGCGACAAGGGTCATCATCCCGGGTTGGCCCTTTTTTAGTTCTCTCAATGATCCACGAAGAAACGGCGCTCCACCGTATATGTAGACAAACGTCGCAACAAAAAAAGCAATTTCGGGGCTGTGGGGTATCGCGAGTGTGATCCCAAAAAATGATTGGATGGAGGGCGATAGAGCTAGGACTGGTACGGAAGCGGCTAGTGCCACCCAAAAGCGCTTTTTAAAATCCCCCGTCGTGTGGTTTCCGTGCGCGTTGTCGCCCCTCTCGCCATGAGCAGCGTGGTCTGGATGCATACGCCTAAGTATAGCAGAAAGCGGCGACACCCTTACTCACCATATTTGGTCACCAACTGGGGAGTTTGTGACACGTATTCGACGACAAACTGTGCGCGCCCGAGGAGTTGCCCGCGCTCGGTCTTCACATTAACGCGCCATCGCCCCGAAGCAAGATTCTCTATAAGAGAATATCCTCGGTACCCACCATCGCGCCCACCAAAAATAGGAAAGGGGACACGGGACACGACGACCCACTCCCCGGTACCCTCCTCATAATGCTCCCACTCATGCACAATTGAGGTCGCGAGATCTGTCGGCGCAAAGATGGAACTGTAGAAAAAAACGGGGGCGTGAGGTGTAATGTGCATGGTTTCAAAGGGCAGTAATGCCGTGAGCCACGACTCCTTCTCGTCGCGAATCTCGTACTCATACCCCAACCGTCGAACTTGATACGCTACCTCTGCACCTTTAAGTGAGAGAGGTATGGGCGGAATGATGTTGGCAAAATAAAGCGTGTTCACCACGACAAAGATGGTGGCGATACTTGCAACGAGGAATCGTTTGCTTTCGGCAATGCGTTGGGGGATGAAGAGGGCAAGCGTGAGGACGAAGCCGGCAATAAGAGCCAAACTCACGGCGCCGCTAAAAAGAAATACCTCTGCACCGAGAGCTCCGATTACGATGGGGACATAGAAAATTACAAACGAAAACAATACAAAATAGAAAAGACTCACCTGAAAAACGAGGCGTTGGTAGCGAGCCCTCAAAAATTCGTTGCCGACGAGGAGCGCGAGGAGGAACAAAAGAAAAGGCCAACTCGCAACAAGTGAAGCGCTTTTGGTATAGAAAATGAAAAAACCTGAGAAAAGCGCGCCAAACGAAAACTGCATCAGGAGTGGAATTACTCTGTGTACAAATGAGGATCCTCGTAGCACAGCCTCACGTTCGTAAAAATTAATAAGTGCGATACACGTTGCGACAATAAGAAGGTGCGTCACGATTACAATCTGTTCAAATGCGAGGTCAACGCGTTTGAGCGTCAGCGTATCCGCGAAAAATCCGAGAATGAGGGCGGCAGATGAAAGGCGCCGTTCATGGCGGACAAACCACGTCTTTCCTTTTTGAACATTGGCTAAGAGTTCTACTTTTTTCATTGGGGGAACTTTATATAAGGTACTGCCCGAAAACGAAGATGCCTACGAGGAGTGCTGTGATTGAGGTCATTAATACTGCGCCAGCGGCCACGTCCTTCGTATCGCGGGCATACGGGTGATATTCAGGCGACGTGAGATCCATATCTATCTCAATCGCAGTATTGAACGCTTCCGCCGCCAATACTGACCCTCCGGCAAAGATGAGAAAAATCCATTCAATGTTTGTAATCTTAAAATAAAAGCCGAGGATGACGGCGAGCGCGAGGAGAGCAAAGTGTACCCAAGCGTTGTGTGTCGTCTTTAGAAAAATCCAGAGCCCCCTGCCTGCATGGGTAAAACTTTTAGCCCGTTGTACGATGGAGAATTTTTCAGCTTCTTTATTTTTCATACAAAAGCCGATTTAGGGCTATCAAAAGATAGCTGGAATCATCTTGGGGTGCCCAGAGGGATTGAACGTCGTCGTCCGCCAGCCGGCGGACTTC
>JACQLS010000004.1 GCA_016204005.1 Parcubacteria group bacterium | reverse complement strand
TGCGGCAAAGGCAACGTGGGAAGATATTACGCCGCTCGCGCGTAATGAGTGGATATGCTGGGTTACGTCCGGCAAAAAAGCGGAAACACGCGATATTCGCATCGAGAAAGCAATCTCAAAACTCAAAGGCGGAATGCGCCGACCTTGTTGTTGGGCTGGTTGCCCCCATCGTTAAAAGCAACATCCCTAATGAGAGGCCATTAAACTAGCGAAGCGCGGGCCGATCAGGTTTGACATCTTATAGTTTCCGATTTACTCTTTCTTCAGAAAATCCACTTGTTGGAGATTGCCATGTCCGCTTCGCGGCAGAAAGCGATTGCAAAACTCATGTGGAATGACGGCGGTTATGGCCTCGGTATCTGCTCCGTCGCGGCCGGCATGATCTGGTCAATGGATAGGCCCGGACCAGGTCG
Source organism: Parcubacteria group bacterium (assembly GCA_016204005.1). Taxonomy (GTDB): domain Bacteria; phylum Patescibacteriota; class Minisyncoccia; order Phycocordibacterales; family UBA2135; genus JACQLQ01. Next base: position 18,179 of record JACQLS010000004.1, on the reverse strand, counting down.
ACCTGATCTTCCTTCGGTGGTCGCAGTGTGTGGTCCTGACAAAAAGTACACAAAGCGGGAACTCGAGAAGTTGGCAGTCTTTGCGGCAAAAAGAACAGCCGCATATGACAAAATGTTTGGCCAGCGGCGAGGGGCGAACCTCATCATCTTCGACAAGACCGAGTGGGGACGCTGGATGCGCAAACGGCTTACATGGAATAGCGGACCGATGTATTCGCCGACGCTCGACGAAGCTGTTGCGGTCATGGACCGAAACTAGCCCAATGGTGTTCTAGAGATTGACCATTCTCAACGCTGAAAGGTTCCGGAATGGAAGAGGAGAGATCTTGGGGTAAATCTTTTGCTGAACTATCTGCCGGTCTTGAACCCCGCAAGGGAATGGTGAAGCTCTTTGAAGAGCTTCACCGACGACTCACTTCTCCAAACTTCACCGAGCCTGTCGCCATTGGTCCGGGGGTGTTGGTGCTCTCTAACCCCGAAGGCACAAGTATGACGAAGGGTTCGCCGGACTACTTTGGGCCTCAAGAAATGTATTTGTTCCAGGTCTTGTGCTATGTCTCGAATGGCCAAGAATCTAGTCGGTTTGTTAAGGTACCAGATGATCTTGAAGCATTCGATAAAGAATGTGAGAAGAAGTTTCAGCAACTCGTATCATCGGGGAGGTTGCAATAATGTACATAGACCTGTTAGTCCATAAGACTGACGGGTTTTTTCTTTGTTGCTCAAGCGGTATAGATGCGAACGTTCTCGAGGCGACTTTTTATTTGTTCAATCATTTTTTCACCAAAGCGCGGGCTGATCGTGATATACTACTTCCATGCATCCTTTGCTCAAAGTGCTGTTGGTCATAGTGTCGATCGTTGCTCTTGGTTTCGCGGGGATGGCGTTCGGGTTCTCGTATCTTCCTACATCAACCGAGATCAGCCAACAATTTATTACTGCCAACCCGGTGGACCTGGAGCAAATTGCCGCTTTTTCGCAATACCGCAGTTGCGCCGGGCATGATCATCGGCATCCAACAGTGGCTACTGGTGAATTCGAAAAAACACCCCGTTCCATGAAGCACTATGTAAAAGCGCGGCCGGAGTATAGAGGCACGCAAGACAAAGTTTCTGTTTTTGCTCCATTTGAAGGTGAGATTTCTCTTATCGATAACGACTTGGGTGGCCCGGGCGACCAGCAGATTTGGTTGACGCCTGATACGCATAACCCAGCCATTCCCCGCCACTGGCAGTTTGTGTTTTTCCACATCAACCTCGATCCTTCATTGCGCGAAGGGGCGCGGGTATCTGCCGGGCAAAGGATCGGCTTTGCTAATTTAGCGCGCGGCCCGGAGCGCGAAACCGATAATTTTGATTTTGCAGTTGGTTTTACGCGACCGCTTCACCAGCCCGCGGGGGACGAAGTCTTTAGCCATATGAACGCAGATGTTCTAGCCGAATATAAACAGTACGGGATTACACCCGATACATTAGTTATCACCGAAGCATATCGCGATACGCACGACTGCCCGCTCCTGCCTCTGGAACAAAATGGCCCGGGCCAAGACCCTCAAACAATATATTTCCCGCCGGAGTCGGGAGCCCATGAGTATATTTTTCTGCAGCAGTACTAAGCGGAATGCGCCGACCTTGTTGTTGGGCTAGTTACCCCATCGTCGAGACCAGAACTTGACGTGAAAGGTTCTCATATATTACTACTAGGATAGCCAAGTGCGTCGTTGCACACGGAAAGGATCTGCCATGGGTTATGGATATGATGATTTTCGACCCCGCCGGCGTCCGCCTTCAAAAACGAAACGTAAACTTGACCTGGCGACTCGGCTTCTCTGTGCACTGTGCCGCGCGATTGAATTGAGGCAAGACCGCCCTTTGATCGAATCCGTCGAGAACGGCGAACTCAAGACATGGTGGGATGAAAATAAGAAGAGAGACGCTCGTCGAGAGGCCCGAGAAGCCGCCGCTCGGCAGAGGGTCGCCGCCAAGAAAGCCGCTACGCAGAGAAAGGAAGCGCTTCGAAAAAGCGGCCTCGCAAAACTCAATGATGCGGAGAAAGAGGCTCTTGGAATAAAGACAAGTAAAAAGAAAAGATAGTGCAACTCCACAAGACCACCTCGTGTCGCTTGTGGTTTTTAATTAAAACAATCTCCAGAAGTTTGGTATAATCACCTGTATATACTATGCATCCAGAAAGCCTTGAAGCAGGAAAAGAGAAACCCCTCCACACATTTCCGCGCGGAAAGGAGTTTTTAACTGACGCACAACAGTACGTACGAGAACAAGGTGTGGAGCCGATCAGTGTCGATTATTATTATCTGAAGCCGGGGAACGCGGTGTATGACTCTTTCCTCGCTTTCTTTATACAAGAACTTGAACGCCTGCCTTTTCGCAATGAAGCTGGAAAGACACTTGCAATGAGGGATGACGCAGAGGCGGTGGTGCAGAGACTTGTTGCGTATCTCAAAAAGAAACAATCACAGGTGCTAAGCTCTGTAGGAGGCAGGTGGTTGCCCGAGGACATTTCTCAAATCGAGGACATATTCCAAGGGTGGCTCGAGGTATTCAAGAACGAGATTTACGAACAGCACGGGATTGAGGGTGTTGGCTACAACGTCGATTTGTCTGCCTTTATGGGAAAAGGTGGAAGGAACGTCCCCGCCGGTATCAGGATTGAGAGACGGTATGTGACGACACGGGGTGGCATGCGCCTTGTCGACAACGGTTTTTTTGAGTTGAGTCTTTCGTCCGGAGCATTGAAACTTGACTTGCAGGAAGGAGAAACCGGCAATGTCCACACGGGGGAGTAATAAGAAGTATGCCATCACGTCCTAAGGGTACAACTTCAGTCATTTCTGTCGCATTGCTTGGCGCAATCCTCTTATCTTTGGCTTTCTTTGTTGATAGCAGAAATACTGGTGAGGGGGCATTAAGCGCGGTGGGGGAAACCCAGAATAGCAAAGAATCAAAATGCGCTCTCAAACCAAAGGCGCGTGAGTTTACGCATGAGCCGTATTACACCGGACCCCTAATAGACGCCCACGTACACATACCCGTTTCGTCGGGAATCGTTTCCATAGTTGGCAGGAAGATGGGTTTTAAAGAAATGGTCGCGTTTGGAGGAGCGCTTACTCCCGATTATCTCGCCTGTCTTTTTAAAAGTGAAGGGATCACCAAAGCATTTGGATTTTTTCTGACGACGAAGTTTTCTCTTGGTTCTGAAGTGTCTGCGGCAAAAAAGTTTGAAAAAAATCATCCAGGCACCATCGTTCCGTTTTTTATGCCGGGCGTTAATGACACTCTTCGAGTTGCCACCTCAACAATCAAAAGCACGTTTGAAAAGAATAAACGACTCTTCAAGGGTCTTGGAGAGATCAAGTCATTTGATGGTTCGTCGCTTGATGCGCAGCACCTTCTTGACCACTACTCTTTAGCCAAAGAGTATAAACTTGTTGTCATGATGCATCCGTATAAAAACCACAGGGCGGCCGTTGAGCGGATACTTTCAAAATATCCAACCGTAAAATTCCTTATGCATGGCAACGAAGACGGAGGTTGGCTCATGGAGGTAATCGCTGCTCACCCCAATGCTTTTTATTCACTCGATGGCAATATTGTCTCACTGTATGGCTGGGAACAGCGTCACTTTACGGAAAGGGGTCCCACCAAAGAAGAATTTCTCGCGCACTTCAGGGAGCATTTCGATTCGATTCTCAATCAGGAGATACGAAAGTGGAAGTGGGCAATTGAGGCCTATCCCAACCGTTTTATGTGGGGGACAGACCGCTGGTATGGGTGGCACTTCGACTACGAAGTTGGTGGAGTGCTCGAGGAATTTGGGCGAAGTTTTATTGGTCGTCTTGACCCTGCGGTGCGCGAAAACTTTGCCTACAAAAACGCTCAAGCTCTGTTAAGGTAGGGTTGGTCAAGGAGACGAACAGAGACACCGTTCCGACGATATGGCGTGTGGTATACTTTACAATCTATCGTGCCATCACGTCCTAAGGGTACAACTTCGGCAATTTTTGCCATTACCGGCAACTTCATCATCACAATCTTGAAGTTTGTCGGTTTCCTTGCCTCAAACTCAAGTGCGCTTTTTAGCGAGACAATTCACAGCTTTGCCGACACACTGAACCAATCGCTTCTCCTCCTCGGCATTAGACGTTCTCGACGTAAGGCGGATGAAGAGTTTTCGTATGGATATGGAAACGAGAGATTTTTCTGGGCGCTCATCTCCGCATGCGGAATCTTTTTCCTTGGAGCGGGGATTACTATGTACCACGGGATTACCGCCCTTTGGCACAACGAAGTGCCCGAGCTCAACGCCACCACATTCGTTATCCTTGTGGTCGCATTCGTCATCGAATCGTTCACGTTGTACAAGGCAGTTCAGGAATTGCGCTCGCACCACCCCAAGTACTCGTTTGCTAAGTCCCTTGTCGAAGGAGATCCGGTCACTATCGCGGTAATCTATGAAGACACTGTTGCAGTGTTGGGTGTCATTATAGCCCTCATCGGCATTACACTTACGGAATACACGGGAAATGGGGTATGGGACGCTTTGGGTTCTATCGGTATCAGCATTTGTCTCGGTGTTGTCGCGATAGTGCTTATCAGTAAGAACCGGGGCTTTCTTATTGGCAAGTCGATTCCCGCCGCCACGAAGCGAGACATTATTAAGATGCTTGTTGCCGAGCCGTGCATCGAGAAGGTCATCGACTTTAAATCAAGCGTGCTTGATGTGGGGAAGTACCATATCAAATGTGAAGTTGAATGGAATGGTACGCCGCTCCTCGAGGAAATGTTCGCGCAGGAAGACCCCAAAGAGACATTTGAGCGGGTGAAAGGGGACTATGACGAGTTCAACAGACACATGGCGTACACAGCTGATCTTGTTCCCCGCCTCATGGGGCGGACGATTGATGCAATAGAGAAGAAGATCGTCGCGGCTTTCCCACAAATAGAACACATCGATATAGAGATCAATTAATAATTGGTTGACATTTATCTATACTAACTGTATTATTTTTTTCAGTTTGCGGTAGCACACCAGGGAAGGCCGATAACGATGTACCCAACAGGCATCCTGAAGAACACGGCAACGAACCGCTTTCATCCCATTTCTTTCCGCTTGGCTCCAATGCCCGGTAATGCCGACGAGAGGGCCCAAGCGCAACGCTACAAGTCCGTCGGGCATCACGCGGAAGGGTTTGACACCCTCGAGGCCGCCCAACAGTGGATTAGCGAGCAAAAAGAGAAGGGTTTGGTGGATGTTGGCGTAGTCTGGGAATGGGATGGGGACGGCACTCCCGCAATGGTTGAATGGTTTTCAAAAGAACAACTCACTGTTTCTACGGAGTCGGTGGGTGACGCCGGAAGCGTAGCACCGATTGCGGTGCTTGCGGCGGCTGGGGAAAGGGAATAGATAATGGGACTGCCGGAAGGGTGGAACGGAATCTTTTACGGACCCGAGACAAGCGGAGATATGCTCTTTGATCTCGAAGCGCAGGCTCTCATTGATGAATTGGCAAAGTATCCGAAGCAAGCACCGTTTCTGGTTGCGGGCGCAATCATGGACCTCTTTATCCACGACCCAAACTCTGCGAAGGCGGTTAAGTTGATTGTCTTTGCCAGCAAGCGCTGGGAGGGCAAAGACTTTCCGTGGGTGCTTATACCGTTTCATGCTACCGTAATTCGGGTTGCGAGAATGCTCGACAAAGATGTTCCGAACACCGAGCATCGAGCGGTAGTTCTCTTCAAAAGTTATTTTGCGGATGTTTCCTTGGAGGAAGCACTCCAAGAGCAGGCGGAAGTGCAGTCAGCAAAAAAGTGAAATTGAAATAAAGTGTTGTGGGCCGTTCCGCAAGGGGCGGCTTTTTGTTATCATAAAGTCATGCATGGATACACAACCAACATAGAGAAACTATCTATTGAAAATGAAAACTTTCGCAAAGTTCTGTACACCGACAAAAATAGCCAGCTCGTACTCATGAGCTTAAACCCGGGCGAGGATATTGGGGAGGAGGTGCACGATGTCGACCAGTTTTTGCGCATTGAGCGAGGCACGGGTTCCGCAGTTTTAAATGGCGTTACTCACGAACTGCACGATGGCAGTGTTGTGCTTGTGCCTGCGGGCGTGAAGCACAACATCTTGAATGGCAACTCCAGCCCCATGAAGCTCTACACGCTCTATATGCCGCCCCACCATCGTGACGGCGTGGTGCATACAACAAAGGCTGAAGCGGAATCTGACACAGAACATTTCGACGGCGTCACATCCGAATAGCATGTCCTATCGTCCCCCTAAAAATGTGGTGCTCTTAGGACTCGTCAGCTTCTTCAATGACCTTTCGTCAGAAATGGTGCTTTCGGTTATGCCCGCCTTTTTTGTTTCTGTCCTCAAAACGGGCGCGGGAGCGCTTGGGTTGGTGGAGGGCATTGCCGATGCGGCCTCGAATATCATCAAAATATATTCAGGGCGGTTATCGGATAAACTACAGAGGCGGAGAATTTTTCTTTTTCTTGGATATTCCCTTTCGGTGGCAACCCGACCGTTCTATCTTCTTGCGGGGAGTGTCGCTCATGTGGCTATCCTCCGCGTCACTGACCGCGTGGGCAAAGGGCTCCGCGACAGCCCGCGCGATGCCGTCATATCACTTTCAACAAAAACGGAGGAAATTGGGCGAGCCTTCGGGCTTCATCGCGCCCTCGATACGTTGGGCGGCATCTTAGGTCCGCTCATTGCGTATCTCATTCTTGCGGCATACCCGACCGGTTTTCACATCGTGTTTTTAACCGCGTTTGCGGCTGGCATCCTTGCTGTTCTCACGATCTTTTTTGTGACCGATGTTGTCGGTAAGGTAAACAAGGGAGAGTTGTCACTTTCGTCATTCGCGCACTTTTCAAGTGATTTCAAGCGATATATTCTCTCGCTTCTCTTCCTTTCAATCGGCAGTGTGCCCGTCGCGGTGCTTCTCTTGAAAACCCAGTCGATCGGGCTCACGCTTGCATCCATTCCGCTTTTTTATCTTCTCTACAATATTTCCTATGCCGGGTTCTCTTATTCGGCGGGAGGGGTGAGCGACAAGTTGGGGTCAAAGAAGGTCTTGATTGCCGGCTACCTGCTTCTTGTCGCAAGCTATGTGTTTCTCGTGTTTGCTGAAGGAGCCGTTTTGCTTGTCGCGGGGTTTCTGGTGCTCGGGCTTTTCCCTGCGCTAACTGACGGCGTCCAGCGTGCGTTTGCCTCCCAACTCTCCGCGGAAGGACAACGCGGCGGCGCCTTTGGTTATGTAAACGCTGTCTCCGGCATCGGCCTCTTGCTTGCCGGCATAAGCGGCGGATTCCTATGGCAACAGTTTGGCTCTGGCGCCGCACTCTTTGTCGCAAGCCTTTTTGTCTTTATTGGACTTGGTATACTTGTAACAATACGCAGAGTAACCCAATAACACCATGCAAAAACAACTCACGCACTCGCTTAACGGTTTTCCGAAATACCTCGCTGGCTTTTTTGCCACGCTAGTCTTTCGTCTCATCACCCCGTTAATCGGGCTTTCAAATATCTCGCCCCTGATGGCAACGCAACTTGCGGGAGGCAAAGCATACGGGCCGTGGGTCGCCGGCCTCTACGGTGCACTCTCGATAGTTATTTTGGATCTTACAGTTGGACAAGTGGGGTCTTGGACGCTCATCACTGCGCTTACGTATGGCGCTGTAGGTATTGGCGGTGCGTATTTTTTGAAAAATCGTATGGCAAGCGCAACGAACTTCGTGATCGCAAGTATTGTCGGTACGCTTTTCTTTGATGTCGTTACGGGAGTTTTGATGGGCCCCCTCATGTATGGGCAGCCATGGATGGAAGCGATCACCGGCCAGATTCCTTTTACGCTGCGACACCTAGCGGGCAACGTCTTCTTTGCTATAACTCTTGCTCCCTGGTTCTACCGAGTAATTATGGCTAACCCATCGTGGAACTTCTCCTCCATACTTAAAACGGCCCAATCCTCCTTTGCGTAGAGCGCGGTGTATATTTGACACGGCATGAATCTGATGTTACACTGCAAAAAGCAACCATAGACCGAAGGTGTGTCGCAATGCAACAGCCATCGAAGATCGCGATGCTTTCGTACAACACGTTTTTGCCGGGCTTTTCGAACGGCTGGGTCGAGGGCAAACTGCTATTGATCCAGGATCGTAATGGTGCCCCCTGGGGTGCGCCGCAATTTGGCCCCCTGGCACAGAAGGCGGTCCTACAAGATCAGGGCGATCAACAAATCGCGAGAGCCGTTGGTAGTCACTGGCAACAGTTGACGGAGCATCTCCCGACACTCGGCCGAGTGATCATTTATGTCGGTGACCGCGGCAGTGAGGGCACAATTGAGCATGCCGCAAAACACGGCCTCGACCCGGCTAAGGCGCTATTCGTATTTTGCGACTGCAACATGCGCGCAAAAGAAGCCCTTATCAAACAGCATGGCTTCGAGGGGTCGCCGCGAGTGATGTGCGAATGCGGTGGACATCAGACGATGGCGATGATTGCCAGAAAGTTCCTCGCAACCGGCGAGTTGCAGTAACGATTTTCTATAATGAGAGGTATTGAGTCCCGGACATCGTGCCGGGGCTTTTTTGTTGAAAGTGGAGGGGTGTTTCGCTCTTTCTGGGCAATTCTAAATAGTAGGCTTGACAGGTATACTTTTATATGATAAAATAACACTGGATATCGGAAACCAACAGGGCAAGGAAGGAAACCGAATCATGCGTATCGCGCGTAAGAATGGGTTATGGATGGTTGCAGTTGCGACCGTGACAGTGGCGGTCGCAACTGTCGCCGGATTCGTTGGAGCGGGGGTTCCTGAGCAAGTTCTAGGCGCCTACCCCATTGACCGTCACAGTGTGGGCGTCGCCACTGTGCGCACTCCGACCATACGCGCAGAGGTACCGACCTGCCAGTTCAGCATTACCGTTGGTGGCACGGTCTACGGTTTCAAGGGGAATCTTGTGAATCACCCCCAGGACCGTGAGTACGATTACCGGCGGGATGTGCAGAAGTGTATGATCTTGAAGGATGGAGACTCTGTCGCTGTCTCCCAACGTGCCGACGGCCAGATGTTCTGGAATTCCGGCGCTATCCGGGGCAAGCTAGACTGAAGACGTCGCTTGATCACGGACAACACGTTCAACCGCCACTTCGGCGAAACGAAAGGCCAACCCCCCTTCGTCTCGACGGAGGGGGCGGCTTTTTTTATTTCAAACAGTACTAAGTAGTTTGTGTGATAGAAAATAGTATAATAGGTAGATGGAGATGGATTCTAAAAAGGGATATACGGAAGAAGATGTTAACAAAGAATCCGTAGAACATCTCATTGAAGCGCGTGGCCCGTGGCTCTTTCTCGGACTCTTGGGTGGTCTAGTGGCGACTATCATTGTCTCCAAATTCGAGGCGGTTCTTTCGGCTGATTTGCGTCTTGCGTTTTTTATTCCCGTCATTGTGTACATGAGTGACGCGGTGGGCACGCAAACAGAGACGATTTATGTTCGCGCGCTCTCCGAAAAAAGGAATATCAACTTTGCGCGCTACATCTTGAAGGAGAGCGCGGTCGGATTTGGTCTAGGCGCCGTTTCCGGACTTATTTTAGGAATCTTTGCCACATATTGGCTCGGGTCATCTCTTGTTGGTCTGACCATAGGCATCACAATGCTTTTAAATCTTACCCTTGCTCCGGTTCTAGCCGTTGTGACCCCGCGCCTTCTCTACGCGGAACATTCCGATCCGGCGCTTGGCTCTGGTCCTGTCGCGACCATTATTCAGGATGTCATCAGTCTGCTCGTCTACTTTTTAATCGCAAGCATTATCATTTTTTAAGGGATTATTGATTATATGCCCAAGAAAAATCTTATCCGCTATTTCACTAAGAACCTCATCGTCGTTGTGTCTTTGGTTTTGATTTGGCGTGGCGTGTGGTACGGCCTCGACTGGTTTGATCAAGTCCTTTTCGGCGGCGTACATATCTATACTGTCATTGGCGGGATACTCCTCGGGCTCGCACTCCTTTATATACCCGACAAGGACTTAAAAGAGATAGAGAAGCTTTAGGGTTCGGGATTAAAGAGCGTATTGGGGCAAAGAACCGATGCTTGCCTTTGGCATTTTTTTGTGGTACTACGTGGGCAGATGTTACTTTGACGTTGAAGAACGTCGCCTAAGGAAAGGGACATCCGATGCCTTGCGATATCGGTTACAAGAGTTACGCGAAAGTGGAAATTCCGGTGCCCGCACCGCAAGTGTTCAGCGCAAAATCAGAGGCGCCGAACATTGATGCGGATCTCTTGGAAAAGCTCGGCATAGAGGATCCCGAATTCTTGGAGTGGGCTAAGGAACTGAATACGAAACCGCTTCTCATTGAGGCGCTTAAGCGCACCCTGGCAAAGATTGGTGCCGACGGCATTAATTTCACGATCGATTCGGAAGGCATGCTTCAGGCGAAGGGGAGTTTTACGAACGCTCGCGGAAAAAAGCAGCTTAGCGAAAAGGCTTCTGCTGTTTCTAATCGTTGGCAGTTCGAGATTCTGGGCATTGTTGCGGAGCTCCTCGACTATACGGTGACCATTACGCAAAAAGGGGATGAACTCATCCTCGAGGCAGAAGAGGTGGGGAAGTCGCATCCGTGCGATTACATCAAAATCACGCGACGTGGCGATATTTCCGAGATTACCTTTGAGCACTTCAAGTCGCAGAAATTGCTCGACCTCGCAACGGCAAAGTTCTTGGCGCTTGCTCACAAGCTCGGAGTGAAACTCGTTCTCGGCAAGCGCGAGGTCAAACAAGGAGATCCGTTCCCCGGCGAAGTACGCCACGACCACGGCCATAGTCATGGCCACACCCACAAACATGGCCACGGCCATGACCACGAGCACTAGGAGGAAGAGCAATGACAGCGACGACTGAAGTAAAACTCCCTAATTTGCCGGAATGGTTTTCGGACGCGGTAGCTAGCCGCTTTAGGGCGGAGATATCTTCCGTATTCATATTGCACGGAGACATCACGTGTCTTGTGCCGAATCCAAATGGAGCCGATGAGCCGAGGTACCCGTACATTCCGCTCCAGGAAATGTTCGCGCGCGTCTTTAGCGAGCGCGAGATGGTAATCTTCTACAACATTGCGACCGGCATGCGCTTTCTCAAGCCAGAAATGGAGAAGGAGTTTCGCAAGGTTGCGGAGATTGCAGGTGAAGAGGATGCTGATCCAAAAGATGTAGTTGCAGCCGCGAAAGCGGGGCTTGCCATGAAGAGGCAGTTGCCTCGCGAGCCGGAACTTTGCCTGCCGCTTATCGAAAAAGCGCTAAGGAAGATGGAACGGGTTGCCGTCATCATCGAACAGGCGCATTTTATTGCGCCCGAATCAACTGGCGGAGCACTTCTCGCCAACGAGCGTACACACATTGCGCGACTTCGCGCGTGGGCCCAAGACTCGAAGGTTAAGAAGAAGACCAATATTGTTCTCTTGCTCACGGACCTCTTGAGTAAGGTCTCTGGAGAGCTCCGACAGGCATCAAGCCGCATCACGGCCGTGCTCATTCCTAAGCCGACCGCTACAGAGCGCAAGTTCTACATTGAGCGTCAAACGCTCGGCACGCCGGAGGAGCAGGAGGTAGAAAGGCAGATTGCGGCCCTGCGAAAGAAGCTTTCGCGCGCCAAGGGCGACTTAAAAGATAGCATTACGCAAGAGATTGAAGATTTGAAAGAGAGTCTCAATGCGTTTCCTCCGCACTTTGAAGCCCCGAAGGATTTCAATGTCGATTCGTTTGTGAATGCGACACAGGGCATGAGCCTGCGGCAGATTCTCGAAATCTTCCGCGCGGCGAAACAATCCGGGCGACAAGTCGACATTTCCTTCGTTAAAGAGAAGAAGAAGGAAATCCTCAATGCCGAGTATGGCGACGTCATGGAAATTGCCGAGCCGCAATGGGACTTGGATTCGATTGGCGGGCTCGCCAAACAGAAGGCATATTTCGCTTCGGTCTTGGAAGCAATCCGCAAAGGTGAAGCTCGGCTGATTCCGCAGGGCATCACCGTCATGGGTCCTCCCGGCACCGGCAAGACCGCGCTCATTGAAGCGCTCGCCAAAGGCGCGAGTTACAACTTCGTGAAGATGAAAAACGCACGGTCCATGTGGGTCGGCATGTCCGAAGAACGCACCGAACGCCAGATTCAGGGACTCTGGGCATTGGCGCCTGTCATTGTTATGAACGACGAAGCGGATCTCGGCGAAGCGAATCGTGACTCGCCCAAGGGCGACTCGGGAGTTTCCGAGCGCATTATGCAAGCGTGGATGCGGTTCCTCTCTGACCCGCGCATCCGTGGACGGGTGGTGATGGTCAACTGCACCAATCGCCCGGATCGCATGGACGCGGCCATGAAGCGAAGCGGCCGCAGTGATGATCGCATTGCGATTCTTATGCCAACCCCGGAAGAGCGCTCTGCGATTTTTGGAGTCATGTTCCGTCGGTACGACATCGCAACATCCATCACTGACTTCTCGCTGTACGCTACAATGGCGAAAGGACTTTCCGGAGCAGATATCGAGGCGATTGCGCTGAAATCCCTCCGCTTTGCTGGAGAGATGGACAAAAAGAAGGTTGACGATGAGGCGCTTCGCGAAGCTATCGACGACTTCATTCCATCTGCAAGCCAATCAGAGATTGACCTTATGACGCTCCTCGCTATCTCGGAATCATCTTCTCGCAGATTGCTCCCCGAAAATGCGCGGGAGATCATCGAAGAGATCAAAGAACGCAACCTTGTTCCAGACGGTGAAAGTCTTATCGCGCAGATTGAAGCGCGCAACATCATCAAACCCGATGAGGTCGCGGCAGTTGCCTAGAGTTTATGGAGCATCTGTTGAGAGTAGCAACCCTAGCCTTTTGGCCGGGGTTTTTCTTTTAGTTTCGCATAGGATTGACGTTCTCGCTCCAATACGTTATGGTGGGGGCAGTCAATAACACAGATCCTTGAAAGGAGGATCAAGCCATGGGTGGTAGCGGCACTTACTATGATGGTCGCGACGTAACGAGTAAGGCGCTTCGTGTTGCAGGCGGATTCACGACTGTTGCTCAAAGAGATCTTTCTCGGAGCAGTGTTGATGCGTCTCTTTTGCCCAAGGATCGCAAACTTATCTGCGAAGCAAAAGATCCACTCGTGTATTTTTTTGACGTCACTGGTTCGATGGGCAAACTGCCGAAGATCATCTACGACAAGTGGCCGGGTATTGTGGGTCAGATCGTGGCACGTCGATACCTGCTCGATCCGCAAATGAGTTTGGCTGCGGTTGGCGACACCACCTCTGACGATGCGCCGCTTCAAATGGCGGACTTCTCCGTATTGAGAAACCTCGATCGCTTTTTCAAAAAGATATATTTCGAGGGTAAAGGTGGTGCCCAGCACTTGGAATCATACGAAGTTGCGGCGTACTTCTATGCATATCTCTGCGACTTCCCGAATGCAGAAACACCGATCTGTCTTTTTACGGGTGATGAGGGGTTCCGCGAGGAGCTCTACGCGGATGATTTGTGCAAGCACTTTGGCGGCCAACATAAAGACACCACCGCAAACAACGTATTCCGTGACCTCTTGAAAAAGTTTAAAGGCAATGTATTGCTCATTCACCGTTATTATCCTGATGGTAAGGATTCGGAGATCGTGCGTCAGTGGCGACGGGTGCTCGGGGAAGACCGCGTGATTCTCATGCCCAAAGGTGACGAAGGAGACCTCGCGATCGGCGACATCACGCTTGGTGTTTACGCAGTCGTTTCTGGAGCGCGGACGCTTCCGCAGTACCTTGAGGACATGCGTACACGGCCGCTCAATCTCGGACAAGATGTCGAGTACGAACCGCAATCGCCGGAACGTATTCGTCAGGTGGAAAAGGCTCTTGAGCCGCTCAAGAATTGGAAGCCGGTAAAACTTGCGCGCTCCGCTTCCGTTGACGGTGCACCCAAGAAGTCACCCGCTAAGGAAAAGGAGAGCAAGGACAAGAAGAGGTCGAAGGGTCAAGCCGAAGGCGCGAGCTGGAAGCTCTAATCGTACACAAAGATATATAGCAAACTGCAGGCAATCGCTTGCGGTTTTTTTATGCCCGCGCAGTCGCTATTTGACGGCAATAAAATCAAATGGTATGGTTTTTTTAGACCAACCAACATGAGACTAAAGGGAGATTGGCCATGCTTATCCTGAGTTTGCCACCTGTCCATCAAGAGGGACTTCTCACGTCAATTACAAAGCATCCTATCGTCGGCGCGGTTCGATACAACACCGGCGTAGAGTCAGCATATCCTCCTTTTTTGACTGTCCGTAGAATACAAGCCTGTGCGGCGCCACTCGGCAAACCCGTGTATATTGACCTGAAAGGCAAGCAGCTCCGCGTTATCGAGTGGGGTCTCGTGCCTTACAAACCAATTATTCTCAATCACAAAATAAGCGTGGAGTTGCCGGCACAGATAGCTCTACGCGGTGATAAAGATTGCCAGATCCGTGAGATAGTTGATGGAAACAAGCTTTACGTCGACACTGCCAAACCGAGGCTTGTCGGTCCAGGGCAATCAGTCAACGTCCTGGGGAAGAATCTCAAGGTTGATGGAGGACTTCTTGATCTTGATCACGAATATATTAAGGCGGCTCTTTCCGAAGGGATTAGGCGTTTCATGCTTTCGTTTGTTGAGAGCCGCGATGACGTGCGAGAGCTCGAGGAGGCGATCGCAGTGCATTCCAAGGGAGCAGTTTCTGTCGACGAATGTGAGATTGTTTTTAAAATTGAGTCGCAAGCCGGCGTTGATTTTGTAAGGACGCTCCAGCCGAAGCATTTCTCCGAAGGAAGCCCGTATCGGCTCATGGCAGCACGCGACGATTTGATGATTCAGATTGGCGCACTCGCGATGTGTGAAGCCCTCCGTCTTATTGCAGAGAAAGACCCGAAAGCTATCTGCGCCTCACGCCTTCTTCTAGGGTTGGAGGGGGGAGAAGTCACCATGGCAGATATTTCGGATGTGGAATATATGCGCGCCCTCGGATACAAGCACTTTATGCTTTGCGATGAAATCTCTCACGAGCATGCAAACAAAGCACTCTCCTTTTGGCAGGAATATAGCACCAAGAATCCATTTTAATCTGCTAAAAGCGCAGACACCCAGGGGAGAGATCCCCTGGGTTTTTAACTACAAATATCTTGACACACCTGCCGTTTTTCTTCTGTAACATAGTGTATACTTGACACTTACTGCCCAACTGATACGATGCTCTGTAGACACCTCGCGTACAGAGCTTAGCCCCAATTGTCAGATTTTGACAAGGGCGCAAAAGTTGTGTACAGTCTTGGTGGTGCCGGAAAACGTGATCGCAGTTTCCGAAGGAGTCTAAGGCGATCAGACAGCTCTTTGAAAGGAGAGATGTCCATGAGAGAAAAAGGCGAAGCGTCGAGGTCTACATACGAATCGATTGCCAAAAGAGTCGCGACCGAAGGTAGGGGCAGAGCGACATATCTCGGAGAACAACGAGTTAGCCAAGGAAAAGGATTGGATCCACTTGTTGATCCGCGAGGGTTGCCGAAATACGGTCCTGTCCGCGGAGCGGGCAATTTGCTCATTCCGGATGGCGATGGATTCCTGCTCAAGTACGGTGTTGCAATGGCGGTACAGACTGACATTGATACAACTGGTTCTATGGGCAACAATATCGACATTGCGTTCCAGGTGCAGCCGAAGGTGCAGAACTTGCTTATTCAGGGCGATGGCGCCGTGCTACGGCGCTACAACACGCAGATGTGCACCGGTGTCATCCAAGACGAGGTAGACCGATTCCCGTACCAACGTTCCCAATTCGAGCCCGACAACGAAGTCGAGCGTCAGATGGGGCTTTTCGATCCTCAACGAGGGGGCGGTGATCCCGCAGAAGAATATCAACTTGGTCTTTTTGCGGCCGCGTATCTTACGGATGCCAGCATCACTCGGTATGGTCTTCGCGGATACTACTTTTCGGTCGGCGACGAGATCGGTCGTGATCAGCTGGATAGGGACTTGCTGGCGCGTGTCTTTGGATCCGACGTCCTTGAGAAGGCATTCGGTAGTGCGGCGCCGCAATCGTTGCCCACGACCAGAGAAGTAGCAAAGAAGTTACTCGGGAACTGGCACGGCTTCTTCTTGCAAGTTAAAACGAATGGATATGTTGGGAAGTGGTGGAGCGAAGTTCTTGGCAAAGAGCGAGTCGTTCAACTCCCGCGCACCGAAGATCTCGCTGAAGTGCAGGCCTGCATCATTGGCCTCACTGAAGGTGTGCTCAATTTGCAAAGTGCCGTCGATTTCTTGAGAAAGGCTGGGTTGTCGCGCGGTGAGGCAACAAGCATCGTTGATGCTTGCGCGGGCATTCCCGTCGGCTTGCAGACGACTTTTCCGAATTTCGAAAAGATTCCGTTGGCAGGTGCCACATTTGCGAGTCGTGAGGATATCTGGCCGATCGGGACGAAGGGCGTCTCGTCTGATGCAAAGTCAAAGCGGAAAAAGTCTGCTGGCGCGGAAAAAAAGAAACCAGATTGGAAACTGTAGCGTTTCCACACCGGGGTGGCCACAGGACCACCTCGTTTTCTAAAAAAGGACGAAAGGAGGAACGGTGGTGACTAAAACCCGCGGACATACTCACAGTAAAAACGCCTTTGTGGTAACGGGACTCGGGTACGGAGACGAAGGTAAGGGCACTGTGACGGACTGGTTGTCGTGGCGCCATAAAGCCCACACAATCATCCGCACCGGCGGACCGCAGGCGCTTCATCGCGTTGTCTCCAAAGACGGCACGAGTCATGTGTTTTCACAGTTCGGTTCGGGCACACTGCGGGATGCTAAGACGCATCTTTCAGAGCACATGGTTATCGACCCCCACGCGATCCTTAGAGAGGGGGAGGTGCTTGTGCATGGGTGTGGAATTCGCACTGCGTTCGATACGATGACGATTCATAAGGATGCCCTCGTGATTACTCCGTTTTCAGCAATTGCTGGACGTGTCCGCGAACTCCTGCGTGGCAAGAATAGGCGCGGATCAGTCGGTATTGGCGTTGGCGAAACAGTTCTCGACTCTGAAGTGCTCAAAGAAGGTGCTATCAGAGCGGGAGATTTGAACAGCGCGTCTTTGCGGCAGAAGCTCGAAGCAATTCAGCGCTACAAGTGGGCGCAATTCGAAGCATTCGCCGATCGCGCAAGTGATGTCCCGAATGACGTACGCGATCGAGTCCTTGAAGAACTTCGAGAAATGGAAGACCCCGACACTGTGGAGTGGGCAGTGGAGCAATTCACCGAACTCGCAAGACGTGTCAGGATTGTCGACACAGACTACGTCGCGAGGGAGATACTCGGGCCCGAGGGCACGGTAGTGTTCGAGGGTTCCCAGGGAGTGTTGCTTGATCGGCGGTATGGATTCCATCCGTACATTACAAAAGTGAGGACCACTCCGCACGCCGCGCAGAGCATACTTCGCGAATGTAGCTATGATGGCGATGTGAAAAATCTCGGAATACTCCGCGCCTACCATACGCGGCATGGCGCTGGGCCGTTTGTAACTCAATCGAAAGAACTGACGGCACAATTGCCTGATGCGACGAATAAGGAGCATCCGTGGCAGGGGAGCTTCCGAGTTGGACAGTTCGACATGGTGGCCGCACGGTACGCGCTTGAAGCGTCGAGTGAGGCGCCCATTGACGGGCTCGTCATCACGTGTCTTGACCGGGTGTGGCCACAAGGATTCTGGCAGGTGTGCGACACGTATGATATCCCGCACGATGTGTCGGGAAGCAACGACGTATTCCGATTCGAAGGTGGCAGTATTGTGGGTATACGGAGAGCAATAGATGACGGAAGCGAAGAGCATCTTCTGCGGCAGGAGAAGATTGGTCGCATGCTGCTCGATTGCGTTCCGCGCATCACGACACACCGCATTCCGCAAGGAGATGCGAAAAAGGAGTTTATTAACCTTTGCGTGTCTACATTAGAGCGAACCTTAGGTGTTCCCGTCGTCGCCGTATCGGTCGGCGAGACGGAAGAAGATAAAATAGAAATAGAAAAAGGGCAGTGAAACATCACTGCCCTTATTTAATATATACACTTTATAACTGCGGTAAAAAGACACGAGAGATAAAGAGCTTTGTCGCG
>JACQLS010000037.1 GCA_016204005.1 Parcubacteria group bacterium | reverse complement strand
GCATGCTCGACATGGGTTTCCAACCGCAGATCAAGCGTATTCTCGAGCGTCTTCCCAAAGATCGCCAGACGATGCTTTTTTCTGCAACGCTTCCGCACGAAATCATGGCGATTGCCACAAAGTACATGAAGTTGCCCGTCCGGATCGAAGTCGCCCCTCCCGGTACTGCGGCCCAAAATGTATCACAAGAAATTTTTATTGTTAGAAAAGATGCTAAACCGAAACTCCTTGAAAAAGTCTTGCGCGACTATTCAGGCTCAACACTCATTTTTGCACGTACCAAGTACGCAGTGAAAAAGGTAACGAGACTGGTGAACGCGTTTGGGCACAGCGCAGCCGAGATTCACGGAAACCGTTCCCAGATGCAACGGAGAGACGCTCTCGCGGGCTTTAAGTCCGGGAAGTATCGAGTGCTTGTCGCGACCGACATCGCTTCACGCGGCATTGACGTTCGTGGCATAGAACTCGTCATCAACTTTGATTTCCCCGCGCAGTCAGAGGACTATGTGCACCGCATTGGGCGGACCGGACGCGCCGGAGCAGAAGGACACGCAATTTCTTTTGCGCTCCCAGAAGAGCGGAATGACATTCGCGCTGTTGAACGGCTTATCAGAAAGACACTTCCTGTTTCTACGCACAATCAGACAGGCGAAACTTCTCCACAGGTGGCCGCTTCTCTCGCGGCTTTCAACGCACCTCGCGGTCGCGAACCACAGGGTGGGCGCGGGCGTGGGCATGGTGGGCGTGGACGCCATCAGTCATTTGGACCTTCTTCCGGATCTGCTCGACCAGGTCGACCAGGGGGGCATGGCCGTTCGGGTGGATACCACGGCAAACCCCGCCGTTCTCGGTAAAGTAAAAGCCGCTCCGACTATAGTCGGAGCGGCTTGCGTTAAGGTCTAAGGAATTTACCTTGTTTGCGGCTGATACGAATCTCACGCGGTCCTAAGGGCGGTTGGCTCGTGCCCTTGCCGCCGCATGTTGTGCATCGCTTGAATGACTGCCGTATATCGGCACCTGTTTCTTTACACGAAGCAGAAACCCGCTTCCGCCACACCGTCTGCAGAGGGACATTGAGTAAACTCCGCTGTGCTTTCTGTGCTCGATTCTGCCAGGTTTAGTTTTATTACGCAAGTTGGGGTAGTATACTGATATAATCAAACGACACCCATGGACTGGTTTTTACTTTCTATCGTGAGCGTCATCGCGCTCTCCATTTCAAATCTCCTCCAACGAGTGCTCATGAGGGATGGCCAGAGCATGGCATTGGCATATTCGGCGGCATTTCAGCTTATCGGTGGTATCTTCCTCGGCGCGTTCACGCTCATGAAAGGTTTCTCGGTGCCGCCCATAGAGGGGCTGTGGTTGCAGTTTGCTCTTATTACGGTGCTATACGCCGCGGGGTCGTTCTTTCAATTCACGGCGCTTAAAAGCATAGACGTATCCGAAGTGTCGATCGCTGTTTCCTCCCGTGCACTATGGACTATCGCGGTTGCGCTCATCTTTTTGGGCGAGTCTTTCGACCTCCCCAAGATTGCAGGCGTTATCCTCGTGCTTAGCGCCGTTGCTATTATTTCCTTCAAAGAGGGTGTCTTCAAAATCAACAAAGGTGTTCTGTATGCATTGGGTTGCGGTTTTTGCTACGGGACCGCATTTGCCATTGGCGCGTATATTCTGCGTTTTTCAGACGTGCTATCGTACACTGCCATTTCCTTCCTTCTCCCCGGGCTCCTCGTTCTCGCAATGAGGCCCAAAACCCTTAAAGAGATGAAGCCGCTTTTGAAAAAATCGCTTCTGCCTAAAATACTTCTTTTGGGGATCTTCGCCCCCCTGTCAGCAGTCGCGATCCATTTTGCGTATAAGATGGGTGGTGGTGCCGCGCAACTAGCGTCTATCAACCAGTCAGTGGTTGTGTTGACCGTCATCCTCGCAGCACTTTTCTTAAACGAGAGAGGCCACTTGTGGCAGAAGTTTGCCGGTGCAATTCTCGCAACCATTGGCGTCGCACTTTTAAAGTAAGTGTGTAGTAAGAGAATTATGCGTGTTGCAATTGTAAACAATGGAATATCTGCGCCGACAAACATTCTACGGTTGCTCGGAAAAGAAACCGTTACGGTGTTTAATTTTAGTGAGACAGACAAAATACAAAATGCCGATTTCGACCTCCTCATTCTTTCGGGGAGTAGCCAGTTCCCTATCGTGTACAACAGAGAGAAACTCGCTCGCGAAATAGCCCTTATACAAGAAAGCGCCATACCCATTCTTGGTATCTGCTACGGCTGCGAGGTTGTCGCTGT